>JAZDKP010000037.1:0-13121 GCA_043802925.1 Fibrobacterota bacterium | reverse complement strand
GACACCCTGCGCCATGCATCCGCCCGCCTCTCGCGGCCGGATTTCTGCCTGGTACCGGGCGAGGAGGTCAGCGTGCGAAACAGCCGCGGCCGCGCCGTCCATCTCGCGACCGTCAATTGCCCGGAATACCTTCCCGGCCGCGGGGACGCAGGGCGTTCGCTCCGCCGCCCCGCCGGTGATCCCTCTATTCCCGAGGCCCTTGCCCGAGTTGCGCGCCACCCGGAAGCCTTTGCCTTTGCCGCCCATCCCGGAGTTCACGAAGGTTTGCTGGAGCGCCTTCTTCTCCACCGGGGCCGCTGGTCCGATACGGACATGACCGCAGCGCTGCCCGCGACCCAGTTCTGGGACGGGCGCATCGGGCCGGAACTGTTCCGCGGCCGGCGCCAGTGGATTTCACGTCTGCTCAAAGGCCATCACCTTGTTTTCCTGGGCGGTAACGACGCGCACGGCGACTTCAACCGCACCCGGAAAATCGGCTTCCCATTCCTTTACACTGCTGAATCAACCCTCCCGCGCTTCGGGCATGTGCGCACTGCGGTCAAGACCGACGTACTCACACCCGAAGCCATCACGGGCTCGCTCCGGCAGGGCCGGGCCGTGGTCACCACCGGCCCTTTTATCACGCTGCACGCGGAAATGGAGGGCCGGCGTTTTGAAACCGGCGATACGATTCCGGCCGGCCGCGCGACCGTCACACTGCAAGTCCTTTCCACGCCTGAATTCGGGCCGCTTGGGCCCGTGACCGTGTACCAGGGAACTCCCGGCCGCGAAGAACGAAAAATCCAGCTCCCCGAACCCCCAAGCGCCACCCCCTCCATACGCCGCTTTGAATGGGAGATAGAGACCACGGAACCGGGCTACCTACGCGCGGAGGTGTCCTCTACCGCTGGCAGTGATGTATTTTACGGGTTCACCAATGCGCTCTGGTTTGGCGCGTAAAAACAAACGATAGGAGTATGGAACACGGATGACCTCCGGAATCGGCATTGACGCCATCGAGACCGCCCGCATCCGGGAAAGTCTTGAGCGGACCCCGGGCTTTGAGGTGCGCGTCTTTTCTCCGGACGAGTCCGCCTATTGCCGTGCCGCGTCCGGGAACCTGTGTTTTGAACGGTTCGCGGCTCGCTTTGCGGCCAAGGAGGCCTTTTTAAAAGCCACGGGTGACGGACTCGCAAACGGCTGGAGGCTGAACGAGATCACGGTGGTGCATGACATAAACAAGAAGCCGGAATTAAGACTATCGGGTCATTCGCTGGAAAAGTTTGAGAAGGAGATTGGAGGCCGGATTCTGCTCAGCCTCACCCACCTTGCGGACCGGGCCGAAGCGTTTGTGCTGATAGACCGGCCCTGAATTTCAGCCTTTGGGAGGCACGGCCAGGCTAAAGGCGAGTATCCCGAACGCAACCGCAATGTTGAGCGACTCGATGGCCCCGGGCATGGGAATGTGCACCCGTTCCGTGGCAAGCGATGCGATTTCCTGCGCCACCCCTTCCCCTTCGTTTCCCATCACAATAACACGGTTCTGCGTCCGTTCCATCTGCCGGTAGTCCCGACCCCGCTTGACGTCCGTGACCGTGAGCGTGTAGCCTTTTTTCCGGAGTTCCGAAAGCAGCGTGCCGTCCGGGTCTTCGGAGAGGCGTACGTTGGCAAAGCCGCCAGCCGAGCCGCGCACCACCTTGGGGTTGTAAAAATCCACGGTGCCACGGCCCGCAATGACACTGTTGAAGCCAGCCGCGGCCGCGGAGCGTATGACCGCACCCACGTTCCCCGGATCCTGGACGCGATCGAGATAAACCGAAAGGCCCGGATCGTCCGTGGGCGCCCTGCGTACCTGGCCCACGGCCAGGATACCCTGCGTGGTCTCGGTCTCCGCAAGGTTGCCGATGTTTGTAACAGGCAGGACATACACGGGTACGCCCCGCTTTTTCGCCTGAACGATTTCATGCTGATACCGGCCCTTGTTCGCTTCGTCCACCAGCACCTCCCTAAGAGGATACTGATGCTCGAGGCAATGCTGGATGACATCCGGCCCTTCGATGAGGAAAAGACCGTGCTTGTCCCGATACTTCTTGTGCGAAAGCGAGGTCAGGATTTTCTCAGCCAACATAACGCTAAAATAATAATTCGCTGCATTTGAACGCCCGTTTTATCGGTTGAACGCTTTATTGACACGCTTCTCCCGGAGGAGTTATTTTTTTAATCTTATGAACGATGCCTCCAGGACCGCCAAGGAACTCTCCGAGATTGCACACGAGTTCAACAACATCCTGAACACGCTGAACGGCTATTCCGAGCTCGCGCTCGAAGCAAAGAATGCCAGCAACGACGAAGAATACGAGTTTTTCAAGGAAAAGCTTTTCTCCGCCGTGGGCCGCAAACTGGTCACGGCCAAGGAACTCACCGAGCGCCTCCGCAAACTGCAAGCGCATTTCGCTTCCATATCATGATTCAACGTTGGACGTTTTAAGCCCGGCCGCAGGCCGGGAGCCATTTTTTTTCAAAGGACGCTGTATGCACAAGGACCTACTCACGCTTTCCGATTTCTCCCGAGGGGAGATGGAAGGGTTCCTGACCCTCGCCACCCGGCTCAAGGCCGACCTCAAGGCCGGAAAACCGCTCAGGAAAAAGCCCCTTGAGGGCCGGGTAATCGCACTTCTGTTTGAGAAACCTTCGCTTCGTACGCGCGTGACCTTTGAAACCGGCATTGTACAACTGGGCGGATACCCCTGCCACCTTCCCCCTGATTCCATCGGCATCGGCAAGCGCGAGACCGTGGAGGACGTGGCGCACAACCTCGAACGGTGGGTCAACGGCCTGGTAGCGCGCGTCTTTTCGCACGCCATGCTCGAACGATTCGCGGCTGTCTCGCCCCTGCCGGTCATCAATGCGCTTTCCGACGACCATCACCCGTGCCAGGCGCTCGCCACCGCGCTCACATTAAAGGAACACCGGGGCCGCCTCCAGGGGCTCGAAATCGCCTACATCGGCGACGGCAACAATGTGGCCGCCTCCCTGTTCCAGCTCTGCGCACGGATGGGAATTCACGCGGTCATCGCCTGCCCGACAGGCTACGACCTCCCAAAGCCGGTCATGGCCTCCCTCCTCGCAGACGCAAAAAAGAGCGGGTCCCGCATCCGCGTCACGCGCGACCCGAACGATGCGGTCAAAAAGGCCGACCTGGTTTATACGGACGTCTGGGCCAGCATGGGCCAGGAAAGCGAAACGGCCAAGCGGAAAAAGATTTTCGCCCCCTACCAGGTCAATGCCGCGCTGATGAAGCACGCACCCAAGGGCTGCCTGCTCTCGCACTGCCTCCCCGCGCACCGGGGCGAAGAGGTCACCTCCGACGTGCTCGATGCCCCCACCTCCGTCATTTTTGACGAAGCGGAGAACCGGCTGCACGTGCAGAAGGCGGTGATGGTTCGGTTAATGGGGAAGTGAGTTGGGTTTGCCGCTGTTAGCGGGCCCCTAAATAATCTTTCAAGACCAGAACGTTAACATCTTTTATTTGTTTAAGTTTTTCGTCATTGGTAAGAAATGCTTCGGATTCGCTGACAAGAGCTGCGGCAATCTGGATTGCATCCATTGCTTTCAAGGAAGAATAACGACCCCTTAATTTTCCGGCAATCACGGCAATGTCCGCCGAAATCTCCAGAAGAACGAGGTTGTTGCCGTAACGGAGGAAATCGGCAAACTTTTTTGCCAACGGTTCATTTCCCGTTTCAATAGGCTTCGGAAGAACTTCCACAAGCGTCACCTCGGAAGTATAGGCGATTAAACTTTCGGACAGAAAAGATTCCACGACTTCCTTTACGAGGGGCCCATACTGCAGGTGGGCTTCAACGTAATAAATAATCGGAGCCGTGTCTATGAACAAGGAATTGAGTCTGGCTATTTCCCGCTGTAGTGTCATGCTCTGTCTTCCCGTATTCTTCGGATATAGGCTTGAGCATCCTCGCCCTTCCAAAGACCTTTACCAAGTCCGTACAATTTGTTCCAGTCCAGGGATATCTTTCTGGCAAGCTTTGCGTTTCTTATTTTATGGATCAGAATTTCAACAAGTTTTAGCTGCTCCTGGGAAGGCAGGCTTTCAGCATCCCTTTCAAGCGTTTCAACACTAATTTTCCTGTGCATTCTTATCTCCTCTTTAGAAAACGACGTTGTTTCGAGAACCGCTTGCGGCATACGTCTTTCATCTTCTTCGGCTGATGAATAAGATAATCAGAAAACAACCGGAAGTCAAACGAACAAGCGGATGCTCTCGAACAGGGGAAGTAGAACGGTTATTTGACCACGAAATTCACCAGTTTGTCGGGCACGACAATGACCTTGGCCACAGTCCGGCCTTCGAGCCCGGCCTGAACCGACGGGTCGGTTTTAGCCTTTAATTCCAGCGTGGCCGCGTCGCGTCCACGGGGCACGCGGATGCGTCCGCGCACCTTTCCATTGAGCTGAATCACCACTTCCACGGAATCCTCGATTGCGAGCCCCTTGTCGGCCGCAGGCCAGGACGTGCCCGTGAGTCCGCCCGCGTGCCCAAGCACACTCCAGAGTTCCTCGGCAATATGCGGGGCAAAGGGATGGAGCAACTGGACAAAAATTTCGCAGACACCACGATAGCGGGCCGATGCCTTGGTCATTTCATTGCAGAAAATCATGAGCTGGCTGATGGCGGTGTTGAACCGCAGCTGTTCGATGTCGTCCGAGACCTTAAGGATGCTCTGGTGCGCGATGCGCAGAAGTTCCGGGGGCGGCGCATCCGCGGAATACTGCGGTGCACCGGAGTCTTCATCCCCGGCCACCGCGCGCCACGCGCGCTGAAGAAAACGCGTCTGCCCCTCGAGCCCCTGGGTCTGCCAGGGTTTGGTGGCCTCGAGCGGCCCCATGAACATCTCATACAGACGCAAGGCGTCCGCCCCGTATTCACGGATGACATCGTCGGGGTTGACAACATTCTTGAGCGACTTGCTCATTTTAGCGACGATTTGCTTTAACTCGACTCCCGACCCTTTCTTAAAATATTTCCCGTTCCGTTCATCGACCTCATCGGATGGAACCAGGCTCCCAACCGGATCCTGATAGGCATACGCCAGAATCATGCCCTGGTTGAAAAGCTTTTGGAAGGGTTCGTCCGTGCCCACCTCGCCCAGGTCATAAAGGACCTTGTGCCAGAAGCGGCTGTAAAGCAGGTGAAGCACCGCGTGTTCGGCACCGCCCACATAGAGGTCCACTGGCATCCAGTACCGTTCCGCGTCCGCGTCCACAAAACGCTTCGCGTCCTTGGGGCTGATATAACGCAGATAATACCAGCAGGAACCGGCCCACTGCGGCATGGTGTTGGTTTCACGGCGTCCCTTGCGGCCAGTCGTTGGATCCGTGACCATGAGCCACTCCCCGGCATTGGCAAGAGGGCTTTCGCCCCCGTCCCCGGGACGGAAATCGGGCACCTCGGGCAACAGGAGGGGCAAATCTTTTTCGTCGAGCAGGGAAACCTCGCCGTCTTCCCAGTGGATGACCGGGAAGGGTTCGCCCCAGTAACGCTGCCGGCTGAACAGCCAGTCCCGTAACTTATAATTGATGGTGGCCTTGCCCAGACCGCGCTTTGCAAGCCAGTCGAGAACGGCTGCGATACCTTCTTTTTTGGAGAGACCGTTAATGGAAAGACCGGAAAACGCGCTTTCGCTCTGGATGTAGCGGCCGTCCTCGGTCCAGCAGGCTTCGCCGGCGAGTACGCTTGCCTTTAAGGCCGAATCGCAGGAAGCGTCGGGTTCCATAATGCAGACAACCGGCAGGTCAAATTTTTTGGCGAAGTCGAAGTCGCGTGTGTCGTGCGCCGGGACCGACATGATGGCCCCGGTGCCATAGCCCATCAGAACATAGTCCGCCACCCAGATGGGAATGGCCTTGCCGTTTACGGGGTTGATGGCATGGCTACCGCTAAAGACCCCGCTCTTTTCCTTGGCCAGTTCGGTGCGGTCAAGGTCGGACTTGAGGCCCGCGGCCTTACGATAAGCCTCCACAGCCCTCTTCTGCTGCGGCGTGGTGAGCGCCCCGACCAGGGGATGTTCGGGTGAGACTACCATGTAAGTGGCACCGAACAAGGTGTCCGGACGGGTGGTATAAACACGCAACAGCCGGTCCGTGGGCTTTCCGGCAGCGTCCGCAATTGCAAAATCGACTTCCGCTCCCGTGGACCGGCCAATCCAATTACGCTGCATTTCCTTAATTCCCTCAGGCCAGTCGAGGGCATCCAGCCCTTCGAGCAGCCGTTCGGCGTAGTGCGGGATACGCATCAACCACTGCTTGAGGTTGCGCCGCTCGACTTCCTTGGCCCCGCATTTTTCGTGCGAACCGTCGGCCAGCACCTCTTCGTTGGCGCAAACGATGCGGCATTGCCGACACCACCAGACCTGCGCGTTTCCGTAGTAGGCAAGCCGTTGCTCGTCACGGTAGGCGCGCACCGCTTGGGGCCCCGCGGCCTGTACTGCGGGCGGAATGGGGAGTTCGGCAATAGGCCTCCCCTTCCTGGCCTTGGCATCGTACCAGGTGCCGTAGAGCCGGCAGAATATCCACTGCGTCCAACGGTAATAGCCCGGGTCGGTGGTGTTGACTTCGCGCTCCCAGTCGTAGCTTAGACCCAACCGCTGGATCTGGTGGCGAAAGGTGTCACAGTTTTTTTTGGTGGTCAGCGCGGGATGGGCACCGGTCTGAATGGCGTACTGTTCCGCGGGCAGGCCGAATGCGTCCCAACCCATGGGGTGGAGGACGTTGAACCCCTTGGCGCGCTTGTAGCGGCAGAGGATATCTGTGGCCGTATACCCCTCGGGATGGCCCACATGAAGGCCGGCGCCCGAAGGATACGGGAACATGTCAAGACAGTAAAATTTTGGCCGATCCGGGTTTTCCGTTGTCCGGAAAGAACCGTGCTCCGCCCAGAACGTCTGCCATCGGGGCTCAATGTCAAAAGGCGAATAACGTTTCACGGGGTGGCGCTTTTATCCGCTTCGAGCTTGGCCTTCTCGAGGCGGAGGTCATGCAGTTCTTTGGTCGCGGCCTCGGCCGAGGTCTTGACCTCCTGGAGTTTTGCGCTCTGGTCTTCCGCGGGTTTGGTTGCCGCGCACCCGGAGAGCAGCCAGGCGCAGAGCAGGGATACTGTCACGAGGGTCACTGCTTTTTTCATGGTGTTTCCTTTTCTTTTTTTCTACTCCGGTTAACGCATCTGGCCCCGGATGCCCTGGGGCAGTTCCTCGAGCATACCGCCGAGTGCGATAAAGCGCTTGTAGTTGGCCACGGCTGCCGCGGAATCCTGCTTCTTTTCGAAATAGATGTCGCCTGCCAGTTTATAAGCATCGCGGAACGAGCCGTTGAGCTTGGTCGCGAGTTCGAGCGCCTTGAGCGCCTTGTCGATTTGGCCGCCCTGCATGTACGCGCTTCCGATGGCGTAATAAATTTTTTCGGAGCGTTTAAAGGTCTGGAGCGCCTGCTTGGACTCCTTCATGGCACGCTCAATCTGCTGGGTATTGACCAGGCACATCAGGTAAAAGAAGACCGGCTCGTCGTCCTCCGGGAGGAGCGGTGCGGCCTTCTGGAAGGCCTTGAGCGCGGAGCCGAAGTCCCCTTCACCGAAAAGCACCTTGCCGAGGCCCAGGTAGAGCGTTCCGTTCTTGGGCTGTTCCTGGAGCCCCCGCAGGATAAACTGCTTGGCCTTGTCGTACTCCTGGCGCGCCATGTAGCATTCGGCGAGGCGGCTGCCGATGTTCTCTGTTGTGGGTGCTATATTGTACACGCGTTCGAAATGGGCCACGGCCAGATCAAAGTCCTTGTCCGCGAAGGCGGCCTCGCCCAGCGTGAAGTTCGCGGCCACGTTGTTCGGGTCCATTTCGAGGACCTTTTTGAAGACGATTTTTGCCTTGCGCAGGTCCTTTTCGTATGCGTAAATGAGGCCCAGCGTCTGGAGCGCACTCACCGTGCCTTCAACCTTGGTGAGCACCTTTTCAAGGATTTCGCGCGCCTTACGGTACTCCTTCTGGCCAAAGTAGGCCACGCCCAGTTGCATCTGCACCTCGGGCGTTGCGCCGCCGCTGCCAATGAGACGGTCAAGGTACGGGATGGCCTTGCCCGACTCACCGAGCTGGTTGTAAAGGTTGATAAGGTCCATCATGATGCCCACGTCGTTGGGGCGCGCAGCCTGAACTGCAGCGATAAGCGGTTCGGCCTCGCGGTACTTTTTGATGTCGAGGTACTTGCGTCCCAACGAGGCCTTGAGATCGTTATTGTTAGGATTGTACTTGAGCGCCTCGGCATAGACCCCGGCCGCCTTTTCCCAGTCGGCCTGGCGGAGCATGATGACCGACAGGTCACCTAAGACCTCCGGGTCGGTGCCCTTAATCTTAAGCGCCTTCTTGTAACAGCGGATGGCCGAAAAATCGTCCTTGTTCTGCTGGTAGATTTTGCCCAGCATCTTGAAAGCGTCAAAATGGTTGGGGTTGATGAGCACGACCTGTTCGAACTGCTCCTTGGCCGACTCTTCGTTGCCACGGTTTTTGAGGTAAATGACGCCAAGACGATACGCCACCTCCGCCTGGTTGGGGAGTTGGCGCAGCGAGGCCTGGTAGAGCTCAATGGCCTTGGTCACATCACCGGTATTGAGCTTCATGTCGGCCTGGCGGTTCAGGAGCTCGGGATCGCTTTCCTTGTTCGCAATCACAATGGTGTATTCGTCCATGGCCTCCTTGAAGCGCTTTTTCTCATAATAATTGTCGCCCAGGCCGCGGCGCGCCACCACATTGTTGGCGTCGGACTTGATGATGGTGGCGTACAGGTTCATGAGCACGTCCGTGCGCTTGAGCGCCTTGTAGCAATCGGCAAGCGCCGCAGTGGTTTCCATGTCCTTGGGGTCGAGTGAGTAAGCCTTTTCAATGTAGATAACGGCCTTGCCCCAGTTTTCACGGGCGCACAGGACGAGGCCCAGGTTCTTGTTGCCTTCAACGCTGCCGGGCGAGGCCAGCACCGCCTGGGTCAGGTATTTTTCCGCCTCGGCGTAGTTTTTGTTCTCAAAGAGGATTCGACCATAAAGCGCCGCGGCCTGCGTGTGGCCCGGCTTCTGCTTCAGTACTTGCGCCAAGCGTGCCGCGGCCTCCCCTTTCTGTCCCTCTTCCATCATCATTTTGGCCAGTTCAAAGAGATAGTCAAGGTTACCCGGCTGAAGCTGGATGAGCTGGTGCAGCGTGGCGCGCACGTTGTCGGTCTTTCCCAGCTTGCGGTAGGCCTTCAGCAGACGCTCCTTGACCCCGGGTTCGCGCGGAAACGAGATTTCGAGGCTTTCGTAAACCTCCGCAGCGAGGCCGTCCTCGGCACGGCTTTCGTAGATGCCGCCCAGGGCCAGGCCGGTCTTCATATCGCTCCGGTCCTGCGCAAAGAGCTCTTTCATGGCTTCCGCAGCCTTGCCGTACTGCTTCTGGGTATTATAAATGTCACCCAGCATACTGAAATACTCTTTGTCCTTCTGCGGGGGCATGTTCTCGAGGATGGCAAGCGCTTTGTCGAGTTTGCCCAGTTTGTAGTAGGCTTTGGCCACCTTGAAGTTCTTTGTCAACTGTTCGGGGTCGGCCTTTTCAAGCATACCCACGTAGCCCATGGCCTGCTGCATGTCGCCCATGGAAAGATAGCAGTCCATGATGATTGCAATAATCCGCGCGTCCTTTTTGTCCTGCGCACTGATTTTGAGCAGCACAGGCAGGGCTTCGCGATATTCTTTCTTACTGTACAAGGCGTCCGCGTAATGAGTCGCGAATATTTTGTCGGCAGGCGCAAGCTGATAGGCCTTTGCAAAATAGGGCAGCGCCTTTTCCGGAAAATTATTCGCCTGGTAGAGCTTGCCCAGATAGAACTGGACCTCCGGATTATTGGGCTCGAGCCCCTGCGCCTGCTTGAGGTAGTTCTCGGCCTTGGTATAGTCCTTGGTGTCGAGGTAGACCTTACCCAGTGCCTTGTAACCGGCCGCAGCTTTGGGCTTGGCCTTGATAATTTCTTGGATAGTGCTGATGGCCTTTTTCTGGTAGTTAAAGGCCATATACAACCCGCCCAGGTACTCCATGGTCTCGAGGTGGTCCTTTTTATAGACGAGTACCTTTTCAAAGGCATCCATCGCGGCCGTGGAGTCTTTTTTGGCGGTGAGATAGAGCTTGCCGAGCTTAAAGTAAATTTCCGGGTTCTTGGAATCAACGTAGATGGCCTTTTTATAATTGTCGATGGCATCGGCAATCTTGTTTTTGGCCACATACATTTCGGCCAGGGCAATAAAAGCCTCGAGCGCCTCACCCTTGACCTCCACCGCCTTTTTGAAAGCGGTTTCAGCTTCGGCCTGTCGGTTGTCAGCAAGATAAAGCCGGCCCAACTCGAGATAGGCGTCGCCCGCACGCGGGTTGAGGAGCGTCTTTTTGGTGAGGCCCACCATCAACGCCTGTTTATTGTTAAGCCCACGGTAGAGTTCGATAAGACGGTCAAGTGCGGCCTCGTTTTTGGGATCCGCATCGAGGATTTTCCCGTAATAGGTGACGGCTTCGGCCGCCTGCCTGGTCTCGTAATAGAGGTCAGCCAGGGCCTGGAGAACCTTCGGGTTTTCGGGCGCCAGACGGTAGGCGGCCAGCAGATGGGGCTGGGCGGCCTTGTAGTCCTTGAGTTCGTCCTCGATTTTACCGGCCATGTAAAGGGCCTCAGCCTGGTTGGCCTTGACCTTGATGACCGCGAGGAACGAGGGCAGCGCCTGCTTGATGTTTCCGGCTGCGAAGTCCATTTTACCCAGTTCCATGAAATGGTCCACATCGCCGGCGTTGGCCGTTGTCAGGTGGACGAGCATGCGGCGCACGTCCTCCTTGCGCTGGAGCTTTTTATAGGACTCGAGCATCGTGGCCGCTATCTCGGGGTCCTTGTTGGCAGCCAGGTACTTTTCGTAAGCCGCGATGGCGCGCTCGTCGTTGTTCTGGGCCTTGTAGAGCTCTCCGATTTTCCTGTAGAGGCGGGAGCGGGTCTTATCGGCCTTGACCACTTCTTCGTAATGGTCCACCGCCTCTTTGTAGTTCTTTTCGCCTTCGAAAATAACCGCGGCCATCTCCTGCCCGTCCGCCTTTTCAGGCTGCGTGCGCAGGACGTTCAGGAGGATGCGCTTGGCCTCGGGAAAACGCTTGGCATTGAAATAGAGTTTGCCGATTTCGTATTCGTCCTCAATGAGCTGCGGCTTGGTCGCATAGACCTTGTCGAACTCGGTCAGCGCCAGGGCGGTGTTGTTGATTTTAAGGTAACTGCGTCCAAGATTGGCATGGGCCTCCATGTCGTCAGGCTTGAGGCGCGTCAGCTTGAGGTAGAGGGGGACAACCTCGGCGAAACGGTCAAGTTTGAAGGTGGCCTCGGACAACTGCTTGAGGTAGTCGGGGTTTTCGGGCTTGAGCGCGCTCGCTTTGCCGAAGGCATCGGCCGCGGCCTTGTAGTTCTGCTGGGTCATGTGGATTTGACCGAGCATGAAGAAAGCCTCATCCTGCTTGGGGCTCTGGTCCACGGCTTTCTGGAGTTTCTGTTTGGCCGAGGGGAACTCGCCCAGGCGGAAGCTGCACTTGCCACTCCTGAGAAGATACTCGGCGTTTCCGGGCTGGGCGTCAGCCGCCATCTGGTAGAAAGTGCCGGCCTGCGTCCAATCCTTCTGGTCTTCAAATATTTTTCCGAGGGAGTATGCCACCTCGTGCAGGTAGGGATCGGCCTCGAGCGCCTTGTAGAGGTGCGCGCTCGCACTGTCGGTTTTACCCAACCCAAGCCATAGATAACCGATACGCTTTTCAAAATCCTGCGCCGGGCCCGCGTTAAGGGCCACCACCCTTCCGTAGGCGCCGATGGCGCGGTCTGTCTTTTTCTGACGCTCATAGAGTTCGCCCAGACCGATGAAGACCTGGCCGGACTTGGGATCGAGTTCCGTCACTTTAAGGAAGGCCTTTTCGGCGCGGGCGTCGTCTTTGAGCTGCAGCGCCAGGGTGCCCATGCCGCTCCACGCCTCCTTGTTGCCGGGTTCCATGGCCACAAGACGGTCGTAGACAGGCATGAGCTTGTCGTTCTGCTTGCCGCGTTGGTAGAGGCCCATCAGGACCTTGGCCGAGGCCGCGTCACGGCTGTCGAATGTGAGCACGGTCTCGTATTCGCGCGCTGCTTCGTCCTGGGTTTTTGGATCCGCGGCATAAACGGCACCCAGCATGCGGTGCAATTCCGCATTCTTTGCGTCCTTCAGTATCGCGGCACGGAGGAAGGGAGCCGCTTCTTTATAGGCCTTCTTTGAATAATAGATTGACCCGATGATGAACGGAACATTCCCCTCGTCTTTTTTAAGCGCATTGGCCTTGAGAAGGACGGCCAGTGCCGGGTCGTACTGCTTTGCGCCATAATAGAGCCTGCCAAGTTCGAGTAAGAACGCCGGATTGTCCGGTTCGAGCGTAGTGAGTTGCGCCAGCGTTTTCTTGAGGTTTTCGACGTCCGTATTCTTGGCATAAAGCGCATAGAGCGCCTTGAGCGCAGTGACACGGGTGTTTTTGCTGACACCCAGTTTTCCGTCCGGATAGCCCAGCTTGTTCAGAACAAAGACAGCTTTGTCATCCGCACGCTGGGCCCGGTAGCAGAGACCGAGGGTCAACAGTGGGTCAACGGCATCCTTGTTGGCGGCCGTATAGCGTTCGAGGGGGGCCACAGCGCGGACGCTGTCCCCCATGGCAAGACAATAACCGGCCAGGCGCAGGTTATTTTTTGGCGTGGGTTCGACCCCAGCCAGCTTGTCCATGACATCCGCCGCTTTTTTAAGGTCTTTCTTCGCCTCGTACAAATCCACAAGAGACATCAGCGACGTCATATTCGTGGGGTCCATGTCCAGCACGTCCTCGTACGTCTTGAGGGCGTCGTCGCTCTTCTTCTGCTCGCGGTACACCGCGGCCAGCTTCAGCAACAGATCCCGGTTCTTGCCCTGTATCGACATCTTTTTATTGTACAGAACCATCAGGCGGCCGTTGTCGCGCATCCGCTCGTTCAGCATCACCAGCTTGTCCACCACCGGAAGCTCATTCGGCTTGGCCGCAAGCACCTTCTCGTAC
>JAZDKP010000036.1:0-2494 GCA_043802925.1 Fibrobacterota bacterium | reverse complement strand
GGCTGTCTAATTCAATAATTATTTGACATTTAAATTTTGGAATTATATACATAACGCAACAAGGGTTTTTTAATAAGCTTTCTCTCCTTTTTTTACTATCTCACATACTTTATAAATTTATCCCGAGTGCCGAGCCCATCGGGAGCCGAAAAGTCATATGTGGTCTTTTGCTGCTAACCCAATTTACCAGATAGGAGAAAATGCCATGAAAAAACTATTTGCCTTTCTTTGTGTGATCGGTCTGATTTTATGTCTTGCTTCTCCCGCTTTGGCGGGCGGCATCGAAAACAAGACCAACTGGAGCGTCGAGTACATCCGGACCTTTAACCGCAATGCCTCTACAGACGCCGCCGACATCGTTCTATACAACCCGGCCGGAACGGTGAAAATGGAAGATGGGTTCTATGGCAACCTGTCGGCCCATTATCTCATAAAGGATTATTCAAACATAATCGACGGTGTGGATAAAGAGGGCAAAGACCCTTCCCTTATTCCGGGCGTATTTGCACTTTATAAGAAGAGCGACTGGTCCTATTATTTCGGATTCTCGAACTTTGGCGGCGGCGGCAAGATCACTTTCGAAAATGGGAACCAGACCACCAACAGGCTGGGATACGCCATGATGGGCGTATATGGAGCCGGACTGGTTAGCGACCAGAGAATTGCTGCGGAAAGCATGTACCCGGGGTATACCTTTGGGAGCGCATACAAAATCAATAATATTTTTGCCGTGTCGCTGGCGGCCAGATATATCGATGCCTACCGGGAGGTCCAGGCTGAAACCACGCTGACAAATCTGGGAGGCGTCCGGATCGAAAATGCGGATTACGATGAGAGAGCGAACGGCTGGACCGGCATTATCGGTGTGAATATTTCGCCGACCGATGCATTTAATATCGGCCTTCGTTATGAGACCAACACCGATCTAAATTTCAAGCAGAAAGTGTCCAAAGACACTTTAGGCCTGCTTAAAATCCCGTCGATTGCCAAGGGTTTTAACGTTTCCAATGGCGCCATTATATCAAGAGACCTGCCGGCCATTCTGGGCGCCGGCGCCTCTTACCAGTTTACCCCCAAAATGCGGGTAGAGACCAACTTGACCTGGTACTTTAACACCAACGCCGACTGGGACGGTAAAGAGGATAAAGTCGATGACGGCTATGACCTGGGGATCATGTTTGAATATGCTTTCAGCGATAGTTTTAAGGCAACTGTGGGGTACCTGTATACCGAAACCGGCATTGATCCGAAAGACATGACCCCGGAAAGTCCGGAGCTGGATGCCAATACGGTGGGCGGCGGCGTTGCCTGGAAAGCCACGAAGGATTTAACCCTGAACTTTGCCGCCGGCAACACCTTCTATACCAGCGATTCTTTTATTTACGTACCGTCCCCCGGTGCTTCCGACAAAGTCGAATACGAGAAGAACATCTTATTCATCGCGTTCGGTCTTGAGTATAAATTTAAGTAATTCCCCAAAAGCTCTGTAACGTGTATTCCTGAAAAGGGGCGGGTAATATACCCGCCCCTTTTTATAATTTCGGCACATGCCCGGTGGAATGCAAAGGATCGTCCAAATGAACTCTGTCATTCCGGGCTTGACTTAGCCTGCCCCGGACTTGATCCGGGGGAATCCAGGTTTCTTCCGGATTCCTGCCCCCCGTCAGCCGGCCCCTAATCCCCGACACCCGATCCCTGAATACTGATTCCCGACCCCTCTTCCCCCTTCAGCCTATTAAACAGTCCTCCCAAACAATTTCTCTATTGTGCGGACATCCCACCGGATCCAGGTGGGGCGGCCGTGGGGGCAGTGGGAAGGGTCGTGGCACTGGCCCAGTTGTTCGACGAGGTGCTGCATTTCCATTTCGGAAAGTGACCGGTTGGCACGCAGGGTGCCGTGGCAGGCCATGACCACCAGACACGCTTCCAAGGTCTTTTCAATTCCGGCGCCAAATCCTGTTTCCACTAGCGTTTCCGCCACTTCCCGGATAAGCGGCGCGATTTCGCGACCGGCCAGAACCGCGGGTACGGCTTTAACCACAAACGTGCTGCCGCCAAAGGGCTCGACGTCAAGCCCGATATTTTGAAGTCCGGCAAGAATCTCGGAAAGGGCGGCGGCCTGGCGGTGACCAAGGTCAACGGTCTGTGGGATCAGCAGGCGCTGGCTGTCCTTGCGACTCGTTGCAGCCTGGTGTTTGAGCTGTTCAAAGCGGATGCGTTCGTGGGCGGCGTGCTGGTCAATCAGGATGAGTTCCTCACCGGCCTCGCACAGGATATAGGTACCGCGGAACTGGCCGATGACCTGCCCGGCGCTGAGAAGTGTCGGCTCCCAGAAGGACGACTGGTTCAAGGGTGGCGTATGGTCAATAGTTTTTAGAGGTGCAATGTTACTCGATTCGCTTTGGGGTCTCTGCCGCCGGAAGGCGGCCGCCCGTTCGGCCAGCGCATACGGTTTAATAGCGGTGTCAGGCGCTGCCGGGGCCGTCACCCAGCC
>JAZDKP010000035.1:0-9948 GCA_043802925.1 Fibrobacterota bacterium | reverse complement strand
GTCTGGGTCGTGACGTTTTTGCCTTTGTCGAGGGCTTTGACGGTATAGAGGATGTTGACCCCGTCCTCGAAGGGCACACAGGGACTTTCGCCGTTTTTACTCACATCCAGGTCAAAAATCTGGCCTTTGCCAGTGGCTTCGACCGTGATACGAATATTCTCCTCCGCCTTGTCGCAGAGGAAGGACTTGTCGTTGACACGGATGCTGAGGCAGTTGTTGAGGTCCGTGAGCGTGAGCTCGGGCTTTTCGAGGTTGAGGATGGGGCAGCTCCACGACACAACCTGCTCCTTGGAGGGCGGGTTGGCCGACTCGTCAGTGGCCGTGAAGGTCACTTCGTTTTCCGGGAAGCAACTTCGGTCGGAGAAGTCGATGTCGTAACGCGCGCTGCGCAACGTGCCGCCCGCACCCGAGAGCGGGATGATTTTATCGTTGGCGCGAAGCTCGGCCGCGTTAGTCTTGACGTCAATGGCCACCCGTCCGTTGGCGCACACCGGCGTGCCCGCGAGGAGCACAAGCTCGTATTTCTGCTTGTCATAGCGGAAGTTGACCGACTGCTTCTGCTCACCCGAGGTCTTGCCCATGCCGAGTTCGATGTTGTAGGTGACCTTGACCGGCACGGCGCGCACGCCGTTGCATTCGGTCTGCACGTTCACGTCAAACTTTTTCTTGATTTCCTGGCCCGACTCAAGCAGCGCAATGACCTCCACGTCGTAGTCGCCGGTCTCGTCGGACATGGGATACTCGGCCTCGAACGACCCGTCGGACGAGACGCGCGCCTCCTTGGTGCCGTCAATGAGGACCTTGGCCGTGGCGGGCGTGACCTTGCCGCGGACCATGATGGGCAGCTTGACATATTTGGCGCCGGCCCGGGGCTCGGTGACCGAAAGCAAGAGCTGGCCGCCCTGGTCCATTCTGAAACCGCTGGAAACGAGCGCCGTGAAAGCGTTGCCCGTGACCGTGGCCGGCACGCCGTTGACATACACAATGGCATTATTATCCGGGTTGTCGACCTTGCCGTTCACGGTGAAATCAGGCGGCACATCCGCACCGTTGGAGGGGTCGAGTACCTCGGCCAGGCACCCGGCCGCATCCGCCACGACTTTAATTTTAACCGCCAGCTTTTTAGTAACACTGCCGGCGGTGACCGTGAAGGCAAGCTCATGTTCACCGAACTTTTTAGCCACTTCGTAGATGCCGCGGAAGGCACCCGTGGCGTCCGCGACAAGGGCGGCACCGCTGCCAAAGGTGACTTTGGCGCCCGGCAGGGTGATGCCTTCGACCGGGATTTTATTGGTCTTGATAAATTCTTCGCCCGGCGACGGCGCGTTCAGGACAATGGCCAGTTCCTTCATGACCTCGACGATTTTAACGTTCACGCTGGCGCTTTTGACCGCGCCCGCAAGCGCGGCCGAAACCTTAACATCATAAGCACCCACAGCCGTACCCGGGAGTTTGTACTTGACATTAAAAACCCCGTCGGGACCGGCGGTAATCTGCTGGCCGTCACCGAAAGTAAGCTGTGCGCCCGGGGTAGCGGTGCCGATGCAGGGAACGAGGTTGGAGGTATAAGACGCGCCTTCCGCGGGCTCCACAATGGCGACCATGACCTCCTTGGCCGGAGTGGCATCGGATTGTTTAAGCTTGAGCTTGACGGTTTTGGTGGAAGTTTTGCCCTGGAAGATGGCAGCCATGGCAATCACGGTCTCGCCCGTCAGCCCTTCGGGCAGCGTGATAGAACCGTTGAAGGAGCCGTCTGCGGCCGCAATGAGGTCCGTGCCACCCACCACCTTGATGGTGGCACCCGGCGCGGTTTTACCCGAAAGGGGCACGATGAGACCCGCTATTTCCTGGCCTTCCTTGGGTGAATTTAGTTCGAAGGGAAGGTCGTTGCCCCCGCTGCCCGAATCGCCCTTTTCCGGCTGCACATCCACGCCGTCCTTGCCCTTTTCAACATAGGCCTGCTGATTTTCAAAAACAAAGACCGGCCGACCGCCCGAACGGCTTTGCACTTCGACCGAACCCTCTTTAACATGCACGCGGGTTTTACCTTCGCCCACATCGATTCCGAGTTCGGTGCCGCGGATAGCGGCCGTGGCCGTGGGGGTTTCGAAGACGAAACTGGAACGCTTGTTCGTGAGCTTTTTGACATTGGCCCACACACTGCCGGTCTTGATGTTGACCTTGGTGTCATTGGCTTTGGTGCGCGCGTTCTGGAAAACTTCAGAAAGCTCAAAAACCGTGTTTTCCTGAATGTTGATGACCGTGCCTTCCGGGGTCTCGATATCACACTTGGACTCCACATAAGTACGGACCGCATCCGCGCTTTTAAGCTTCATGCCGATTTTGGCGTCGAGCCATTCTTTTTCATTGGCATGCTTGATCATGACCTTGCCGACATAGAAATTGACCTTGGCGCCCCGGTCAATCATCTGTTCAGCAGTCGCAACACCGGCCAGTAAAATGAGCGACGTCAAAAGTACAATCGCTTTAATCCGGGAAAGAAGTACCATTAGAACCCCCTTTGACAATACAAAAGGTAAAAAATATTTGTTCAGTTTTGAATTGTTTTCAGTTTTTACGCGCGCAATAATGATTTTAAGGATAGTTTTAAAAATAATATAGATAAAACCCCGGGTTTAAGCTGTGACCCTTGTCACATATAATTGAATCTGTTGTATAATCTAATATTTATAATCAGCAAGAAAGTAAGATTTTTCTTGATTTTAAAACATTGATTAATTATCTATTATAAAGTAAAATATATATATTAACGGCGTTTTTCAATATTTAATTTAGCTTTATTCGGTTTCAAAAAACGGGAGAAACCATGGAAATTGGCGAAAAAGGTTCGGGCAACAGCTCGGTCAACACCATCAGCATCAATTACGAAGAAGACGGAAAACTGCTGGTCAAAGAGTTAAAAAAACAGATACTTTCCAAGGGTGCCTGGACGACCATCATGTTCCTGTACCAGGAATATGACCGCGCCACCGACCTGTACAAGCCACCCAAGGTCTCCCTGCGCCGTTACCAAAAAAAGGACGGCAATTACATCCAGCGGAGCAAGTTCACCATCTCCAGCGAAAAGCAGGCGCACCTGATTGCCAAGAAAATCGTGGAGTGGTACCCCAACGGTAGCGCGGCCTCCGACGAAATCGAAGAGTCCGGCGCGCCCGAATAACAACCTCATTCCGTGGCGCTCTCTATACGAATCTATAACGCCCATCCGGCGTTCCGGTTTCCAATTCACCGGCTGAAAAAATGCGTGTGCGCGCTTCTCCGCGCCGAGGCGCCCGCAAAACCCGCCCCGTCCGTTAACATCATTCTTACAGAAGATGATGCGGTCCGGGAACTGAACCGTTCTTTCCGGAAAAAAAACAAGCCCACGGACGTGCTTTCCTTCAACTTCGACGACCCCGACCTTTTGGGCGAAATCTACATCTCGCTCGATACCGCGGCGCAGCAGGCCGCGGAAAACGATCTCAGTCTGGAACAGGAACTCAAGCGGCTCATCGTTCACGGCCTCTTCCATCTGATGGGCCACGACCACCATCGCAAAAAAGAGCGTATCCGGATGGAGCGCCTCGAAGCCCGTTACCTGTAAAACGCAAGTTTTTTCCGGCATACAAGCAAAAACAATACCCAAATTGTTGATAAATTTCTTTTTTATAATTATTTTAATTTTAGGACTATGCCATTAACCGGTAAACCTTTGAACCATGGACAGTAAAATACCCCTTCCCCAGAATGCGGGGCCATCCATCCCCGGCCTTGAAGGCAGAGGGGACGCCGCGCCTCTCATTGACGAGGAGATCATCGGCATCGCCAGCGGGGACATGGGGAGCCGCATCGAGTCCATCGAGCATTTCAAGGAGGTCACAAAAGGCTACGGCGGCAATTTTTACAGCGACCTCATTTACATGCTCACCAACATCCGTCTGGATGAGGCCGTGGCGCGCGAAGACTGGCAGAGCATCCTCCGGCACAAGCATATCATGAGCGAAAAGCTGTGCCGCAACGTGGGCATCCGGGTGGCCACGCTTGACTTTTATACCAACATCCGCAAACAGATTGCGAGCCCGAAAATAATTGATATGCGCGAATACACCCAGACCGTGCGCGAATCCATCACCGACCCGCTCACCCTCTGCTACAACCGGCGCTACTTTGACTACACCTTCAAGCATTTTTTCACCCTCGCGCAGGACACGGGCGCGCCGCTCTCGCTTTGCATGCTCGACCTCGACTACTTCAAACTCTATAACGACAAAAACGGCCATATCACGGGCGATTTCGCGCTCATCGAACTGGCGCGCATTTTGAACGCCGTGACGCGGCGCACCGATGTGGTGTCACGCTACGGCGGAGAGGAATTCGTGGTCATCCTGCCCGGTACACTGCTTGACGAAGCGGCCCGGGTGGCCGAAAAGATACGCAAGGCCGTGGATGATTTCCGCTTCTCGGGCGAACAGGCCCTGCCCGGCGGCCGGCTGACCGTCTCCATCGGCGCGGCGGCTCTGACCCCTGCCATCAAGGGCCCGCTCGGGCTCCTCTCCGTTGCGGACAAAGCCCTCTACCGCGCCAAGGCCGAAGGCCGTAACCGCGTGGTCCTGCAGGAGGCCGCGGCATGAACGGAACAACGCGCCTCATCGGCCTGTTTGGCTGGCCCGTGGGTCATTCACGCTCCCCGCAGATGCAGAACGCGGGTTTTCAAAAACTCGGGCTTAACATCGCCTATGTGCCGCTCGCCGTGGAACCCGGCCGCCTCCGGGACGCGGTCAACGGCCTGCGCGCCATGAATTTCCTGGGTGCCAATGTGACCCTTCCGCACAAGGAACGGGTGATGAAACACCTCGACAGCGTCTCAACGCTCTCCCGCCGCATCGGCGCGGTCAACACCATCGTCAACCGCAACGGCAGACTGCACGGCACCACCACCGATCCCGAGGGCTTTATTAAAGCCGTCTCGGGCAGCATCCGGCTGACCCCGCAGACACGCATCATGGTTCTCGGCGCGGGCGGCACCGCACGCACGCTCCTTTTCGCGCTGCTCGCGCACGGCTGTCGCGACCTCGCGCTGGCCTGCCGCGCACCACGCAAGGCGGCCCGGCTGCTTTCGGACGCGCGCAAACACTTCAAGGCGCGCATTCCCCTGCTGACGCTGGGGGCCCCCGCCTTTGCGGCCCGTATGTCCGGAACCACGCTTCTTATCAATTGCACACCCGTGGGGATGTCGCCCCGGCCGAATGCCCTGCCACTTTCACCGGCCCTATTGCACAACAAGCTCACGGTCTTCGATACGGTCTACAACCCGCTGAAAACCCGGCTCCTGGCCGAAACGGAGAAGCGGGGCGGCCGGGCGGTCCCAGGAATGGACATGCTTGTTTACCAGGGCATGGCCTCCTTTGAAGTGTGGACCGGAAAAAAGCCGGACTACGCCACGTTCCGCAAAGGAGCGCTGAACCCGTGAACGAAATCCGCACCGAGGGCATAGTCAAGACCTTCAACAAGCGCACCGTGGTCAACGGGGTGTCGGTCAACGTGCGCAAAGGTGAAGTGGTCGGCCTGCTCGGACCCAATGGCGCGGGCAAGACCACCAGCTTTTACATGATTGTGGGGCTCATCAAACCCACGGCCGGTAAAATTTTCGCGGACGACCTCGATATCACCCGTTATCCCATGTACCGCCGCGCGCGCATCGGCATCGGCTACCTGCCGCAGGAGGCCTCCATTTTCCGCAAGCTCACCGTGGAACAGAACATTCTGGCCATTCTCGAAACGCTGAAAATAAACCGCGTGGAACGGAGGGAGCGGCTCGAACAGCTGCTTTCGGATTTCCGCATCGCCCACCTGCGCAAAAGCCCGGCTTACACGCTCTCGGGCGGCGAACGCCGGCGCACCGAAATTGCGCGCGCCCTCGCCACGCGGCCCGACTTCCTCCTGCTCGACGAGCCCTTTGCGGGCATCGACCCCATTGCGGTCGAAGACATCCAGGGCCTCGTGGCCGGGCTCCAGAAAAAGGGCATCGGCGTGCTCATCACGGACCACAATGTGCGCGACACGCTCGCCATCACCAACCGCGCCTACATCATGTGCGAGGGCACCATCCTGAAAGCGGGCAGCGCGGAGTTTCTGGCCAACGACCCGGAAGCGCGTAAAATATACCTCGGCGCCAACTTTAAACTGGATTAAGCGGAGGACCCCTCCATGAACCTGTCGCTCGAAACTTCGCTCAGGCTGAGCCAGACCCTTTCGCCGCAGATGATCCAATCGCTCAAACTGCTGCAATACTCCAACCTCCAGCTCGAGCAGGTGCTGCGCAAGGAGCTGCAGGAAAATCCCATCCTCGAAGAAACCGCGAGCGAAGACCAGCAGACCGAAGACAACGTGGATGCGACCGATGCAGGGGACGCGGCCGGACCCGAAAGCGCGGTCGAACCCGAAAGCGCGGCCGCATCCGACGACGGGGAATCCGAGCCCGACTACGCGCCGCCCGCACCCGTAACCGAAGGGCCCGCAGAGGCACCCGCCGGGGAACCCTCCCCCGCCGACACCGGGAACGAAAGCGCGCCCGAAGTGGACTGGGGGGAATCCTATAACGACGGTTTTGACCTGGGCTACCGCCGGACCGATGAGGAGCGCGTCGACGAGATCTACGAGAAAATCCCCATCAACACACTCACGCTTGAAGAGCACCTGGTCAAGCAGCTGCACGAGAAAAAACTGTCGCCCGGACAAATCGAAATCGGCGAGTTCCTCATCGGCAACATCGACGACAAAGGTTTCCTGGTGGTGGACCCCGCGTCCGTGGCGGAAAAGTTCGCGGTCACAACCGCGGACGTCAACGAAATCCGCCACCTCATCCAGCACTTCGATCCCCTCGGCGTGGCCTCCCTCGGCCTGCAGGAGACGCTCCTGGTCCAGCTCCGCGCCCGGGGCCAGGCCGGCTCGCTCATGACCCGCATCCTCGAACAGCACTTTGAGCTGCTGAAAAAGTACAACATCCAGGAAATCGCGCGCAAAACAGGCCTGCCCGTGGCCGAAATCCAGCAGGCCGTGCGCGAAATCGGCAAGCTCGAACCCAGCCCGGGCACCCTCTACGGCGGCGGCCGGCCCCAGACCATCACGCCCGAACTCCTCGTGACAAAACTGGAAAACGGCGAATTCGCCGTGACCCTGAACGACGGCAACGTGCCCAGCATCCGCGTCTCGCGCGCTTACATCGACCTGCTCCGGAAAGAACGGAAAAGGTCGCCCGACGTGAAAAAATATCTTTCAGAAAAGGTCAACGCAGCCAACTGGCTCATCCGCGCCATCGAGCAACGCAAGGTCACCATGATCAAAGTCATGACCGCCATCGTGGAACGCCAGCGCACGTGGTTTGAGAAGGGACCGCCCCACCTGCGGCCGCTCATCCTGCAGGAAATCGCGGACATCATCCACATGCACATTTCCACGGTCTGCCGCGTGACTAACGACAAGTACGTGCAGACCCCCTACGGCATCTTCGAGCTCAAGTACTTTTTCAGCTCGGCCGTGGACCAGGAGGACGGCTCCGAGGTCTCGACGTCGCGCGCCAAGGACCTGCTGAAGGACCTGGTCGGCCAGGAAGACAAAAAGCGGCCGCTTTCGGACCAGCGGCTCACCGAGCTGCTCGGGGAAAAAGCCATCCAGGTGGCGCGCCGGACCGTGGCCAAGTACCGCGAACAATTAAGCATCCTGCCCGCGCGCCTCCGCAAGGAATTTTAATGGCCGCTCCCCTTGCCCGGCCCGCCTGGCTCAAAAAACGCGTGGCGCACAGCCCGGAAAAGTCGCGGGTCGAGGCGCTGCTCGAACAGGAAGGGCTGCACACGGTCTGCCAGGGCGCGGGCTGTCCCAACCGGTGCGAATGCTTTGGCCGCGGCACCGCGACCTTTATGATTCTCGGTGACGTCTGCACGCGGCAGTGCCGTTTCTGCGGCGTGGCCAAGGGTGCGCCGCGTCCCGTGGACGCGGGTGAACCGGGCCGCGTGGCTACGGCCGTACGCGCACTCGGGTTGTCGCACGCGGTGATCACCTCCGTGACGCGCGACGACCTTCCGGACCGCGGGGCCGCCCATTTCGCAGAGACCGTACGCGCGGTGCGGACACAGAACCCCGCCACCACGGTCGAAATCCTGGTGCCTGACTTTCTGGGCGACCTTTCGGCGCTCAAACGCTTCACGGGCACGGCCCGGCCCGACGTCTTCAACCACAACCTCGAAACCGTGCCCCGGCTCTACACGCAGGTCCGTCCCGGCGCGGACTACGCGCGGTCGCTTGCTCTTTTGGCCGCGGCAAAGAAGCGGCTCCACGGGACACTTGTCAAGTCCGGCCTCATGGTCGGACTCGGAGAGACTGAAGACGAAATTTTTTCCGTACTCGATGACCTCGCGACACTCGGCTGCGACCTTGTGACCGTGGGCCAGTACCTGGCGCCCAGCCGCAACCACCTGCCCGTTGCGGCGTATGTAGACGAGGCGGCTTTCAGCCGTATCCGTGAATACGCGCTTATGAAAGGAATCCGCGAGGCCTTCTGCGGCCCGTTTGTCCGGAGTTCTTATAAGGCCGAAACACTGGTGAAAGAGGCCGTTTCATTCAAACAAGTCGTCCCAATCGTATGATTTTTGTACACTTAAGGCGCATTGATTTAGTATAATTATAAATAGTGTATGTTTGTTTAAACGCACAAGGGAGCTTTTATGAACATCCAGTTCACCGCACGTCATTTTCACGCATCGGAATCGCTGCGCGATAACATCACGGATCGCGCCGAGGATCTCACCAAATTCTACGAAAACATTATTTCCGCGCACATCATTCTCGACGCCGAGGACACGCTCCGGCAAAAGGCCGAGGTCGTGGTCAGCACCCGGAAAAAAAGCATTGCGGGCAAGGCCCAGGACGAAAAAATGGGGCGTGCCATTGACGCCGCTTTCGACAAGGTCGAGCGTCAGCTCAAGAAAATCAATGAGAAAATCAAGGGGCACAAAGAAAAGGGGCTCAAGAACAGCCTCCCCGACGATTGAATTAGACGGAGAATCACTTCAGTGAGCGGTTCCAACGATTTTTCCCTGGTCTCGCAGAAGCAGTCGATCACGGTCAAGGAGCTTTTCGAAAAGAACGCGGCGGAGTTCAAGACCCGCCTTCTTTCCGGCAAGCGTTTCACCGACCGGCCGGTTCAGACGCACGAGATCCATTTTCCGGGGCTCGCGCTCACGGGCTTCCTGTACCATTTTCACTTCAACAAAATCCAGATGATTGCAGACATGGAGTGGCACTACCTCAACTCCCTCTCCCCGCGCGAACGCCGCACCTGCGTCAAAAAGCTCCTCGACCACCCCATCCCGGCCATCATTGTGACCAGTTCCCGCACGCCGCATCCCGAACTCCTCGAGGGCGCCCGCGGCTCGGGCGTGCCCGTGTTCGGCACCCCGCTCACCTCCCCCGAGTCGGCGCGCCGCATTTCCGATTTTCTTGAGGACTACTTCGCCCCCAAAATGACGATGCACGCCAGCCTCGTGGACGTGTACGGCATCGGGCTTCTCTACACCGGTAAAAGCGGCATCGGCAAGAGCGAATGCGCGCTCGACCTCATCGAGCGGGGCCACCGGCTCGTGGCCGACGACATCATCACCCTCACCCAGCGCAACGGCACCCTGGTGGGCCAGGGCAGCCCGCTCCTCGGCCACCACATGGAAATCCGCGGCATCGGCATCATCAACATCCAGTCGCTGTTCGGCATCCGGGCCATCCGCCTCGATAAAAAAGTGGAGGTCGTGGTCGAACTGGTCACCTGGAACCCCAAGGACAACTATGACCGCACCGGCCTCAACGAGACCGTCATCGACATCATGGGCGTCCGGGTCGACAAGGTGACCATCCCCATCTTCCCCGGCAAAAACATCACCGTCATATCCGAAGTCATTG
>JAZDKP010000034.1:0-51351 GCA_043802925.1 Fibrobacterota bacterium | reverse complement strand
AATTCAGATTTGAGAACAAAAGCAAAAACCGGTTTCCAACAGTAGGCGATTGGGTGGCGGTTTCCATTGTTCCTGGCGAAAAAAAGGCAATGATTCATGCGGTTCTTCCAAGAAAAAGCGTCTTCAGCCGCAAAGTCGCTGGCGAAATCACGGAAGAGCAACCGGTCGCCGCTAATATTGACACCATATTTATTATCACCGGATTGGATGACAACTTTAATTTGCGAAGGATTGAACGCTATCTGTCCATCGCCTGGGATAGCGGTGCCGTGCCGGTCATACTTCTCAATAAATCCGATTTATGTGCTGAAGCCAAACAGCGGAAGCATGAAGTTGAAGCTGTTGCCGCAGGTGTGGATGTTTACACTCTCAGCGCCTTTCGCCAGAAAGATTTGGAAGAATTAAAAAAGTACATACAAGCAGGTAAAACAATCGCATTTTTGGGTTCTTCGGGTGTGGGAAAATCCACCATAATTAATTCCCTGCTCGGAACGGACCGGCTTAAAGTAAATGCGGTAAGCGAATTGGGCAGCCGGGGGCGCCATACGACCACTTTTCGAGAACTGATCTTTCTTCCTGAGGGTGGAATGGTTATTGATACACCCGGAATGCGTGAAATACAGGTTTGGGGCGATGAAAAAGGACTGGAGCAGGTTTTTAATGACATTACGGAACTGGCAAACAGCTGCCGTTTCAAAGATTGCAGCCATGAAAACGAACCCGGTTGCGCGGTACGGAAAGCCATGGACAACGGCACTTTGGATCCGAAACGTTTTGAAAGTTATTTGAAATTGAAAAAAGAATACGCATACCTGTCGGACCGTCAGACCATGAAAGCAAGCGCAATTGAGAAAGCGCGCTGGAAAGACATCAGCAAGTATGCCAAACAATTGAAAAAGAAATGTCAAAAACAATAATCCGCAAAGCCACAGTTCAGGACGCTCCCCGGATTGCTGAAATCCATATCACGGGCTGGCGTTTTGCATATAAAGGAATTGTTCCTTACAAGTATCTCAAAAAGATGTCGCTTGAAAACTGCGCCGCTTTCCACGGCAAGGCAATCAAAACCGGCCTGGTCGAAACGTACGTCATAGAAAACAACGATTTTACCTATGGCCATCTTACCATCGGCAAATGCCGCGATAAAGATAAAACAGATAATGTTTTTGAGTTATGGGGTATTTATATTGATCCGAACCATCTGCGTCACGGTTTTGGCCAGAAACTGCTGGCCTTCTGCGAAAGCCAGGCTGTCAAACGAGGCAATCATGAAATTGTTATCTGGGTGTTGAAAAAGAACAAGATAGGGCGCAATTTCTATGATAAAAACGGTTACAAACCGGATGGAACGGAAAAACATCTTGAGCATATTTCAGCGGTTGAAGTACGGTATACAAAATCAATTTAAAGAGACGCGTATGCTGATTCCAGGGACAAACCTGAAGCATATTTTGAAACGACAGAATTTGTCGGGTGATGGTGTTATATTATGGTTGTTTCAATGCGTGAGACACCAAACCTGAAAATGTGGAGACACCATGTCCGAAAACTTGCCAAAAAGAACTGACAGCACCCAAATCGCCCTCTTTAATGGACGGGAAATCCGGAAAACCATTCATAACAATGAATGGTGGTTTGTTGTTTCCGATGTTGTCCAAGTCCTTACAGATACGCCTGATGCAAAAGATTATATCAGGAAAATGCGCGATCGGGATGAAGAATTTGGCAAAGGGTGGGGACAAATTGTCACCCCCCTTTCCATTCAGACTTCTGGTGGCCCGCAGATGCTCAATTGCGCCAATACCGAAGGCGTTTTCCGCATCATCCAGTCCATTCCCTCGCCCAAAGCTGAGCCGTTCAAGCGCTGGCTCGCAAAGGTGGGGTACGAACGGGTGCAGGAAATCGAAAATCCTGAACTGGCGCAGAACCGCATGAAGGAACTCTATGAAAAAAAAGGGTATCCCAAGGATTGGATCGATAAACGGCTGCGCGGCATTGCCATCCGGCAAAATCTTACTGATGAGTGGCGGGAAAGGGGCATCCAATCCAAACGTGACTTTGCCATACTGACGTCTGAAATCTCAAAAGCCGCATTCGATCTTACTCCCTCGGAATATAAAAAGCTGAAAGGGTTGAACCGGCCCAATCAGAACTTGCGCGACCACATGAGCGATCTGGAGCTGATTTTTACCATGCTGGGTGAACGCGTCACCACCGAAATCTCCGAACAGGAAAAGCCGGAAACGTTTGAGAAAAACAAGATTGTCGCAAAACGGGGCGGCAGGGTGGCAGGGACCGCGCGCAAAGAGACGGAAAAAGAATTAGGACGCAGCATCGTGACCAAACAGAATTTTCTGCCGAAGAAGGGCTGAATGAACTCCAATCCCATGCTCGACAAAAAAGACGCCATCAAAAAATACAAGCAGACCATCCAACCCATGGGCATTTTTCAGATCAAAAACCTGACAAACGGGAAGGTCTTCATCGAAAGCAGCAAAAACCTGCCCGGGTCGCAGAACAGCTGCCGGTTCCAGCTGAAAATGGGCTCGCACATGAACCGGCCCCTGCAGGAAGATTACAACCGGCTGGGCGAAAGCCAGTTCGCATTTGAAATTCTTGACCCGCTTGAGCCCAAAGAAGATCCGACTTATGATTATAACGATGAGCTGGCGACGCTTATGTCGATGTGGCTTGAAAAGCTGCAGCCGTACAGTGAAAAAGGCTATCATACGAAAGCCAAGCCGGCCGGATAGCCCCCCCCGTCCCCGCCATACCATAAAAAATATCTTGAGTTGTATATACAATTAATATACATTTACCATGAGATTTACATACAATCTTGGAAAGAACATAAAGCTCAAGCTGGAGCGAGGAATCGGTTTTGAGGCACTGATGGAACAGGTTGAAAAAGGCAATTACCAGGTCGCCCGAGTAATGAGCCGGACGCACAAAGGCCAGGCCTGCTTTATCTTTCGACATAACAAAAAGACCTGGATTGCGCCGTTCACCGAGTATAAGACCCGGATCCATCTTTATACCGTATTCCAGAGAGATTAAAATGAAACTTACAAAATCCGAACAAAGGCTGCTTAGCGCCTTCAAAAACAATAATTTTGAAATCGTGCCGGTCTCCCGGAAAATCAAGGCAACCTATCGTGAGGCGGCACGCGCGACGTTACATAAAAACAAGGTCATCTCGCTTCGTTTGAACGAATTTGATCTGGACATGCTTAAAGAGCTGGCCTTGAAATCCGGTAAGAAATATCAAACCTATATCGGAGAACTTCTGCACAGTCACATTCACAAACGCGTCAAGGCCGCATGAATGAAATCTCTCTTTGACCTCCTCTTTGTCCGCGACAAGCACGTCTGCCCCTGGTGCTGCTGTTTCACCTTTGACAATATTTTCCGAAGGCTGGTCCAGGACCCGATGAAAATCATGGGCGCATACATCAAGCCGGGCGACACCATCCTCGACATCGGCCCCGGTCAGGGCTATTTCTCAATTCCCATGGCGCGGATGGCCGGGGAAACGGGGCGCGTCATTGCCGTGGATATTCAGAAGAAGATGCTGGACGCCTTAATCGCACGGGCTGGAAAAGCGGGCCTTGCAGAAAGGATTTCGCCCAAGCTGGTGACTGGCACGGAATACGGGCTCAAATCCGAAGTGGATTTTGCGCTCGCGTTCTGGATGGTGCATGAGGTGCCGGACAAGAATGCATTGCTGCAGAGCATTCACACCGCCATGAAAGACAAGGCGCTGTTCCTTATCGCCGAACCCCTGTTGCACGTCACAAACCGGATGATGGAAGAGACAATCGCGGTCGCGCAAACCGTGGGCTTCAAAGTGGAGGACAGGCCGAAGATATTTTTCAGCAGAGGGGTGCTGTTGCGGAAATGACCTTTCCCGGAGTTAAACTCCGGGAAAGTTAAGCGCTGCCTTGATCGACCGGTGTCAAATGATTATCTTCCTGTTAATCCCATGTGCCGGAGGCTCCCCATGAAGAAAAAAGACCGCCAGAACTGCAGTGAGAAAAAGAACCTCAAGCGCAAGGCATACGAGAAAGCTTTGCAAAAGCTCCAGATAGAACTGGTCAAATTGCAGGAATGGATAAAACATAAAGGACTCCGGGTGGTGGTCCTGTTTGAAGGGCGCGATGCGGCAGGCAAGGGCGGAACCATCAAGCGAATCACCGAGACCATGAATCCCAGAATCGCCCGAATTGTCGCCCTGGGTGTTCCCACAGAAAAAGAAAAGACCCAGTGGTATTTTCAGCGCTATGTGGCGCATCTTCCGGCTGCCGGCGAAATGGCTTTGTTTGACCGCAGCTGGTATAATCGCGCGGGCGTCGAAAAGGTCATGGGCTTCTGCTCAAAAGACGAGTACGAGGAGTTCCTGCGGTCCTGCCCTGAATTTGAACGCATGCTTATCCGGTCGGGTATTTTGCTGATTAAATACTGGTTTTCGGTGAGTGATGCCGAGCAGGAACACCGTTTTCAGGAAAGAGCCAATGATCCGACCAAGCAATGGAAACTTTCGCCCATGGATATCCTGGCCCGGAGCAAATGGGAGGAGTATTCAAAGGCCAAAGACAACATGTTTGAATATACGGACATCACGGAGTCCCCGTGGCATGTGGTAAACGCCGACAACAAAAAGAGCGCCCGACTCAACTGCATTTCCCATCTGCTGAGCCTGATAAAGTACAAAGACGTTCAGCACGAGAAGGTGACGCTGCCCAAACGGACGAAGAGCAAAGGCTATGTGCGGCCGCCGCTTTCAAAGCAGCATTTTATCCCTGAAGTTTATTGAATTACCAAAACCCGCATGTTATCGCATGAGGGTTGCATTGCAAAAAGAAAGAACCCGATGACCTTGTTTCGTGAATTCGGACTGAACGATGAATTGTTGAAGGGCATCGGAGCCTTGGGATTTGTTGAGCCGACTCCGGTTCAAAGCAAAGTCATTCCCATTCTGTTAAAAAGCGAACGGGACCTGGTTGCGCTGGCCCAAACCGGTACCGGTAAAACCGCGGCCTTTGGCCTGCCGATGCTCCAGCTCACGGATGCGAAAAAGCGGACCGTGCAAGGCTTGGTTCTGTGCCCGACCCGCGAACTCTGCCTCCAGATAACCCGGGACCTCGAAGCCTACGGCCGCTTTGCGCCCCATCTTAAAATTCTGGCTGTTTACGGCGGCTCCTCCATCCGGAACCAGATGATTGCGCTCCATCAGGGGGTTCACATTCTGGTGGCAACCCCGGGCCGCATGAACGATTTGCTCCGCCGGGGCAGCGCGCAACTTGGCAACGTGGCGCGCGTGGTGCTCGATGAAGCCGACGAGATGCTCTCCATGGGCTTTCAGGAGGAGCTTGAAACCATCCTGAAAGAGGTTCCGAAAACCGCAAGGACATTGCTGTTTTCGGCCACCATGCCTTCGGCTGTGGCGACCATGGCCCGAAAGTATCTGCGCGATCCCGAGGAAGTGGTTCTGGGCCGGCGCAATGCGGGCGCGGAAAACGTCACCCACGAATGTTACACGGTGCATGCACGGGACCGTTACGGCGCGCTCAAACGCATCATCGATTCATACCCCGGTTTTTACGGCATCGTCTTCTGCCGCACCCGCGCCGAAACCCAGGAGGTGGCCGACCGCCTCGCGCAGGACCGGTACAGTTCCGAAGCGCTGCACGGCGACCTTTCGCAGGATCAGCGGGACCGGGTCATGAAGAATTTTCGTGTCAAACACCTGCAGATTCTGGTCGCCACGGATGTGGCGTCACGGGGACTGGACGTGAACGACCTGACTCATATCGTCAACTACGATCTGCCCACGGATTTGGATGTGTACACGCACCGGAGCGGCCGTACGGGCCGTGCCGGCAAAACCGGCATATCCATTGTGCTGGCCCATCTCCGCGAAAGCTACCGCATTCGCGCCATCGAACAGGTCATAAAAAAGAAGTTTGAGCGCAAACCCGTGCCCACCGGCCGCCAGGTGTGCGAGATCAAACTGGTCGAAATCCTGGAACGCATCAAAAAGACCGCAACAACCGGTACAAAACTGAATTCCTTCTTGCCCCAGATAAATAAAGCGCTCGGCGACCTTTCGCGTGACGACCTTGTCAAGCTTCTGCTTGAGAGAGATTTCGGGCCTGTGGTCGACTATTACCAGCAGGCGCCGGACATCCAGATTCAGGCATACCCTGTTCCGTATGAACGGCCGGGGCAGGACAGAAAACACCCGGACAGTCATCCCTCCACACCTGTACGCGAGTCCGGCAATGACGATATGGCCACGGTGCGCGTCAATATAGGCAGACGGGATGCGCTTACGACCACGCTTCTTATTTCGATCATCAACCGGGCGACACGGGGTCCCAAGCTCCCTCTGGGGCGCATCCGATTAATGGATCACGAGTCAATTTTTGAAATCACCGCGTCCGGGGCGCGAAAAGTGGTGGCGGTTCTTAACCAAGCCTTTATGGGTGACAAGCCCGTCAAGGCGGTCTTTGAGGGTAACGAGCCGGTTGAGAAACCGGATAACAGGCCACCCCATCCGAAATACCCGTTTAGAAAACGGCTATAGAATTCAATCTAACGCAGGATTCAAATCGCCTTGCGGACCAGTGGCTTCGCGGCATCCACAGTGATGTCGGGCAGGCGGACGCCGAGCCGTTTCACCGCTTTCTGCATCCGGCAATACGCCTTGAAAGGCGTGGAACCCTCTGTCAAGTTGAGGCAGCAGAACGCAGCGTAGCCCCTCCGGTTTGCAATCTTGAAGATTTTGACCCGTGTCTTTGGCATGGGTTTGAGCGTGGTTTTCTTTGCCATCTTAAAAGTCCTCCTGCTGATTTCTCCCACAACGCAAGGGCCATCTCTTTCCATCAAATATAATTTTTGACCGGGCTTTGTACAGCGCTTTTTGTCATGAAAAATGATACCTGCCCTCACGGGACCGGTCACAGGAAATTTGGTACCCTTATTGCATATTTAAGCGTAGAATTGGGTAAAATGATTAAAAAATGCGCTTAATTGTTAACCGGCAGTACGGGTTTTACGTTTACCTTGTGTAATATTGACAGTTAAAACCAATGCTTTACACTCTTAATGGCAACACGGGGTGTTTTCCGCTCACAGGGTTGAGCAGCGCCCTGCAGCGGGTTCGCGAACATGCCGTGGCCCTGGCCGGCACCAAAACGGTTATCCTCATCCTCGGAGAAACCGGCACCGGGAAAGAGGTGTTGGCACGCCACATCCACGATATCAGCCCGCGAAAGCACAAGCCCCTCATCAAAATCGACTGTTCCTCAAACCCACAGCAAATCATTGAAAGCGACCTCTTTGGCCACGAGGCCGGCGCGTTTGAGGGGGCCACGGACCGGAAAATCGGAGGGTTCGAAGAAGCGGAAGGAGGCACGGTTTTCCTCGACGAAATCGGGAACCTCGACCTCCGCCTCCAGGAAAAGCTGCTGCAAACGCTCCAGCACCTTTCCATCCGGCGAATGGGTGACACGCGGACCATTCCCCTGGACGTCCGCTTTATCCTCGCTTCCAACGCCGACCTTTTCTTGCTTGTCCGCGAGGGCGCGCTGCTCGAAGAGCTCTACCTACGCATCAGCACGGCCACGCTCACCCTGCCCCCGCTCCGCAGTCGTAAGGAGGACATCCCGGACCTCTGCGCCCAGTTTATCACCGGACTCAATCACGACCTGCAAAAAGCCATCCTGGGACTGACTCCCGGAGCCCTGCAGAAATTGCAGGCCCACGATTGGCCCGGCAACGTCCGCGAGCTCCTGAACGTGGTGCGCAAGGCCTGCATGTTCTGCACGACGGACCGCCTGCCCGAGGAGCTGCTCCAGATTGAACCCGGCCCGCGCACGGCCACGGCCTTGCGGATTCGACCGGACCTCCGGGCCTTTGACCGCGGCCGCATGGAGGCGCTCGCCCGCCGTCATTCTGGTTGTGTCAACAGCATGGCCGCGGAACTGGGCATTTCCAGGCAATCCTGCTACGCCAACCTTAAAAAATGGAACGTGGACCCCGGTGCGTTCCGGACCCGCAAGCCCGCAGCCGCGGAACTGGAACCGGTAAAGATGGCCACAGGCTCCCTCTAAAAATTATTTTATCCCTTCATGTGGGATAACAAGGACACCTGCCAGAGCTGCCGCGGTTGCTGCAAATTTCGCGCGGACGAAACCTACTTCGCGCCCGTGTTTACGGCCGGGGAGGTCGAACAAATCCGCGCCCATGGCAAGCCTGCGGACGGCTTTACTCCCCACCGTGGCCATGATGATGTCTTCCAGATAACGCTCGTCCCCTCCGCCCTCGACCCGACCTGGTTCGTCTGCCCCTATCTGAACGAAGAGACCCATCTTTGCGATATCTATTCGGTTCGGCCCACGGATTGCCGCATCTGGCCGCTCCTTATGATGAAAGACAAAGAGGGCCAAAACACGGTCCTCGGCTGCTTTCACAAGCGGCTGTGCACACGCACCGGCCATCTCACTGAACCGGAATTCGAAAAACATGTGGCAGGTCTCACGGCCTGGTTTGACAAAGAAGACTTCATCCGCCATCTGCGCCAGTCACCGGGCCTCGCGTGGGACTACGAACCCGATACCATTCATGTCCGCACGCTCGACCTTCTGAACTGACACACACTTCTCCTTTTCGGTAATTACCCCTTTTTTTGGACTCTCTTGGCCTTTCATCCTTGTTTTTAGACAAACCTGTCCAAACAGACCGGTCGTGGCCACCTCCTATCTTTTTCAATATCATAAGCTTATTATTGGTTTTCGATTGGCACTGCAATTGATTATCCCAAAAGATAAGGACGCAAATTGAAAATGGGGGATGTCATGAAAAATCTGATGAAGTCTCTGATGCTTGCCCTAGTCGTACTACTGGCTGTTGGCTGCGGGAACAATCCCTTTTCCACGAATCCTGCTGGAATGTCGACGGAAGCGGCCGCTTTGAACTCCGAAACCGAAGGCATGGCACCGGTTTCGAACGATGCGCCCCTGTTGCTGGATGAAGGCGACTATTATCTACTCGGCGGCGACATCGCGCTGAACAAGGACGACGAAGAACACGCCTCCATGATTAATGAACTGAACGGCACCGCCTCCGCGCTTGCCAAGACATCAGGCATGCGCCAAATGTTCGCTTCGCTGTGGCCCAAGGGTAAAGTCGCCTACCGGCTGAAAGGTTTCACCGTTGCGGAAACGAAGATTGTCCGCGCGGCCATGGACTCGGTCCAACGCGTCTGCAACGTGCTCTTTACCGCGGCCCCGGCCAGCCAGGTGAATTATGTCTACACAATTACACGGGTCAAGGGCCAGTCCTACGGCGGCATGTCGACCCTCGGTTATACCAAGAAGCCGTGGTGCAACCTGAACCAGGTAATCTGGGGCACCGCGGTGCATGAATTCCTCCACGGGCTTGCCATCTCGCACGAGCACCAGCGCTTTGACCGTGACAAATACGTCACCATCTATACCAAGAACGCCTCAACCTGTTATGCTTCGCAGTTCGCCATCGTGCCCCAGTACCTATCGTACAAGGACGCTAAGGGCAAGGTGACAAAATACGAGAACAGCCGCATCTACGGGACCTATGACTACGCGTCCATCATGCACTATCCGACCTGGGCGTTCAGCACCAACGGCAAGGCCACCATTGTTTCCAAGGTCGCGGGCAAAACCATCGGCCAGCGAACCACCCTGAGCAAGGTGGACCGGAGCACGCTGGTGACACTGTATGGCGCCGTGGTAAAGAAATGAACACGCCTCACCCCCTTTGCCCCCTCTCCTGAAGGAGAGGGGGCATTCTGTTTTTAGAATCCCCTTCTCCTGCAAAGCAAATCCAGCATCCACGCCTCTTTTCCCCGGCTGAAAGCGGCTGCTTTGTCCGGCGCCATGCCTTCGGCGAGAAGCTGGTGTACGCCAAGCCGTTTGATGCGCTTCTTCAGGACCGCGCTCTTCTTGTTCTCCTCCGCGACCATGCCCGCGTACAGCACCGTGAACCAAAGGTCCACGAGGCCCGCCTCTTTCCCGTAATCCCCGGCCATATGTTCGATGCGGGCAAGAACCGCTGGGACGAAGCTCTTTCCAGTAGTGTCATAAACTACGATGAAGTCACGATAGAGCTTTTCAGTACCATGCTTTTTCGCGATCTTCTTTAGTGTCGAAAAATACTGGCGGTCACGCGGGGCGTACCATTTTTTATCAGGCCGCTTGAGATAGACGCACCACGGGTCAAAGCGCCCTTTGCCGAACGCCAGCCGCGCGCCGTCGGGAAATGTGCGGATGTGCGAAATCAACCTTCAGCTACCCCGCCTTCCGAAAACGCCCGAACGCATGAGGTAATAGGCGAATAGAAGGAGCGAACTGACCGCAGCCGCGACATAGGTGAGGAACGCGGCGTTCAGCACCTCCCCGGCCTGCTCCGCCTCGCGCGCGGCCACCACGCCCGAGGAGACCATAAGCTCCTTTGCACGGCGGGTCGCGTCATATTCCACGGGCAGGGTGACGATGGAAAAGACCACGGCCGCGCTGAAAATAAACGCACCGAGTAAAATGAATGGCGTGGAGGCCATGATGAAACCGAGGGTGATGACAATGTACGAAAGCCAGGAACTGACATGGGTGGCCGGGACCAGCGCGGTGCGAAGGGAAAGCCAGCGGTATCCTTGCGCATGCTGGAGCGCGTGCCCGGCCTCGTGGCAGGCCACGCCAATGGCTGAAAGGCCGGTGCTGTGGAAAACGTCAGGCGAGAGCCGGAGCGTTCGCGTGGAGGGATCATAATGATCGGAGAGAAAGCCCTGCGCGGTTTCGATTTTGACATTGCGGACCCCCGCGCGCGACAGAAGCCGCTCCGCGGCCGCGGCGCCCGTGAGCCGGCTGCCCGCATTGACCTTGGCATATTTCGCGAACGTTGCTTTAGTCTTGAAAGTCGCGTACAATGCAAGGAGAAGTCCCGGCAGCGCGAACGCGAGATAGAGCGGATCAAAAAACATGGCGCCTCCTTGAAGGAAATCCATCTGCAGAAGTAAATATATTAAATTAAGTTATATTTATGAGGCGCAAAACAGCTTCAGGAGACCGGATCCATTGTTTTTAGGCTGTCGATAAAAGATGAACCTCCCTATTCTTGACATTCGCAAAAGCATCTTCTCCGCGCTACAATCCAACAATCGCCTTATCCTGCACGCGCCCACGGGAAGCGGCAAGTCCACACAGCTCCCCTCTTTTGCGCTGGAGGCGCTGGGAAAAGAAGCCCGTGTGCTCGTACTGCAACCGCGCCGCGTGGCCGCGCACATGCTCGCGGCGCGCGTGGCCGAGGAACGGAATGTTCCCCTCGGCGGAGAAGTCGGCTACCAGACCCGCTTTGACAGCGCATACGATGATGACACGCGCATCCTTTTCCTGACTGAAGGCATTCTGCCCCGCCGCCTGCTCGGGGACTCGCGACTTTCGGGCGTCTCCGCCGTGGTCTTTGACGAATTCCACGAACGCAGCCTGACCACGGACCTCGGGCTCGCGCTGGTCAAATCATTGCAGGAAACCTCCCGGCCCGACCTGCGCATTATCGTCATGTCCGCCACACTTGAAACCGACACGCTCCTGCGCTTTCTGCCTGGCGCGGAGCTTGTCACCACGCAGGGCCGTCAGCACCCGGTGGACGTGCGCTACCTTCCCGTGCCGCGCGAGACCGCGCCCTGGGACGCGGCCGTCATGGCCGCGCGTAAACTTATGTCCGACCCTGCAGGCGGCGACCTCCTTGTATTCATGCCCGGCGCGTATGAAATCCGAAAGACGCTGGAGGCGCTGAAAACCGCGCGGCTGCCCGAACCTGTGACCCCGCTCCCGCTTTACGGCGACCTGCCGTGGGAGCAGCAGCGCCGCGCCATGGCCCCCGGCGACCGGCGCAAAGTGATCGTGGCCACGAATATTGCCGAAACCTCGCTCACGATTCCGGGCGTACGCCACGTGATTGACAGCGGCCTCGCCCGCGTCAACCGGTTTGACGCGGGGCGCGGCTTCAACACCCTGGCCGTGGAAACCATCAGCCGCGCCGCGGCCGACCAGCGGGCCGGCCGCGCGGGTCGCGAAGGCCCCGGCGCCTGCATCCGTCTCTGGGACGCAGGACTCCACGCCACGCGCGCGCCGTTTACCCAGCCCGAAATAAACCGCGTCGACCTCTCCGAAGCCGTGCTCAGCCTCAAGGTCCTCGGTATCCGCGACATCGTTGCTTTCGGATGGTTTGAAGCGCCGCCTCCGGCCGCACTTGCGGCCGCGCTCGAACTGTTGCACATGCTCGGAGCGCTTGATGTAAATGAAGCACTCACGGAACAGGGCCGGGCCATGGCCGCGCTTCCGGCGCATCCCCGTCTGTCGCGTCTTCTGCTGGAGTGCGTGCATCGCGGTGCGCCGCATGCGGGAGCCTTTGCCGCGGCCCTTCTTTCCGAGCGTCCGGTGAGCACCGGACGGGCCGATATACCGGACCGTGATTCGCTGTCGGATGCGGCCTCGGACTTTGACGCCCTCGCGGTCATCATCAAGCGCGCCGAAACAGCCGGGTTCTCGTTGCCCGCATGCGCGCGTTTCAATATCAACGGTGCGGCAGCACGGCAGGTCCTGCGCACTCAGGCCTATTTCTTGAGCATATTGAAACGGCTCCGCCTGCCCGTGCGTGAAACCGGTGAAGAGCGTCACGCACTCTCAAAGGCGTTGCTCCTCTCCTACCCGGATCGCCTGGCGCGCTGGCGCGATAATGGCACGTTCCAATATGTGATGCAGGGTGACAAAAGTGGGGAACTGGACCGCGACAGCGCGGCACGGAACGCACCCTTGATCATCGCCGCGGATGTGCGCGAAACGCGCAACCGGGGCCAGGCGGCAAAGACCGTGCTCTCGCTGGCCTGTGGCGTGGAGGAGGAGTGGTTGCTCGAGCTTTTCCCGGATGCGTGGCAATCGGAAAACGGGCCCACATGGAACACGGACCGCATGTGCGTGGAACAGCGTATGCGAACATGGTGCCTGGGCGTGCTCGTGGAGGAAAAGACACGGCCCGATGTTGACCCTGAAAAGGCCGCGATCCTTCTTTCAGAAATTATTATTGAGAAAAACCTGTTGCTGGAAGGCTTCGGCGATGAGGCGAAAGCCTTCATGGACCGCGTGCGCTGGCTCCGCACCCTTTTCCCTGAAGAAAACCTGCCCGCCTACAACGATCAGGAACTGCAGGCAATCATTCGTGAAATGTGCTTTGGCGAGACACGATACTCCTCGGTGCGCAACAAGCCCGCGCTGCCCGCGCTCCGGCAGTTGCTGGGAAACAAAACCCGCTTTGTGGAGGAGATGGCGCCGGCACATATAGCGCTTCCGGGCGGGCGGCATATGCCGATTACGTACTCCCCCGGTCAGGAACCGCACGGCCGCACGCGCATCCAGGACCTGTACGGGATGAACACCACGCCAATGATTGCAGGCGGGCGTGCCCGGCTGCTCATTGAAATCACGGCGCCCAACAACCGGCCCGTGCAAATCACAAACGACCTTGCGGGTTTCTGGGAACGGGTCTATCCGGAACTGAAGAAACAGCTCTCCCGCCGTTATCCTCGCCACGAGTGGCGATAACCCCTTTTCTTCACCTCACCCCCCTTTCCCCCTCTCCTAAAGGAGAGGGGGCGAAGTTCTAAGAAAAAATGAATGGTAAATTGGACGTTATCGGTTGGTTTTTGTCCGGAAATCGGCGGATAATATACTATATTCCTCCTGTCATGAACCCTCTCCTGCTTACCGGTACCGTCCTCGTCACCTGCGCCCTTGCCTTTTATACGGCCGCCATGGCAACGGAGCAGAAGACCCGGCGTATTCACGATCGCGTGTTGTTCTTTTTCGGACTCGGACTCGCATTCGATGTCACGGCCACGTGTTTCATGATCGCGGGATCACGTCATTGGCCCTTTACCTTTCACGGCCTGCTCGGTTATTCCGCACTGGCTGCCATGATTATCGAAAACCTCCTGATCCGCCGCTTCCGCCGCAATCACGGCGCTGACGTGCCGGTGTCGCTCCGGCTGCACAGGTATTCACAGCTCGCTTACGCCTGGTGGGCGGCCGCCTATTTTGCCGGCGCGTTCATTGCCATGCACGGCGTAATGCCAGTCTCCTGATTTACTCTTTTGGTGCGTTGTCAGCCCCCGCTTCTTCCCCGACACGTCAATGAACCCCGCAACAACAAGGATGGCGCCCTTGATGATGTCCTGGATAGGGTGCCGCGGCCGCCTATGAGGCTGGTTCCGCCAATGACGCACGCTTTTATTTTTTTGGGCCCTTGGGAAGCGCAGCCGAAAATGAGCAGAAAAGCGCAGGCAAGCGAAAGAATTCGTTTCATGGCCCCTCCCCCGAATGATATTTTTTATGAACGAACGGATGACGGTTTTTAATATTATGGTTATGGGGAAAAAACCGACTAACGATTTCATGGCCGAGGCTGTAACGCTCTCCCTGCGCGGAATGCATTCCGGCAAGGGAGGCCCGTTCGGCTGTGTTGTCGTGAAGAACGGAAAGATTGTGGGGAGGGGGGAGAACCGGGTCACCTCCACGAATGACCCGACCGCGCACGCAGAGGTGACGGCCATCCGCGACGCCTGCCGCCGACTCAAGAGCTTCCAGCTCACCGGGTGTGACGTCTATACGTCCTGCGAACCCTGCCCCATGTGCCTGGCCGCGCTGTACTGGGCGCGCCCGCGCCATGTCTACTACGCCAACACGCGCAACGATGCCGCGAAAATAGGCTTTGATGACGCATTCATCTACAATGAAATTGCAAAGCCGCTTTCAAAGCGTAAAATGAAACTGATACGGCTCAAAACCCCTGGCGCGCTTCTGCCTTTTACAGCCTGGACAAGAATGGAGCATAAAATTGAGTATTAAAAACAGCCCCCCTCTCTTGCCCCTCGACTCCGCTCGGGGATCAAGAGAGGGGGGAAAGGGGGGTGAGTTCCTCGCTGACTTTCACATTCACTCTCCCTATTCCCGCGCAACCTCAAAGGCCCTTTCCTTCGAGTCCCTGTCCGCATGGGGACAACTCAAGGGCATTACACTCATCGGCACAGGCGATTGCACGCATCCACGGTGGCTTGAGGAAATAAAAAAGAAGCTGACACCCGACTCCTCGGGACTGCTCATGCTGAAGGATGCAAAGGAGACCGGTGGCATTGATGTGCCCGTTTCCTGTGTGCGCGAGGTCCGCTTTGTCATCACCGGCGAAATCAGCACCATTTTCAAGCGCGGGGGCAAGGTGCGCAAAGTGCACCACGTCGTGGTGCTGCCCGACCTGGACGCGGCCGGCCGGTTTGCCGGGGAACTCGGCAAACGCGGCAACGTCAAGGCCGACGGCAGGCCCATCCTTGGCCTTGACGCACGCGACCTCCTGGAAATCCTGCTTACGGCGTCGCGCGCGGCCGCGCTCATTCCCGCGCACCTGTGGACGCCCTGGTTTTCGGCATTGGGCGCGCATTCGGGCTTTGACAGTGTGGATGAATGTTACGCGGACCTTGCCTCGCACATCTTTGCTGTGGAGACCGGCCTTTCATCCGACCCGCCCATGAACCGAAGGGTAAAATCCCTTGACCGGTTCACGCTGGTGAGCAATTCAGACGCGCACTCGGCCCATAAGATTGGACGCGAGGCGAACCACTTCAATTGTGCGCTTTCATATGACGGGATAATGGACGCCCTGCGCGGTAAAGACAAAAAGGGCTTTGCCGGCACGCTGGAGTTTTTTCCGGAAGAGGGCAAGTACCATTACGACGGCCACCGCGACTGCAAGGTGCGCCTTTCGCCCAAGGAGACGCGGAAGAACAAGGGGCTCTGCCCCTCCTGCGGCAAACCGGTGACACGGGGTGTCTGTTACCGCGTGGAGGAGTTGGCCGACCGGCCGGAGAACGACGCCTCCGCGCCCGCCTCGCCTTTTAAAAGCCTGCTATCGCTGCCCGAGCTTCTGTCCGAAATCATGGACTGCGGTTCGCAAAGCAAGAAAGTTACGGCCGAACACAGGCGTTTACTCGCTGCACTCGGGCCTGAGATTGAAATCATGCTATCGTTGCCGCTGGAGGATGTCGCCCGCGCAGGGAACGCACGTCTTGCCGAAGGCGTGCACCGTATACGCGAAGGCGAGGTGACCGCAGAACCGGGCTACGACGGCGAGTTCGGGAAGATACGGGCGTTTTAGCTAATCTTGTAGGTCGTTGAATAGTTTTTCAAGCTTTGGGCGTAAACCTGGATAATCGTTCCGAATCGTATTCCAGATGATCTTATAATCCACTCCCATGTAAAAATGGATGGATAAATCCCGCATGCCAGCCAATGCTTTCCATGGAATTTCAGAATATTTCTGACGAACCTCTTCGGGCAGGTTCTTCACCGCTTCACCGATTATTTCAATGCAGCGGACAACCGTGTAATTCTTTTCTTTGATGGAAACGAACGCCTCAAAATCAATATCCGCAATGGTTGTTTCAGCCAGCCGGATGTTCTCCAGCATATCGCCGACAAACAGTTTAACATGGCGCTTCATACCTGAACCGCCTCGGAAAAGATGGCCTCCTTCAGTTCCCACCTGACGCTACGTTTGAGCACAACATCGACCTTTATCCCGAGTTGCTCGGAAAGAAAGACCTGCAGGCCGGCCACATCCAGAAATGAGACGTCCCGATCGAATTCGACCAGCACATCGACATCGCTGTTTTCACGCTGTTCGCCACGCACATAGGAGCCGAAAATTTCAATACGGCTGACGCCAAAAACATGGTGCATCTCTTCCTTAAGTTTAACCAGTTTTGTTCGAATTTCTGTGACGGTATTCATCGTTGATTAAAATAATCAAAGCATAGCCCAAAGGCCTATTAATTTACGTTCAAGAAGGGAGCCGGAAGGGTCAAAGACATAACGCGAACGGCCTACCGCCGGCTTATCTGCAACAGCCGTAGCGCACCCATGACCGCGGTCAAGAGGATCGCAAGCGAGGTGATGCGGCCGAATAGCCGGTGGGACCCGCGCAGCGTTTCACGCCCTTGGGTCAGCAAAACGCCCAGTATCGGCGTGACAACCAGCAGAATAATGGAAACCAGACCCGCTACGGCGTGGGGCGATTTGAAATGCGGGTACTGGTTGGCGCGCTTGACGTAAACGACGCAGCCAAAAGCCACGAGCGCGCAAAGCGAGCCCGCGAGAGCGAACGCGCGGTGGCGGGGAAACCAGTTCGGGCCCTTTTTCCGCGCAATGATTGCGGCGGCAACCACGGCGATGGCGGCCACGGCCATGAGAATAAAATGGGCGAACATCAGTCCGGACATGGTTGACTCCTCTTTTCAATAAATATTTTTTGGTTTTGATTGCGGCCCGTCACCGCCACTGGTTGTTTTTGCGCATGCGGTCAAACACGTATTTGACAATCTTCTCCTTCTGGGCCGAATCGATGTGGGTGTATTGCATGTGGTGCCGGTAAAGGGCCCTGTCTTTTTCCTTGTTCTGCGTCTCGCTGATGCGAAGGACTTTTCCCTGGATGCCCGAAAGCACGTTATCGGGGAGCTGGAAACTGAGCGAAAGCACGTCCTGGGCCGTGAGCGGGTTGTCCGCGGTAAAACTGAGGCCCCCGCCGCTGATATCGGCCACGCGCGCGTTCTGCGGCGTAGCGCCCAGCCGCTCCTTTTCCGACGGATCGGGCGTGCGCACCAGGCGGAACTTGATGGGGAAAGCCGCGTCAATGCGCACGTCCCTGCGCAGCTGGCGGCGCTCAAACTGCAAAGTGTGGTGAAGTTCGAGCCAACCCGCGGCGTCCGCGACCGCGACCGTCATGTCAATCTCGTACGCGCCGTCGCCCTGCCGGGTAAAAGAGAGCCGGACCTTGTCTCCGCGCATAATGCGCACCGGGTTTTCCTTGGCCGGGTCGTATTGAAGCCGCAGATAAAACTCAAAGTTGGCCACCACGCGCGCCTGCCGGATAACCGGCAGCGCGGAGCGGCTGGAGAACACGGCCACGGCCTGCCCCACGCCGATGTTGCGGGTGGACTCGAGTGCGTGGTCGTTGTCGATGCGCGAAAACTTGAGCTTGCGGCGGATGGAGGCGATGAGGGCCTCCGTGTCCAGGCGTTCATCATGGGAACCGGGGGCCAGGATGAGCGGCGAGACGGACCGTTCGACGCAGTGCTCAAAGACCGAAACCACGTCAAAAACCATCTGCGCGTCCGCGGGCTTCCGGCTCTGGCGCGCCATCTTCCACAGACGCTCGGCCTCAGCGTCCGTGAGACCGGTATTGCGGGCCCGCTGCTCGAATGATTTCCGCAGGGCGGAATCGGCCTCCGCGGTTGTTTTTTTTTTGCGCATCTTCTCAAAGAGCAGGGCAAAAACCACGAGGGCCACGAGGATGCCGATAAAAAGCAGGATCTGTGTGGAACCGGACCGGGGAAGGTTCAGCACCGAATAGTCCTCTTCAGCGGCCAACAGCGCAGGCAGCAGAAAAAAAGCCGCAAAAGCGCGGAATACCGTCATACGGCGTCCTTGGAATTGACTTAGGGTGATTCTTCTTCGGGCGGCTTGGGCTCGAATTTGGCGTACGCGTCTTCCATGACCACAATATCAACGCGGCGGTTGAGCGACTTGTGTTCCCGGGTGTCGTTGGAGTACTTGGGACGGTACTCGCCGTAACCGGCCGCGGACATGCGCCCGGGTGAAAACCCGCAGTGGAGGATGAGGTACTGCAACACATTGGTGGCCCGGGAAGTGGACAGCTCCCAGTTGGAATAGAAGCGCTCCGTGTGGATGTGATCATTGTCGGTGTGGCCCTCGACGCGCACCGAATTGGGCAGCACGGAGAGAATGGCGCCTACGCCCCGGAGCACCCCCTTGGCCGTTTCTTCGACCCCTGCGGAGCCTGAAAGGAAAAGGACCGAATCCTTGATGCTGATAACAAGCCCGCGTTCCTCACGAACGGCCGAAATTTTACCCTGGAGCCCCATGCTCGCGATGAGCCGTTTGACCCGCTCCTCGGTGTTTTGCATGGCGCGATGCGCCTTGTAAACGTTGGGGCCCGGGGTGACGGTACGGCCGCCGTCGAGCACACCCGAACGGCCGATGTTGCCGAACACAATGGCCAGCGACTCGGAGAGGCCCTCAAACTTGGCCTTGCTGACCTGGCTCATGCTGTAAAGGACAATGAAAAGCACCAGCAGGAGGGTGATAAGGTCGGCATAGGTGAGGAGCCATCGTTCGGCGTTTTCTTTTTCCGCCGCCGGGGCCTTTTTCTTTGCCATGCCGCCTGTCCCTTAGTAGTTGGTCTTGATTTTATTGGCTTCGGACTGCGAAAGGAACGCCTTGAGTTTTTGGACCGCAATACGGGGATTGTCGCCCGACTCGATGCTGAGGATGCCCTCGAGCATAATCTCCTTGACCATGATCTCCTGCTGGCTTTTGGCTTTGAGCTTGTTGGCCACCGGGATCCAGAGGACGTTGGCGGAAAACACACCGTAAAGCGTGGCGATAAAGGCAAGAGCGATGGAAGCCGCCAGCGAGGCGGCGTCAGAGATATTGGAAAGCACGCTGATAAGTCCGAGCACGGTGCCGATGATACCCATGGTGGGCGCAAAACCACCCGCGTCCTCAAAAATCTTGGCGCCATGATGGTGGCGCTTTTCGATGGTCTGGATTTTGGTCTCAAGGATGTCACGCACCAGGGCCGGGTCCGTACCATCCACGATGAGCTGAATGCCGAGTTTGAGGAACTCGTCGTCGATCTTCCCCAATTCCGCTTCGAGCGAAAGAATGCCTTCGCGCCGCGCCTTGTCAGAAAAGGAACCAAGCATTGTGATAATGGACCCCACGTCAAACTTGCGGTTGGTCAGCGAGATGAGAATGAGCTGGGGAACGTGCATGAGATGCGATAACGGGTGGCTCACAATGACCGCGCCCGCGGTGCCGCCCGCAATGATAACAAAGGCGGAAACCCCGACATAGGCCAGCAGGTTGCCGCCTTCGAGGATGATGCCCATGACAAGGCCGCCGACCGCGATGATAAGGCCCAATACGGTTGTTATATCCATGGTTTTCCTTTGCTCCGGCACTCGACGCTATTGCCGCTGTCTGTATATTTCGGCAATATAAATCAAAAACTTAAGCCGGAAACGGCACTTAATAGTTAAAGCGGGACTTCGAGTAAAAAATAGTCTCCCTGATTTTGGCTTGGCAACTGATTTTTCAGGCAAAGCTCTTGACAAAGAGCCCCGACAGAAAGCCCAGGAGCGTGGCAAGACCCGTGACCGCGCCCCCCTGTTCATACGCTTCGGGCAGCATGGTCTCGGCGATCATGACCAGCATGGCGCCGGCCGCGCAACCCTCAAAGCCCGCGAATACCACGTGCGAGGCTCCCGTGAAAAAGAAGTTCCCCAGGAGCGCGCCAACACCCGTGATAAGCATCAGCGAGCCCCAGAGGCCGAGGACGCGGCGGACCGGCATGCCCTGGCGCCGCATACCCACGGCGCTTGACATGGCTTCGGGCAGGTTGGAGAGGAAGAGCCCGGCAATGAGCGCCCAACTCACCGCGGTCTGTGCCATGCTGGCGCCAATGACCGCGGACTCTGGAATGCCGTCCAGTAAAAGCCCGAGCCAGATGGCGAGCGCGACACCACCGCCCGCCGCATGCACGGCCTCCTTGGCGTCACTTTCAGTGACCGTCGGGGTATGGACTTCCACAAACTTTTCCACCTGCCGGCGCCAGACCGCGGCGTCGTGGCAGGCATCAAGCCGTTTTTCACTGACATTTTTAAGTTCTTTCACAAGGGCCGGGGAGGAAGCGAGGAGGTGATCAAAGTCCTGTTTGAGGATACGCCAGGTGCGGACCTCTCCTTTCGCGCGAAGGGAGGCATTCCGCGGCTCGCCCGAAAGAAGAGCCATTTCACCGAAGGACTCGCCGGCAGGCAGCGTGGCAATGACCGCGCTGTCGCGAACCACCTCGACTTCGCCCGCGTCAATGAGATAGAGCGCGTCGCCTTTTTCACCCTGCCGGAAAATAAGAGTGCCCGCGGCATACGTCCGGCTGTGAATAAACGGCAGGAGCGCGCGCATTTCATTCGTGGGGAGTATGGCAATGATGTTGATGCGTGAGAGCTGCTCCACAAGCGCTTTCATTCGCGCCTTTTTGCGCGTGACGAGATGGCCCAGGAAAGTGGCGGGCTTTCGGAGAAAAGCGCCCTGTCCGTTCAGAATCTTGTTGAGCACAACGAAAAGCACACCGCCAATGACCGCGCCCACAGCAAGCGGATAAAAACCCGCATGTTTAAAGGCCGGGGCCACAAGCTCCAGCGTGAGCGCGCAAAGCAGGCAGCCCGCGCCAAAGGCCATGAGCGCGGCCACCACGCGCTTACGCGGCGGGAAGTAGATGCCCAGCAGCGCGCCGATGGGCAGCGAGGCCGCGCTCAGGATGCCGAACCAGAAGGCTTTGGCCGGAATGGAGGCGTAGAGGATGTCCATGGCGGGCTCCTTTTACATTCGATAAAATCTTTTGTAAAATAAAAACCATCCGCAAGGGTGGAGTCAAGATGAATAAATTATTGACACGCCATCACGAAACATATAATTTAGATGTTATCCAACCCCTCCATACCTTCAAGGAGCTCCTCCATGACGTTGCGCAAACGAACCCTGCTCACCATCAGCCTCACACTGGCTGCGCTGATTATTGTGCTCTTCCTTGTCACGCGCACCATCATCCAAAGCGGGTTTAAAAAGATTGAAAACGAGCTGGTGCAGGGCTTTTCCGACGTCGAAAACGCCGACGCCCGGCGCAATGTGCAGCGCGTGACCGATGCGCTCAAACTCCGCATCGAGAACATCTCGGTCAAGGTCTCGGACTGGGCCCAGTGGGACGATTCATGGGTCTACATGCAGGACCGCAACAAAAAATTCTTGGACGCCAACGTCAACACCGACGCGCTTGCCTCGCTCAAGCTGAACATGATTCTGTTTTACACCGAAAAAGGCGTGCCCGCGGGCGGCATGGCGTACGACCTCGAAAAGGAGGAGGAGGTGCCGGTTCCAGAAAGTGTCACACGCTTCCTTTCGCCCGACTGCTACCTGCTCAAACACGAATCCGTGGAAAGCGATAAGAACGGACTCATCCTGCTGAAGGAGGGGGCGCTTTTGATTGCCTCACGCCCCATCCGTAAAAGCGATGACACCGGCCCCATCCGCGGCAGCATCCTTTTTGCGCGCTGGTTCGACGCGGGTGAAATCGAGGGGCTCGCGCATGTCACCCACCTGGCACTCACCTTTTATCGCATGGATGCAACGGACATTCCGGAGGACTTCCAAAAGGCGCGCGCCTGCTTCACGGACAAGGATCCCATTTGCGTCACCCCGCTTGCGGACTCGGTCATCGCCGGCTACACCACCATCGCGGACATGCAAAACGCGGCCGCGCTGCTCGTGCGCGTCGACATCCCGCGTGACATCCACCGCCAGGGCCTTTCCACGCTCGCCGCCATCCTTAAAAGCGGCAACGTCACGCTCCTCTCCCTCGTCATTTCCATCGTGGTCACAGGCCTCATCCTCGGATTCGTCATCCTCATGCTCCTCGAGCGTCTCGTGCTTTCACGACTCGCCCGCCTGTCGGGTACGGCCGTTGAAATCGGCGGTTCGGGCGATTTTTCAGGCCGCATCGAGGACACGGGCACCGACGAAATCGGAAAGCTGGGCGGTTCGCTCAACCACATGCTTGAGGCGCTCGAGTCTTCGCACCTGCAAATGAAGGCGCGCACCGCCGAGATGCGGCTGCTCATGAACACCGTGCCCGCCGGCCTGCTTTCCATGAACGAACACTACGTCGTCAACCCCGAGTTCTCGCTTTCAGCGGGCCGCATCCTCGGCCGCACCGACCTTGCGGGCAAGCCCTTTGCCGCGCTCCTTGGCCTGTCGGGCGACCGCGCGGACGACGCGGTCAAGCTTCAAGAATACCTCGACGTGCTCCGGCAGGAACTCACCAGCGAGGATACCATCGCGGAACTCAACCCCTTTGACCAGCTCTCCTACACCCGCGACAGCGAGACGCGCTGGCTTCGCACACGCTATTACCTCATCCGGCGCGACAACGGCCTTCCCCACCACATCATGGCCGTGCTCGAAGACATCACCGAAGAAAAACAGCTTGAGGCGCAGGTCGTCAAGTCCCAGCGCGAAAACCTCCAGCTCAAAGCCATCGCCGAAGACCCCGACCTCTTCCGCGAATTTTTGGCTGAAACGCGCCAAATCCTGGCGCGGCTGGACGGCATCGCCCAGACCGTGAGCCCGGCCGAGGACTGCCAGGAACGGCTCAACGAAGTTTACCGCGGCGCGCATACCATCAAAGGGGTGGCCGGAAGCTTCGGCCTCTTCACCGTGGCCGAACAGGCGGGCCGCTTCGAGGACAGCCTCGAAAAACTGGTCGCTGCACGCGTGCCGGTCACGGTCCAGGACACCGAAACGCTCCGCGCCTCACTGCACGAACTCACCCTCTCCTTCGAGGCCGTGGTCGACAGCTGCAAAAAAATCCTCGGTGATGACATCACAACAACCGCGGGCATTTTTCTGCGCATCTCGCTCGAGGAACTCAAGCGGCATATCACCGACATCCAGGCCATGCCGGTCGACGAAACGCTCAAGGACAAGATGGTGCTCCGGCTCAAGGAGGAAATCCTCCGGCGCTTCCGCCTTCTCCGCACCGTGCCCGCCAAAAAGGGCCTCGCGCGTTCCATTAAAATCGTGGCCGGACTCAAAGAACGGCTCGGAAAGTGCGCAAACTTTAGGTTTGAGGGGCAAGACACGCTCATTGACTGCGAAACCGCTCACGAACTCAACACACCCCTCGTCCACCTGCTGCGCAATGCCTTTGACCACGGCATCGAGTCCCCTGAAACACGCCTCGAACGCGAAAAGTCCATGGAAGGCGAGGTTTTCCTCAATGTCCGCCAGGAGGACGATCACCTCTCCCTTATGCTCTCGGACGACGGCCGGGGCCTCGAGCCGGAGCTCATCAAGGCCGTGGCCCTGAAAAAAGGGATCATTTCGGAGATGGAGGCCAAGCGCCTTTCGCCCCAGCAGAGCCTGGCGCTCATTTTCCGGCCCGGATTCACCACACTCGAAACGGTCACCGAGGTGTCGGGCCGAGGCGTGGGCATGGATGCGGTCCTGACCTCGGTGCGCAACAAGCTTCACGGCGAAATCCATGTGGATTCGCTCCCGGGCAAGGGCACGCAGTTCACGATTCGTATTCCGGCATAAGACGCATTTAAAAAATAAAGGGGGCGAAGACTTATGAATCTCTTAACCCTGCTTCTTCTCATCCCTGCGGTCACGTGCCTGGCCGTTGCGCCGGCCATACATAAACCTTCGGCCGACATCGTGGTCATCACCAAGTCCGACGCTTTCGTCACCCCGGCCGACAGCGTTGCCGGCGTGGTGAAGACCGGTAATTCGGCCGACCCCGTGCGGATGTCGCACCGGGCGCACGCGCTCTCCGGCGCCGCCTGCGTCACCTGCCATCATAAAAAGGGAAATGACGCGCGCATCAAACAGTGCGCGCAATGCCACAAGGGCGAAAAGGCGCACGAGCTGATGCACGGCCAATGCATCGGCTGCCACACCCAGCAGAAAAAGGGGCCGCTCGAGGATCAATGCGAGGCCTGCCATCAGCCGCCAAAAAAATAACCGCATGAAACCGGATCTCCTTCTCGGCATCGGCAACATCCTCATGGGCGACGACGGCGCGGGTGTGCGTGCCGTTGAATGGCTTCGCGCCAACGCGGACCCTCTGCCATCCGGTACCGAGCTCCTCGACGGCGGCACGGCCGGCCATGATCTCCTCCCCCTTCTCCAGGGCCGCGAACGGATTGTCATCATTGACGCGGCAGTGACAAACGACGCGCCGGGCACGGTTCGGCTCTTCCACCCGCACGAACTCACGGGCAACAGCAACCCCTTTTCGCTCCACCAGGCCGGCATCCTCGAGGTCCTTAAGCTGCTGTCGCTCACCGGGCACACGCCCGAAGTCCGCCTCATCACAATCACGGCCGGCGAATTCGGAGGCGAGCTCCGGCTTTCACTTTCACCCGCGGTCGAACGCGCGGTCCCCGATGCCGCGCGTCGCGCCATCAAACTTCTGAAAACCCCGTCCGAACTCATAAACCAAGGATAATGCCATGGCACTTTCCCGAAGGACGTTTCTTAAAAGCACGGTGGCCGCAAGCGCCATTGCCGCGGCCCCGGCGCTCCTGCTATCAGCCTGTAAAAAGGAGATTGCGGAAGCGCTCAAACGCTCTCCGGTCATCTGGATCCAGGCGCAGTCCTGCTCGGGCTGCTCGGTTTCGCTGCTCAACGGCCAAACCCCTGGCATCGCGGAACTCATCACGCAAAAAATCAGCCTGAACTTTCACCAGACCCTGTGCGGCGGCACGGGCGAAGCGCTCATGCAAGTCATTGAAAAAGCAGTGGAGAAAAAACGGAACGACTATGTCCTTATCGTGGAAGGGGCCATCCCGTCCAAAAGCGATCGGTATTGCACGCTCGGGGAAAAGGGCGGCACGGCCCTTGGCATGCGCGAGTGGATTCTGAATCTCGGCGCAAACGCCAAGGCGCTGGTGGCCGTGGGCGCCTGCGCCGCATTCGGCGGCATCCCGGCCGCGTCCCTCACCGGCCCGGCCAACAACCCCACGGGCGCGCAGCCCCTTTCCGCGCTCTTCCCCGGCAAGCCTGTTGTCAACGTGCCCGGCTGCCCACCCCACCCCGACTGGATGATGGGCACCCTCATCCACTTTCTGCTGAAAGGGCTGCCCGAACTGGACGAATACAACCGGCCCAAAATGTTCTTTGGCGTCACGGTCCATGAAAAATGCATCCGGCTGGCCGATTACGAAGCGGGCCGGTTCACGGAAAAATGGGGCGAACCCGGCTGCCTTTACCTTCTCGGCTGCCTGGGAATGGATTCGGGCTGCGACATCCCCACGCGCCGGTGGCTGTCAGCCAATTCATGCACGGGTTGCGGCTCGGGTTGCATCGGCTGCACCGAACCCGTGTTTCCGGACACGGGCGGGCTCGGCCTGTACAAACACCTGCGCGCGGGCCGCGAGGCCATTGAACGGGACGTGGCGCACGCGCCGCTCCGCAACGCGCTCCTAAAACGCATCGAGAAGGGAGCCGCCCATGTCTAAAGTCACCATCGACCCGGTCAGCCGTATCGAAGGCCACCTCTCCGTTTCGCTTGAAGTGGCGGGCGGAAAAGTCACGGACGCCCGGACCCACGGAAACATGTACCGCGGGTTTGAAAACATATTGAAAGGCCGCAACCCCGCGGACGCCATCCAACTGACCCAACGCATCTGCGGCGTCTGCCCGGTGTCGCACGGCATTGCAGCAAGCCGCGCGGTCGAGTCCTCGTTCGGCGTCATTCCCAACCGCAACGGCCGCCTGCTGCGGAACATTCTGCTCGCCTCCAACACAATCCAGTCGCATATCCTCCATTTTTACCATTTGGCCGCGCTTGATTACGTGGACATCACTTCGGTACTTCAGTACAGTGGCAGCGACGCCAAACTGCAGGGGCTTAAAAGCTGGGTCAAGAATGAAATCGAATCGAAAAAGGGAAAAAGCGACGAAACCGTCGCCTCCCCCTTTCTGCCGCGCTACGAGGGAAAGGGCTTTTACATCCAGGACAAGGAACTGAATTTCACGGCCATCGCGCATTTCGTGGAAGCGCTCGATGTCCGCATCCGCACCCACCGCATGGTAACGCTCTTTGGCGGACGCATGCCGCATGTCATCGGCTTTGTACCCGGCGGGCTCACGCAGGTGCCCGAGACCGAGACCGCGGATGCGTTTCTGAAGGAGCTGGACTTGGTCGAAGCGTTTGTCAACAAGGCCCTCATTCCAGACGTCATTGCCGTGGCTCAGGCTTACAAACAGGAGTTCAACGAAGGAAAGTTCGCGTCTTTCCTCACTTACGGCGCATACGACGAAACCGACATTCCGGGCGAAAAATATTTCCTTCCCCAGGGCGTGGTGCAGGGAGGCGCGTTTTCACCCCTCAACCCCGCAAAGATAACGGAGCATGTGCGGTACGGCCGCTATACCTCCGGTTCCAGGCTCCACCCTTCGCGGGGCGAAACACAGGCCGACCCCAACAAGGCAGACGCCTACTCCTGGCTCAAAGCGCCGCGCTACGACGACAAGCCGCTGGAAGTGGGCCCGCTCGCACGCGTCATGGCCGCCTACCTGGGCGGACACGAAGCCGTCAAGAGCGAGGTGGACGGCCTGCTCCGCCTGTTCAATGCAACACCCGACGCGCTTATGTCAACACTCGGGCGCCACGCGGCGCGCGCGGTGGAAAGCCGCCTGCTCTGCAAGCGCCTGCGCGGATGGATTTCGGAACTGGAAATGGGCAAGGCCCCGCGCAGCACGTACGAAATTCCGGACAGCGGCGAAGGCGTGGGTTTTGCCGAGGCCGCGCGCGGCGCGCTGGGCCACTGGATAACGGTCAAGGACAAAAAGATTGCGAACTACCAGTGCGTGGTGCCCACCACCTGGAACGCGGGCCCCATGGACGATAACGGCGTCAAAGGGCCCATGGAACAGGCGCTCATTGGCACGCCCATTGCGGACGAAAAGAACCCCATCGAGGCCGCGCGTGTGATACGGTCGTTCGACCCTTGCCTGGCCTGCGCGGTCCACGTGGTCCGGGGATAATTATCGGGGCGGGTTTGTAGGGGCGGGTTTCGAACCCGCCCTTACAAACCGCCCCGTTTCAGTACCGTCATCTTTTTCCACCGCCCGGTTGCATAATAGGCCCAACTCAATCCGACCCCCGCTGCGGCGCTTAAGAACATGGCCATCCATATCCCGTTCTGCGCCAGGCCCATCGCGTCCGCCAGCCAATGCGCCAGCGGAATACGGATGGCGATGAGCGCGGCAAACGCCAGCACCAGCAGCGAGATTGTGTCCCCCGCGCCGCGGAGCACGCCCTGAATGGCGAACATGATTGCGAAACAGGGGAACGACCAGGCAATCCATTTGTAATAACCCGCCACATTTGAAAGCACAAGCGTCCGCTCCGCGGAATCGCGCAGGAACAACGCACCGATTTGATGCGGAAACAATACCAAGATAAGCGTACAGAAGAAAGCAATGGCGACCGAGAACAGCAGCGACACGCGCAGCGCTTCGGACACGCGGTCAAACCGTCCGGCCCCGAGGTTTTGGCCCGCAATGGAAGTCACGGCCATGCCGATGGAAATGGCGGGCAGAATGGCGAGCATGTCAATTTGCATGCCAATGCCGAAGGCCGCGGTCACATCCGTTCCGTAACGATTGACGAGTGATATTATCAGCACGCCCGAGAGAGAGGTGACGATCATCTGGAGCGACGCGGGCACGCCGATGGTAAAGACCTGCCGGATGATGTGCCAGTCCACGCCAAAGTCCCAGCTCCGGACATTGATGTAGGGGTTGTGCCGCATCAGGTAAGCGTACCCGAGGACGCCGGTCAGCACGCTCGAGAGCACCGTGCCCCAGGCCGCGCCCGCCACACCCAGCGGCGGCACCGGACCAAAACCGCGGATGAACAGCGGCACCAGGATGATGTTGAACGCCGTGAGCAGGCCGAGAATTTTAAGCACGGTCCTGGCGTCGCCCAGGCCGCGCAGCATGCCGGTCATCCAGTTAAGAAAGAACTGGAAGACCATCATGGCCATGATAATGGTGAGGTACGAAAGCGCCATGCCACGGACTTCCTGCGGCGCGTGCACCCAGTCGAGAAGCTGATGGCGCAGGAGCAGGCCCGCAACCGTAATCAGGAGACAGAAGACCAGCAGGCAAAGAAGGAATTGGACAGGATTTTACGCAGCAACGCAATGTCCTTGCGGCCGAACGCCTGGGAGATGAGCACATTGGTGGCCATGCCAAGGCCGATGAGGAAAGCGGGCAGGAGCATCATGATGGGCATGACTGTGGAGACCGCGGCCACCGCCGTGTGGCCAAGGAGCCGGCCGACCCAGATCATGTTGATGATGTTGTAGAGCGAGAGCAGCAGGTTGCCGAGGATGATGGGCACGCAGAAACGGATGACCTGACGCGAAACCGGGCCTTCGGTGAAATCCTGCATGGACGCCCTTGATTTAATTAAAGAATGGATAAAATAGCTATTCCGCGTGCGTCAACAGGAGCAGAATCGTCCGGAAAAAGCGTCAAACCTTAAAAAGATAGACGGGCAGATGCTTCCGATACAGGGTAAAATCATTATCTGTAGTAAAAATCGGCATACGTGTTTCCGCAGACACGGCACAGATCAGAAAATCCGTTGCAGAGCCCTGAACACCTTTGGAACGGCAATAATTACAGAATTCGGCGGCCCGTTCATAATCCGAAGCCCGCAGGGGTTGATCCGGAAAGGCCTGCAGTTTATCTCTAAGCAATGTGAAAAAATCGTGCGTTTTGACACCGGAGAGCAGTTCCTGCCGGATAGGCCCGAGTATTTGGGCGCGGCAATCACGAACGAGCTCTGACAACGCGCGTGCCAGTGGATCGTCAGCGACTCCTTTGCGGCGGAAGACCAGCGACCAGATGCAGGTATCGACAATGACCTTCATTTTATTTTCCGCTGCCGCTTATAGTCCCAGGCAGGATCGAAATCGATGGTATGGAACAGTTCCAGGATCTCCATCTGCTTCCGGCGTTGGATATACTCGTTCAGGGCCTCTTCGACCGCCGCTTTCTTGGTCTTTTTCCGCCCCACGCTACGCGCCCGTTCAATGAGGCTGCTGTTAATGTCAAGGTTTGTCGCCATGCCCCCTCCTTCTACACATGAATATACACAAATATCTGTGTAATGTCAAACCGGGACAGACCCAAAACATCGGACTGCTTGACATCGCGTTTTCGGGCCGGAAGCGGTCCCCGAAGCAAGACTTTCCAACGCTGTCGTAAACCATCTATTTTATAACAAACAGGAGGCACTATGTCATCTCGTTCCGAAAACGCTGTCTCTGCGTTCAATCAGGGCTTCAATTGCTGCCAGTCCGTCGTTGCAGCGTATGCGGACCTGTTCGGCCTTTCTGCGGATGACGCGAACCGCATCGCGGCCGGGTCCGGCGGCGGCATGGGCCGTCTGCAGGAGGTCTGCGGCGCGGTCACCGGAGCCTTTATGCTGGCGGGCCTTAGGCACGGCAGCCTCCGGGGCAACGACGGGGCGGCCAAGGAAAAGACTTACGCAGCGGTCCGTGAAATTGCAGCGCGCTTCAAGGAACGAAACAAAACCGTCCAATGCCGCGAACTGCTGGGATGTAATTTACTCACCCCCGAAGGCGTCGAGCATTTCAAAAACAAGGATCTGCACCACACCCTTTGCGCCCGCTTCGTAAAAGAGGCGACGGAGATTGTTGAAGAACTGCTTACCAATGAACCGCAGAAAGACACATGCCACTTTTAGCGTGCCACAGAAACCATAAAATAGGCCGCCATAGAGTCTTCGCCGGCAACGGTTGATTGAGTAAGCCGCACAGAAGGTTCCACCGACAGGCGTATGGGATTGTTTCCCGCGGCTCTATTCAAATACAGACGCCATTCCAATCCCGCGCTATGAAGAATATCCGTGCGTTGCATGGCGTGGAATTTCCGCTGTTCCAGTCCATAATTCACGGCAAAGCGGCTGCCCGTACCCAGGGTCTTGACCGCAACGCCGGCGCCCAGCGCATCGTAAGTATAGGGATCAACAATATCGTTCCCTGATGGAAAAGCCGTTGCCTTGCCTTCCAATTCATTTGAACCCAACGACCCTTCACCATAAACACTCAAACCGCTGCCTTCTCCAAGCGACTGGCCTACCTGAAGACGGCTTTCCAAGCGCAAGGAAGAGGAGGCGTCCGCGTATTCCTTCAGACCGCCCTCCATCTGTAAACGAACGGAGCGGCCGCTTTCAAAAGAACGCCCGATGTTTCCGTAAAGCCGGTACAGGTTTCCGGAATATTCATTGAGATTAGGATATTCAAGGCAGGTGAAACCTGCACCGTAATTCAGCGATGAAAGCGCATCCATTGCTGTGGCGCCGCTGACATCCAAATTAAGAACCCGCGTATCCCCGCTGTTGTCGTAGTGCGGGTAAGTCGAAAGACCGTACCCTGCCGAAAGAGCAAGGCCGGTTTCCCCAAAAACGTAGAAAGAGCCACGGCCGCGGAGACCGGCATTATATCCAAGACCCGCGCTTCCGTCTGTATTTTCCCTTAAGAACCCACCTTCTGTGAACAGAGAAAACGAGCCATTTTGAAGCGGCCAGGTGTGATCGTAGTCAAGACTTGCAAAGGTGAAGCCGGAATTAACATTCTGCGTATCCGCGGCATCATAGTTAAAAAGAGCCTGCCCTGCCGATATTGTAAGCCCCTGCCCGAAGATGACCAGACCCTGCAAAAGCACTGCGCAGACAGTCGGGATGGTACGCATGACAGGCCCCTTTTTTCAGATTATTTGCAAAGTCACGGCTACGGGTTCTTGCCCTTTCCCTGGCTTTTGCCCTTGCCCTGACCTTTGCCGGCCTGACGGTTCGCGGCATTATCGCATACGCCGTCCTTGTTGGCATCCGTGAAACTCTTGCCACAACCCGTTCCTTTGCAGCCTTTGCCCTGCCCTTTGCCCTGCCCCTGTCCCTGGTTGGCGGTGCCGTGATTGTCACAGATGCCGTCATTGTCATTATCCACAAAACCGGCGCCCTGCGATGAAGTTGTACCCGGTACAGCCGTTGGAACCGGTTCTTCGGCAAAAGTCTGGGCTGCCGCAAACAGCGAGACGGTTGCGGCAATAAGTGTGAGTGTGAGCTTGGACATGTGAAACTCCTGTGTTGAGGTTTGTTGGTATGCACGGTTCTCCTTGGACCGCTCATAACCTTTAAACACAGTCGGACAGCAAAACTTGCAGGGCTTTTATCTTTATTTTAAGCTATTTTTAGGTGCAAGAAATTCCACCTTCATGTGTTCATTAGTATTGAGACACCCGAATGGATGAAGATACCGCCCTCTATATAGAATATGGAAAGACCGGCAACCCCGGTCTTTTCAGACAGTTATGGGACAAACACAAGAAACCGGTATTGAATACGATTTTAAGGATTACGGACAGTTCGCGTACCGAAGCTGAAGACCTCCTGCAAGAGGTGTTTATGAAGGTCATCGAAAACCGGAAGAAATTCGAACCCAAGGCCAGATTCTCGACCTGGCTGTACAGGCTTTCTGTCAATCGCTCGTTTAATGCGGTGCGTGACCGGAAAAAGACCGTGGAGGCGGATGAAACACTTGAAGACCCTAACCAGACAAGAGTTGTGGACGCCCTGGTGGCCAAAGAACGGCAACAAGTATTGCAAACAGCCATGACGCAACTCAATGAACGGCAGCGCGGCGCCCTGGTTCTGCGGGAATTTGAAGACAAGAGCTATGGCGAAATTGCGGAAATTATGGAAAGTTCGGTGGAAGCGGTTGAGTCCTTGTTGTTTCATGCGCGTACGCGGCTCCGCCAACTCCTGAAGGGAAGGGAATTATGACGCACAAAAACGAAAGGCTGCGGGTAGTGCGGGTTGTGGACAATGAGGCCACAGAGGTTGAAACGGTCGCGGTTCTGGAGCACATCACCTCCTGTCCGGAGTGTAAAAGTCTGATGGAGGACCTCCTTGCCATCAGGGCCGTTATCGTCACCGCAGACCGGGCAGATGTGCCGCAAGCCATCGATGACATCATGATGGAGATTGCAACCGCCGCCGCCCGCCCCAAGATTTCACGCTGGCAGGAGTGGCTGGACGACTTCAGGGTTTTCAAACCCGTGATGGCCTATGCCGCCATGGCATTGGCGCTCGGGGCCTTTATCGGCGGCCTCGGTTTCCGTCTGGGGGAACACCGGTCTGCACAACAATCAAAAACTTACCTGACGGACCAGGACGTCCGCTTGTTTGACGCTGAATATCCGGGTTCTATAACTGAAGTTTATCAAGAAATTGAAAAGGGGGGATTATGAACAACAAACCATATATCATCATCATTATTTTACTGACCGCGCTTTCCATGTTCCTTTTTCTCACACACCGCCGCGACTGCCGGCAATTGCGTGATTCGGAATTTGTGTGCAATACCGGGCAGGGCATGGGGAAGCATGGACGCGGCATGGGAATGGGCATGGGGATGGACGCTGAAGCACAGGCCGCAAGGACCGGGATGTTTGCACTCATTAAAGACGGAAGCAGCGACACCACGCTGATCTTCAGCACCCTTGAAGGTATCGTAAGCATTCAGCGGGAAAACCAGAAAACGGCTATCCGGAAAATACTCGCGCTCAGGGATTCGCTTACCGGTGAAGAACGGAACATTTTTCTAAGGCAGATTGACGAACGCTTTTGTCAGCAAGGTCAGCGTCATGGGCAAGGCCTGGGTTTAGGACGAGGACAAAACCAATAATAAACTGTTTTTACCGGTTTGAATCTATCACACTATTTTTGCAGTCGTGGTGGGTTTTAATCATCTAAATGATAAGAAATAATCTTCTGGATTAGCGTTATTCCGCTCCGGCCTTTTTTCCTTACAATTTCATCACTCCCGTTCCCGGCACATCCTTTGCATTCACGGGTTATTCCCAACCTGTGACAAGAGGAGGCGTTCGTGGCATCATCCGATTTGTCCCGTTATCAGGCCGTTATTCTCTGCGGCGGCCAGGGTACGCGTATCCGAGGCGTGGCGGACAATATTCCCAAGCCCCTGATTGACGTGGGCGGCAAACCCATTCTCTGGCACATCATGAAGACCTATTCGTTTTATGGAATCCGACGCTTTATTCTTTGCCTTGGATATCGCGGCGAAGCCATCATCGACTACTTTGAAAACTATCATTCGCGGACCCATGATTTTACCATGACCATCAAGGATCGGGAACAACGCAAATTCGGGAATGAGACCCGCGCGGACCGCGACATCGACGACTGGGAGATCACCTTTGCCCTGACCGGTGAAAACACGATGACCGGAGGCCGCATTAAACGGATACGAAATTACATCGACAACGAGCTCTTCTTTGCGACCTACGGAGACGGGTTGTCAGACGTGGACATCAACGCGCTTCACCGGTTCCATCTTGAAAAAGGAAGGAGCGTGACCCTGACCGGCGTTCATCTCCCGACCACATTCGGCATTGTCGAAAGCCGCGAAGACGGCGCCATCACCTCTTTCCGCGAGAAACCGGTCCTTCCCGGCCGCATCAACGGCGGCTATTTTGTTTTCTCCCCCGCCATCTTTGACCACATTGAGGGCGATTCGACCGTGCTCGAAGACCTGCCGTTCAAACGCATGGTCCGGAGCGGAGAGATCGTGATGTTCCCATGGGATGGTTTCTGGCACTGCATGGACACCTTCAAGGACCACCAGGAACTCAACAAGATGTGGAACGACAACAAGGCCCCCTGGAAGCTCTGGGCATAATTTCATCTCAAGGGAAAAAATGAAAACCTGCTTCAATGGAATTTATAATGGAAAAAAAGTCCTGGTGACAGGGCACACCGGCTTCAAGGGCTCGTGGCTCGCGCTCTGGCTGACACGTCTGGGTGCAACCGTCACGGGATTTGCCTTAAAGCCACCGACCGAACCCAATCATTTCGATTGTCTGGGCCTGCCGGTCACCTCCGTCATCGGTGATATCAGGGATGCTGAACTTCTTGCTGAAACCGTTCGCCGCGGCAAACCCGATATTGTGTTCCATCTTGCGGCCCAGGCCATCGTCCGGGCCGCATACACGGATCCGGCCGGAACGTATGCGTCCAATGTCATGGGCACGCTGAATGTCTGTGAAGCCTGCCGGAACTGCGATACGGTCCGTGCGCTCGTTGCCATCACAACGGACAAAGTGTACCGCAACCGCGAATGGTGGTGGGGTTACCGTGAAAACGACGAACTGGGCGGATACGATCCCTACAGTTCTTCCAAAGCGTGCGCGGATATCCTACTCTCCAGTTACCGCAACTCGTTTCTCAATCCGGACACCTATGGCACCGACCACCGGCTGCTGATGGCCGTGACCCGCGCGGGGAATGTCATCGGCGGCGGCGACTGGGCGCAGGACCGGCTCCTCCCGGATTTGGCGCGCGCCGCGGGCAGCGGCAAACCCCTGCTCATCCGCAACCCGCTCGCGACCCGCCCCTGGCAGCATGTGTTGGAATGCCTCAGCGGCTATCTGCTGGCCGGACAAAAGCTCCTGGAAGGCAAAAAAGAATTCGGCACGGCATTCAACTTCGGCCCGACGCCGGAAGATGTGCTTCCGGTCGGGGAAATCATCCAACGGGCCAAAGGCCATTGGCTGTCCGTGGACAGCCGTGTCGCGTGGTCCGAAAAAGCGCCGCATGAGGCCCGTTCACTCATGCTGGACTGTTCCAAGGCGCGGGCCGTGCTGGGCTGGGCCCCGATCTGGGACATCGACATTGCGCTTAAACGCACCCTGGTCTGGTACCGCGAATATTATCTGAACAAGAAAGCCTTGAGCGAGAACGACCTTGAACAATACACAGCGGATGCAACAGAAAGGACGGCCGTATGGACCCGGTAATTCTTGTCACCGGTGCAAACGGTTTTGTGGGGCGCCATTTGATACGCCATCTATCAACCCCGGGCAACGTCCGGATTGTCGCGACCGATGTCCACGAGGCCCTGATGCCTTTTGGCGTATCCAACACGGAAGTGGAATATCTGTCCGGCGACCTTTCGGATCGTTCTTTTATGGAACGGCTCGCCAACGCCCAACCGTTTAATACCGTTGTCCACCTGGCCGCGGTGCTGTCGCAAGCCGCGGACATGCAGACTTATTTCTCAATTATGAATTCCAACATACAGGCCACTTTTCTGTTGCTGGAAGCGGCAAAGCAAAAGAACGCCCGGGTCATTTTTCCCTCCACCGCCTTGGTCTACGGCGGACAAAAAGGGCCCTTTCGCGAAGACATGCCCACAGACCCCAGTGATTTTTATGCGCTCTCAAAATCAATGTGCGAGCAGCTTATCCGTTTTTACGGCAACAAGTATGGCGTACGCTCCGTCATCTTCCGCATCGGCATTCTTTACGGACCTTCTCAAACCGGCGTCATGTTCATTCCCTCCCTTGTTTCCGCGCTTCTTTCCGGAAAAGAATTCCCCATGACTCCCGGGGAGCAGACCCGTGACTTCGTTTTTATTGGTGACTTTATTCAGGCGCTCCGCCGGGCCATCCAGGATGAAACGGTTTCAGGGGTGTTCAACATCGGAACCGGCCATGCGCCGACCCTTAAGGAAACAGCCCCGGCAGCGGAAAAAGTCATTGGCGCAGCGGGTAAAATCAAGCTGGGCGCGCTGCCCTACCGTGAACATGAATCCTGGGAATACTGCCTGAACAGCGACAAGGCGGGGAAGGAACTCGGCTGGCTCGCTGTCACAGGGCTTGAGGAAGGGCTGTCAAAAACCGTCGAGTATGTGCGGCAACAGGCGCGGACACATGCTTAAGATTATAATCTGGTTATCCTGTATCTGTACGGTCATGGCGCAATCAGGGCCTGACAGCCTCTGTCTGCGAAAAGCGGAAAAAGCATTTTCCAACGAAAACTACAGAGAAGCCCTGGTGCTGGTATCCGGCTGCAGTCAAGGAAAGGGAGCGTTCCGCATCAAGGGGCTTTCTTATCATGGCCTTTATCAGGCGGATTCCGCTGTGGTCTACCTGCAAAAAGCCGCGGACGCCCCGGAAGCGGGCGACTCGGTCCTTTTGGGTTGCGCGGAAGCGCTGTTATGGAAAAAGGACTTCAAGGCGGCGCTCGGTATGATGAGCCGGACGGCCGACAAAAAAGATGCGGACTATAAAAGGATTGCCGCGCTTTATCTGGAAATGATGGGGAAGTTCGCCGAGGCGTCGGCCTATTACGACACCCTGTTGTTGCAGGACAAGCGCCCCTGGAACACGCTTTTGCGCAAAGCGCAGGTGTTGTCGTGGATGAAGCACTTTGATGAATCCATTGAACTATTCACTAAAATACTGACTTATCCCGAAGCGCCCAAAGCCGTTAAAATGACCGCGATCCTCCGGCGCGCCGAGGTTGCAGCGTGGCAAAAAAAGACCGGCAAGGCGTTGCATGAACTGGACAGCCTTATCGCCGCGAACAGCGCCTTGTCAACCCCGTCCGCGGAATTGGATCGGCTGCTCGAAGCCTGGCAGCTCAAGGGGCGCTTTCTGGAATGGGAAGGGCGCTTTCCAGAGGCAAAGGAAGCGTACAAAAACATACTCCTGAAACGACCGGACAACAAACAGGCGCAAATGAGCCTTGAAAACCTTTTATGGGTCAAATGAAAACGGAACCCGCGGGCTTTGATACCGGCCGCACGAGTCTCACGATCCGCTTCCGGGACCGTGTTGTTCTGGCGGTGCTGGTCATTGCCGCGATTGAGTCTGTTTTGTATTATGGCGACTACTGGTTTCTGGGAGGCCACCCCAAACACCTGGCCCTCTTTGTCATTCTCAGCTATGCGGTCTTCCGGGGGCCTGTGCGCTCCATATTCAGCTGGGGATTCTTTCAGTTCCTCCGTATTCCGGGCAGCCGTCCTCTCACACAAAAAGTATCCGTCGACGTCCTGACCACCGCCATGCCCGGGGAGCCGTATGACATGTTTGACGCCACGCTGCGGGCCATCCAGCGGATGTCTTATTCACACGCGACCTATCTCCTGGACGGCGGAAACGATGAACGCTTAAAGACCCTGTGCAAGGAACTCGATGTGATCCATGTCGATTGCCAGGGAATTCCAGGAGCCAAAGCCGGCAAAATCAACCATTGTCTTAAGAACCATTCGCGCGGTGAATTCCTGCTGATCATGGATCCCGACCATAGGCCGGAACCTGATTTTCTTGAACGCGCCCTTCCATCTTTTCAGGACAGGAAAGTGGGGTTTGTTCAGGTGGTCCAGGCCTATTACAATGAAAGAAAGAATGTCGTTTCCCATGGCGCTTCGGAACAAACCTACGGTTTTTACGGTCCGCTCATGATGAGCTTGGACGGCCTGGACATGGCCATTGCCATTGGCGCCAACTGCCTGTTCCGCCGCGCGGCGCTCGATTCCATCGGCGGCCATGCCGTCCACCTGGCAGAGGACGCGTGCACGTCCCTGCGGCTTCACGGGGAAGGCTGGAAAAGTCGGTACGTTCCCTACCGGGCGTCTTACGGCCTTGTCCCCGAAGACCTGCAGACCTTTTTCAAGCAGCAGCTCAAATGGGCGTCCGGCATGTTCGACCTGTTTATCCATGAATATCCAAAATGGTTCCGGCGGCTCAATCTTCAGGCCAAACTTTATTACTTCTTCGCGGGCACCCACTACTTGAACGGATTGGCGGGCTTCATCACCGTGGCCGCACCGATTCTGTTGCTCTTTTTTCAGGTCTATGCCGTTGAAATGCCCATTACCGGCTTTTTGCTTCATGTCACACCCTATATCCTGTTATCGTTCGCGATTAACATGTACGTTCAGCGCTGGTACTCCGATAAGCAGGAACATGGCATTCCGTGGCGTTCCATGCTCCTGGAGAAAGGGACCTGGCACATTTACGCGCTGAGCTTCATTTATATGTTGGCACGTAAAAAAGTCCCTTATCTGCCCACGCCCAAGACCGGGGCGGGCCGGACCAGCCTTGCACTCATTTTACCCCATATTGTTGGGGTGGGGTTGTCCCTGGCAGCCGTGGCTTTCCCCTTTTTCTTTTACCATCGGATTGATTCCGGCACCCGGCTCATGATGCTTTTTGCGCTGATGAATATCGTTGCATTGACGCCTGTCATTGTCTGGGGTCTAAAGAATCCGGAAAATGACAAAAGGGGGGGCGCATGAAATCTTCACGGGCGCCATTGCTGCTTGTTCTGGCCATCGCAGGCCTGTTTTTGTTGTATACCTATGGCGTCAAACCTTTTGAGCGGTTGGCGCTGGAGGGCTATTACCAGATTATTATCAAGAACCGGGTTGCCCATAAGAACGTCCTGACACAACAGGAGGTTTTTCAACTCGGCATTTACCGTCCTGAGCTCCCGTACCAGTTCAGCCAACTGTATGCAATGCAGGAGAGCCTCGGTGTCCGGTTTTCCATTGTATCGTATTACCAGGCCTGGGGCGATGAACCGGACAATATGTTCAAGACCCGGGTGAACCGTAACCTCACGCGTGGCGGATTTGTCCCGCTCATTACCTGGGAACCCTGGATTGCCGGTTTTAAGGGTTACAAAGGACAGAACCCAGAGGCCTCGTTACACCTCCTGGCTTCGGGTGCATTTGACGGATATATCCGCTCGTGGGCGCGCGAAGCCGTCCGGTTCGGAAAACCTTTTTTTCTCCGGCCTGGCCACGAAATGTCAAACCCCTGGTATTCCTGGAGCCAACAGTACGGCAACACCCCCGGGGCCTTCAAGGCCTTCTGGCAGCGGGTGTACCGGCTTTTCCAGGAGGAAGGCGCGCGCAACGCTGCGTTCGTATGGAACCCCTATACGCCGGCGGACACGGCATTTTATCCCGGAGATGATTTTGTGGACTGGATAGGATTGGATATCTTCAACTTCGGCTCCCTGTCGCAAGAGGGAATCTGGATGGACTTCTACATCACCACCAAACTGCTTTATGACGCCGTCAAGTTTGCCAACAAGCCCATCCTGGTGGCCGAGACCGGCTGCGCGGCCGCAGGCGGCAACAAAAACAACTGGTACCGTGATATGTTCCATTCGCTGGCTGCGGGGAATTTTCCTCTCATAAAAGCATTGGTCCTTTTTGACACCCCGCTGGCGATCACACCCACGGGCATTTCCGTGGATCTTGGTTTTTCCGGAGACAGCGCAGTCTATGGCGCTGTCAATCGATCCGAGTTCACGGAAAAGCTGCATATACAATCATTACAAAAAGGTACTGAATGAAAAAGGTGTTGGCTCTATCGTTATACCTGTTGTTTGCCGGCATGCTCTTTCCTGCTGATGAACCTCTGGTGACCGTATCGGTCGATACCTGGGGGCTCATTGAAAACAATAAGATGGCCTATCTCGATTACCACTATTTAACCTCAACGTTGTTCTGGTCTGAAGTGGTTCTGCTGGATATCCCGACCAAAGCCAAGACGGTCCTGGTTCCGACTGATGGGACCTATCCCTTCTATATTTCATACGGTTTCTCCGGTAATCATCTGGCTTACCTCGCCTACACGGGCACAGGAAGCGGAAGCGGAGGTGGGGGCGGCGGCGGAAGCACCAGTTCGCTTCAATATAAGAATACTGCGACCGGCGCAACCCGCGCGCTTTCAAACAGCACGGCCTGGAAGGAGATGGTCTGGGTGGGCGGAAACATCGTGACCTGGGTGGATTACCGCTACCAGGTTCCGCTGACCATCGACAGCGTCAACTCTGAAATTTATATCTATAATCTTGCAATCAGCCAGGAACAGCGCCTTACCACGGATCACGCTTATCAGGGATACCCGGTCACGGACGGGCAACGGGTCGCCTGGATTGATTATTCCGCCTCTTACGGCAAACTTTTTCTCCACACGCTTTCCACCGGAGAAACCCGCGAAATCGCTCCCTTTGCCGCGGGCAAAAACAACCCCCGCATCGCCGGCAATTATGTTGTCTGGGAAGATTACCGGAACCTCACTACGGATCCCAAAAACGTAGACCTGTATCTTTATGATATTGCGGCGGATGTTTCAAAGCCGATTTGTACGGCACCGGGTTTTCAGGGACGTCTTTATATCAACGGAACCAATGTCGTCTGGGAGGACTATCGGAATGCGAGCCCAACCGATTCACTCAACGCGGACGTATATGGCTACAACATTTCTGCAGATTGTGAATTCGCGTCCGTGGTCGGACCGGGATATCAAGCGCATCCTACGCTTAACGGCGATACGCTCTGCTGGTTCAGCCATGAGACCAGCCAGATGCAGCTGATGATGCAAATGCTTGATGAAACACCGGCCATTGAAGCGTCCAAGGCCCGAAAATCAAGCCGCTTATCGTTACGGTTGTCCGCTGAAGGGATTCTCCACATTGCGGGCGCCGAACCCGGGGCGCTTGTTTCGGTTCGTGTTTATGACTTGGCGGGTCGATGCGTTACAACCTCCTCCCCGTGCCCGGGTAATTCCTCCGGATGCCTGACCGTTTCGCTGGACCGCAGGCTCGCAAAAGGCGTTTACGCATTGTCCGTGCGGGCCGGAGAGCGCACGTACCGTCAAAAGGCAATTGCGTGGTAACCTTTCGAGTGCGCCGACCATGGCACGGATTGGCTCTGGTTCTGCTGTTGGCTGCTCTTGCTGGGTCTATAACGCTTACCACGTCGGGCGAATATCTTTTCGATAACACGGTCTTTTCCCGGCGGATCGCCTCCCTTTCCGTCCAGGGGCTTACGCTTCCACTTGGAACATTGGGCTGCGAAGCATCCTATGGACACTCTGAGCTAAACCAGGACATCAACGGCCTTCGTAAATTTGATGACACGTTCATGTCCGGTACGCTCAAATATCGTTATCACGGACGCTCTTTTTCGACGGGAGCAGATGTTTCAGCAGGAAGCTGGATGCCGGGTGATGATGGACGCTTCTTTGTATCAGGGAGCCTCCCTTTTGAATGGAAGCTCCCGTGGTCGGGTCTGCGGCTGTTGACTCAATTGGCACTCCGCGAGGGCGTGGCTAACGACAATCCCGCATTAACGCGCATCGGCTCCGGCAAGCGCACGCTTAAAGCGGATGCAGGTCTTGGAATCAGGGGCTGGGAATTGCACGCGGCTTATCAGGAGGAGGAATATTCCAGTATCCGCCGGAATGAGTACCAGCCACTGCTTGCGGACACAGCGTTCTTTCAGGCCTTTTATGACATTCTAAATCCCGTTCTTAAGTTTATTAAAACACCGACGGATCCTGTTCCTTCGAACGAAATAAGCCAAATCTCAGTCTATGGTTTTGGTCCGGTGGGTTCCATGTTTTACATGGGCGGCTCCTATATCTACAGAAACGCTTTGAACGATTTTTATCTGCCCGTCGCAGACCTGGAGGACAGCCGCATCGTCAATGCGTTCTTTCCGTATATCACCCCTTCGCGGGAAAAGGTTGTTTTCCTGATTACCGCCTTTGCCCAACAATGGCAATCCTCCGGAGCGTATTTGAACAATGTTTTCGTCAAACTCGATTTTCCGATCTATTCCACGGGCTCCTATCGCGGCTACTACCAGGCCAACCCCAAGAATCTGCTGGCCGGCTATCAGGGCTTCTTTTATGATTACAAGGGTTTGGGGACGTTGACACTGGAAACCGAACTCGGAAAAAAGCTCGGCAGGGAATGGGGAATCTCTCTCCGGCATAAATGGACGTCACGGCCGTATATCGCCTATCGGTACTTCGGTAATGATGCGTACCAATATCATACGATAACCGCCGCAATTACAAAAGAGCTGTAGTGCAGCGCCAACGATTCCTGCCAACACAGAGCTGGATAATAAATCCCTCAGAAATGATAAAAATTAATCCGATTGTGCGTGTTATTAATCAGACTGTGGGAGAATTTGCTCAAAGAATGCGAAAAAACGTCTTCTTAGCCGTTTTAAGCGCTTAACCCATTGGCATATCTTTCGCTTTCCATTCCGCATTGTATAGGATTGTGGATGCAAATCTTTCGGTATAGCGTGTCTGTTGCATTTCAACATTTATGCAGGAGGAGGTTTTTATGTTTGTAAAGTCATGTCCGGTGATTCTTGTCCTTGCGCTCTTTTTTGCGCTCCCTGTCATGGGCCATATTCAAGAGGGCACCGGCAACCTGCAGCAATTCTACAGTTATTATACCGCCACCCCGCCGGTGGTGAACGGATGCGTTACGGACAAAACCACGCTGGAGGGCACCCAGGGTGCCTACCATGCCGCGGACGCGGATGAATGGAAGGATGCCTATGTGCGGCACATGAAAATAGCCAACGGCAGCGGGGATACCATTGATGCTTCCTGGTTTTTCATGAATGACAGCCACTATTTATATGTGGGCTTTGTGGCCAATTCCAATAACGTCGGCAACAACATGAATATTAATCTGGTCTTTGATCAGGGAATCGGCGGCGGTAGCCACAATGATGCTCTTGAAGGCGGCAGTGTGGGCGCCAACAACGGCGAATTCCGTGCGTATTGCGCGCCGACCATGCTGAATATTGAAGAATATTCCTTTAACGGGACAACCTGGGAACAGCAGAACAACGGAAGCGAGGTTTTTCTCGGCCTGGGCACCAATGTGGGCATCTCGTTACTCCAATCGGAATGGAAAATCCCCCTGGACACGGGACTGACCGTCAATGACGGCCACAGTTATCTGAACGTAGGCCCCTATGACGAACTGGGCCTGAACTTTGTTTACACCACTCAATCCAACGGCACGTTCTACTGGTCCGGAACCAACAACAGTTTGACCAACCCCTCGCTGGGCAACGGATGGATCGACCTGCGGCTGGGAGTGAAACGCGATTATGTCACCTTTTACGCCACGTACGACGCCCACGGCGTGCCCACCGTGGACGGCAACATCACGGGCGGAACAACGCCGGACGACGGCTGGCGCGGATGCTATGTGCGCAATCTGATGCTGACCAACTTTGCGGGCAAGACACTGAACGCGGCCCTGTATTGCGTTGACGACGTGTCCGCACAGGACCTTTACGTGGGTCTTAAAATCTATGACGACGACAATGACGCCGCAGATACCTGCGTCATCTACCAGGAACAGGACGATGCGCTGACCACGGGCCGGAACTATCTGCTGGACAACGGGAAGGAAAACGCCCTTATCGCCAACACCACCGCTTATATCGGCTCCCGGGACCGTTTCTGGAGCGGCGGCGCAACAGGCAGCTGGGCGGTGGACGGCAATTCAGCCAATCAGAGCGCAGCGGGCGCCTGGCGGACCACGAATTACGAATATGAGTTCCAGGTGAACCGCAGCCCCGCCACGGACGATATCATCATGAACGACGGATCGCTCATGGGATTTCATATCCGCTATCATGACGCGCAGGACGGTACCGATTATTTCTGGGAGCTGTCGCCCAATGCGGACAGGATACAGGTCGACTGGACCAACAATATTTACGTGGCCACGGGCTGGCCCGACATGCAGTTGGGTGCCCCCTATTTCCAGGTCGTTTATCCTGAGGACAATTCCTACCTTGAAGGGGTGGCCAACGTAAGGATATTCGCGCAAAAGATCACCGGGGATATTGATTCCGCGCTGTTCTACCGCAAGTCGGTCCCGGGGACGACCTACCGTCTCACGAAAATCGGTTCAGAAGGCGAATAGTCCGGCACCTGGGACGTAACCGCCCTGCCCAATGGCGGGGACACGCTTGTATTCAAAGTATATGATGACGCCCTGGTCATGGATCGGCTGGTGAATGTCGTGATTAAAAACGATGCTTCATCGGCCATCTCCCCCGTGGTGTCAATAACCTCCCCTGTTGCCGGAACAACCGTCAGCGGGCAAACCACCCTTCAGTTTTCCGCGACAATCGGAGGCGGATACACCATCAGTACAAGGGAAATTTCAGTGGATGGCGGTTCGTTTGTGTCCACCACAACCACGACCAGTCACACATGGAGCACGGGCGCCCTGGCCGACGGTTCGCACACGGTCCAGATACGCGCCACAGGTTCCAACGGCACAAGCACTACCAGTGAGCTTGTCATTTATATTACCGCAAATGCACCCTCAATCACGCTTGCCGCGCCGCGCGCCGACACCGTGGTCTCCGGCGACCTCGCGGTCCTGTTCACCGCGACCCCTGTCGCACCTGCGACCGTGGCTTCAACGCAGATTTCCGTGGACGGCGGAGCCTGGACCGCCACCACAACAACCGCCACGCACGCGCTCAGCACACAGGCCCTCACGGACGGAAGCCATACCGTGCAGGTCAAGGTCACTGACTCCAACGGAAAAACGGGGCTCTCGCAAATTCTTAAATTCAACGTGCAGAACCTGCCGACCGTGACGCTCACCGCGCCCCGCGCCGACACCGTGGTCTCCGGCGACCTCGCGGTCCTGTTCACCGCAACGCCCGTTGCCCCCGCCACCGTGGCAACAACGCAGATTTCCGTGGACGGCGGAGCCTGGACCGCCACCACAACAACCGCCACCCACGCGCTCAGCACCCAGACCCTCACGGACGGAAGCCATACCGTCCAGGTCCGGGCAACCGACTCCAACGGAAAAACAGGCCTCTCGCAGGTTGTTAAATTCAACGTGCAGAACCTGCCGACCGTCATAATGACGGCCCCGCGCGCTGACACGGTCGTCTCCGGCACGCTGGTCGTCCAGTTCACGGTAACGCCTGTCTCCCCGGCGACTATTGCTTCAACGCAAATCTCGGTTGACGGCGGAACCTGGCGCGCAACCACCACCGCGACTACGGACACGCTCAACACCCAGCCGATGACCGATGGAAGCCACACCGTGCAAGTCAAGGCAACCGACTCCAACGGTAAAAGCGGCCTCTCACAGATAATCAAGTTCAACATCCTGAACAGCCCCTCGATCATGCTTTTGGCGCCCAAAGGCGACAGCCTGTATGCGGGCGACCTCGCGCTGCGCTATGTAACAGACCCCGTGGAACCCGCGACCGTGGCTTCGGTCCTGGCCTCCGTGGACGGCGCGGCCTGGATAACGCTCAATTCGGGGAGCGACACGCTGCTGGATACCCTGGACACCCGTCCCTGGTCGGACGGCGTTCACACGCTCGTGCTCAAAGTGACCGACACGCAGGGCAAGACCGGTCTTTCCGGCACTGTCAAGTTCCAAATCCTGAACAGCCCGGTTGTTGTAATAGACTCTCCCATCGCCGGTACGGTGCTCTACGGACGGGTCACGGTCCGTTTTACCGTCACTCCGGTAGCACCGGCGATAGTGGAATCAACATGGCTTTCGATTGACGGCGGACCCTGGCTTGCCACCGCAACACTGACCACGGATACGCTGGAATCCATTGAACTGCTGGACAACGCGCACACGCTCCAGATCCGCGCCCTGGACGACCAGGGTAAAACAGGTCTTTCGCGCACGGTCTCCATTTCCACGCGGAACGCGCCCTCTGTTGCTTTCACCTCCCCCGGCGGCGGCGATACCCTTCGCGGCGTGGTTCCGGTTCTCTTTTCCGCCCTGTCCCCGGGCGACAGCGTGGCCCTGACGCAAATTTCCATCAATGGCAAGGCGTTCCGGAACACCAGCACGCCCGCGAGCGACACCCTGGATACGCGTACGATGGGCGACGGCGAACACGTCCTGAAATTACGCGTGACTGACGCCCATGGCAAAGTGGGCGAATCCGAGCTGCTGGTCATCAAGGTCGACAACACGGCGCCGGTGATTTCCATGGTCCGGGTGTCCTATCCTTTGGGCGCCGGGTATGCCAGAAGCGGGGCCGAAGTCGTGGTCACGGCTTTTGCCCGCGATGAATTCTGCGGCCTGGTGGATTCCACGGTCACACTCCTGTCAACCTCCGCCAGCGCGGATTCCGCGCAATGGATTCTAAATGACGCCGGCACCAACGGCGACTCCATCGCGGGCGACCATATTTACAGCTGCCGCGTCGTTGCGAACACCGATACCACCGGCGCGGTCGGATATCTTCTTGCGGCAACGGATCACCTGGGCAACTCCGATACGCTTTCGGGCGTTCTTATTCTCGACAATATCGCCCCGCATCTTGCGATATCCTGCACCCCAAAAGCGGAGGACGGCCTTGATTCACTGACGGGCAGGGTCTATTTTGAACGCGTCGTGTTGTCCGGCCGGTTCGGGGACGCGGGCGGGTCGGGTATTGAATCGGTCCTGCTGCGCGTCCAGAACGACAGCAACGCGGATGTCAAGAATTCCCCTGTGAACCTGTCGGCCAAAGACACCCTGTTCAGCCGTATCGTGGAGCTGGTTCCGGGGTTTAACCGTGTGACCGTGACCATTCTGGACAAGGCCGGAAACCGGATTGCCGACACGGCGCTGTTGACCTACATCGTTCCCAAGGTCACTGTTGAAATCACAAGCCGGGGCGGTCTTGTGCAGGCGCCGGACGGCGCGGGAGTCAGTATCCCCGCAGGCGCGCTGCTGAATCCTCTGACCGTCAGCATCCGCCGCGTGGATGCCTCGGAAGAGCCGAAGCCCCTGGACAACACCCTGCGGCTGCTGGGGACAGCGCGCGATTTCGGTCCGGATGGAACCGTATTCAGGAAACCGGTGGCGCTTACGTTAAGTTACAGCCAGGCGGACCTCGATCCGAACCAGGACCAAGTCCCGGATTTTGACGAGTCGAAGCTGGGCATCTATTTCTATGATGGTGAAGGGTGGAGGAACGCGGGCGTCCCGGAAATCGACACAGCCGCGAATACCCTGACAGTCAATGTCAACCATTTCACGATTTACGATATCGGACAGGTTGCCGACACCGCGCCGCCGGCTAAGATCAAGTCCTTCTGGACTCACAATCCGCTTGTTCTGGGCCGTTCGTCAACCTTCCAATACGAGACCCCGGCGGACGCCACCGTGACGCTGAAAATCTTCGACCTGACGGGCGACCTGGTCCGCACCGTGATCGACAAAAAAAGCGTCCGGGCCGGACTGCATACGGAGATGTGGAACGGCAACAACGCATCGGAACGGTATGCGGGCAGCGGGCTCTATGTCTATATCTTCACCTGCGAGACCGCGGCGGAAAAGAAAACCGTCAAAAAACCCATTGCTCTGATTAACCGTTAAGGAGAAAGACCATGAAAAATCTCATAAAAACAGTTTCCGTGATTCTTGCCTGCGTCTCTGCCCTTTCCGCCAAACCCCTGGACCTCATGCTGGGGGCCCGGCCGCTTGGCATGGGCGGCGCGTTTGTTGCCGTGGCGGACGACATCAATGCGGCCTACTGGAACGCGGCCGGGCTCAGCCAGCTCACCGCCCTTTCGTTCGGCGCAAGCCATTGGCTTAACCAGGAGATTTCCGGAATCCAGGTCGGCAACCTGGCGCTGGCCATTCCGATTGAAAAGGTGGGCGTGGCTGCGGTTTCCTGGCAGATGATTTATTCGGGCCTCGAGTCCGGCGACCCGGACGACCCGGTCGCTTACAATGAGGACTATTGGCTGGAACAGACCTTTACACTTTCCCTGTCGCGGAGGCTCTGGGATCATTTTCTTATCTTTGACAGCACCTCCGCCGGACTCTCGCTCAACCGGCATACTTGCGCTACGCACGACTATGACGGCGCTGGCCTCGGGTTTGATCTCTCCCTTTTTACTCTCCTACCCTACAAAATCCGGTTCGGTTTTGTCGCCCGCTCCCTGGCCACGGACATGATGGGGGTCAAGGTGCCGCCGGAATACCGTTTCGGCCTTGCCTATGCCCTGCGGATCAATCCCATGCACCGCATTACATTCGCCTCTGACCTGCTCGTGAAAAATCAGGTCGAATATTTTGATGCGGCGCTGAACCCTGTGGACATCAACGCCAAGGCGTTCGGCGGGCTCGAATATTCCCTGTTCCTGAAGGACTACCGGTTTGACTTACGCGGCGGGGCCTATAAGATTTTACGGACCGAAGGAAAAAACATCGCCATTACCGCAGGATTCGGAGCGCGTTTTCAGCGGTATGCCGTGGATTACGGGTTCAAATATGATATGGATCCGGATAATGCGCTGGGGATGGCCCACCGTATCAGCTTTGCGATGGGTTTGGGTGCTCCGAAAATCGATGCATCCGGAAAACCCAAGGAGACCGTTGCTCCTGTGCTGCAGAAAAGCATTTCATCCGTCCCGCAAACCGGTGCGGACAAGGCCAAAAATCCTGAGAAGAAGGGGAAACCCGGAGTCAAATAAGAACATGCCCGCGACGTAATGAAGAAGCGTAGCATGAAAATTCACATGCTGCGCTTCTCATATCTGGAGGAAAATTATCCCACGCTCTCCCGGGTCGTCACTTCCATCTTCGGCGGCTGGTGGAGGTGTTTTTTAACCGTGCAAAGCTCAGCCGTGCGGATGACAGCGGTCTTGTATTTCTCAGGAAAATCTTTCGGCAGGGTGATTTCAATCTGGTAATTCTCCACTAGTTTTGTTTCCGGGTTTCTTGAGTAATTGCCCGTCACTGCAAGGCCTTCGGTAGACAGCTTTCTTTCCAGGAAAAAATTCAACACATAAATTCCCGCGCAGGCGACCAGCGATGCCAGAAAGAGCTCGAACGGGGTGGGCGCGGAATCATCGCCGCCTGCAGCAACCGGCTGGTCGGTTGCAATTTCAAAACCCCGGACAAGCGCGTTGACTCTGCGGCCGCCTGGAAATGTGGTTTTGATTGAATCCATGTCTGCTCCTTTTATTGATAAATATTCTAAAGACGACCGTCTTATCTCATTACTTTGCTCAGGTAAACCCGCCCGTTCCGCACCCTTTACCGGAACCGCCCGAAGCAATCCGACATCCTGTAATAAGTTTTTCCGTGTTTTCTGCACCACATTTGGGGCATGCGGGGGTCGTTGGACTGCTCATGGGAATATTTTCTTCAAACAGCTCCCTGCATGAGCGGCATTTAAAATCATAATAGGGCATGGCGGTTTCCTTTTAGCGTCAGGCTCCGAACCCGATAATACCTTTAAAGAGAATGAAAAGTCCCAAGACTATTAGAATGAGTCCGGAAGCAATGCTGACAATTTGCGGGTGCCTGCCAAGCCCGCGGAGCCTGTTCCGGAAGAACTGTGAAGCGTAACCCGCGGCGAGCATGGGCAGGCTGAACCCCGCGGAATAGACAAGAAGAAGGACGATGCCTTTCGCAATCTGCTTCTCGGCGGCCACCAGGGTCAGAACGCTCGAAAGCATGGGGCCCACGCAGGGAATCCAGATGAGGCCCAGAATCAACCCCATCAGGAATCCGCTTCTTTTTCCGCCCGAACCCTCCGCAAGTCTGGAAAAGAGAGTCAGCCGTTTGAAGAGGTTGATGTCCGCCATTAAAAAAACGCCGAAAAAAACGATAAGAACGCCCGCCGCCTTCTCCAGTTTGTACATGAGCGGCCCGATGACGGCCCCGAAAAGTGAAGAAAGGACGCCCATTGCGGTGAAGGCAAGGCTGAGGCCCGCGACAATAAGCAACGGCCTGAAACGGTTATCCCTGGGCCCTCCGGTCATGATAACGGGCAGAACCGGAAAGACACAGGGCGAGAGCACGCTGGCAAGCCCGGCGATAAAAATCAGCGCAAGATTCAACGATTGTTCCATGATTTTATTTCTTCAATGCCTTAAGAACGGTTTCAGCGGGTTGAATGCCCGGAGAAAACCGGTAAATCTCCTTGCCCCTCTTGTCGGTAATGAGAAGAAAAGGAAGTCCGCGGATTCCGTACTGCCGGAATTTCGGGAGGTCTTCGTCATTGGTGGTTTTAACATGGATGACCCGGGCCAAAGGAACCAGGGAATCCGAGATTCCATCCAGAATGGAGAGCTGGCGCTGACAGGGCCAACCGTTCGGGTTCATGAAGAAAAGAAGAGTCTTTTCCGGTGCCGTTTTCTGCGGTTCCGCTTTTAAGGCGTTTTTTACAGGAGAAGCGGCGAGCGCGGAAACAGCCAGAATCAACGCCAAAAGAAACGGTCGGGTGACAATACCGTAATTCATAAGATCTCCTTTTGAATGATTTGTCAGGACAACTCAAACGCACCCATCGGACAAAAGTCCGCGCACTGACCGCAATCCGTGCATTTCTGGACATCCACCACAGGAGCGGCGTTCCCCTGCTGGGAAAGCGCCCCCTTCGGACAGACGCCGACAGAAGGGCACTTGTGATTTTGGGGGCAGCGGCTTTTAATGACTTGGATGGCCATAAAACCTCCGGGTTGTTTTTCGGGATTTACTTTAACGCCGAAATGATTTTGCGCGCCGCCTGACTGCAGACCGCATAGTTCATTTGATTCCCCGCACGCGTGCCCTTAAGGATCCCCGAGGACCGGAGAATGTTCAGGTGCTGGGAAACCGTGGGTTGCGGCACACCCGTGCAATCGACCATGGTCGCGACGTTCCGCCCGCCCGAGAGCAACCCTTCGACGATGCAGAAGCGGAGGGGGTGGCCCAGGGCCTTGAGAAGCGAGGCTTTGGCGACATGTTCTTTTTTCATAAGATGCCTTTTGAAAGAATTTGGCCCGGCACGCTGTAATATGCGTTTATTCGAATATTAATATAATTAAAGCGGCTTAAAAAGTCAACAGTGACCGGGAATAATGGATCCCCTGTAGCGTTTCCGTCTGTATGAGA
>JAZDKP010000033.1:0-16883 GCA_043802925.1 Fibrobacterota bacterium | reverse complement strand
TCCGACGGTGTGTCGCCCTGGAGCCGGCTCACGTCGGCGAGGTTGACGAGCGCGTAACGGTTGTCCGGGTTTTTGGCAAGCGTCCGCTCCAGTTCGGCGCGCGCATCGTTCAGCCGCCAGCTTTTTTCGAACAGTGCGCCCAACTCCCCACCCGTGGGGAATATCAACGCGGCCACGCACACGACCGCGGCTATAAACAGGGCCAGGTATCTCCAGGCGACTTTCATTCGATTGTCCATTCGGCCCGGCAGGGTTGGCCGGGGGTGAACGCGTTGCAGGTGAACGCGGCCTTGCCGTCCGCGTCCGTCCGTGTTGTGAGCGTCTGCGTGATGCCGCCGGTTACCTGCAGGCGCACGGTGCGGCCCGAAGGTCCGGCCCAAAGGTCGAACGCGGGCGCTGAGTACGGGGTGAAGAAGAAAGAACCGCCGCGCTTTGTCACCGTGAATGCGGTGACTTCCATGCTCGCGTTGGCAAGGCAGGGGCGTGACGGCCGGGACGCGGTGAGCTGTATCCGGGCCGAGGGGGCCTCGCCGAGGAACACGTAAAGGGAACCGTTCAGCCGTGAAAACCCGGTGACATTGGTTGAAACGACAAGGTCGGGCCAGAGCGGGGTGTCGTCAAACCGCACAGTCCGGCAGTCGCCTGCGTCACGGACTTCAAAGTCGTTTTCCCCGCGCTGTTGGAGCCGGGCTGAATAGAAGCCTTGGGCGATGCCCACGTATAGAGAGGTGAAGACCGGATGGGTTTTTTGCGCAAGCGCCCAGGCGTAGACCTTGCGCACCGCGGCCAGTCCGGCCAACCGTTCACCGCTGTAAAAATGATAATAGATGTCAATGGGCCGGAGAATCCTTCCTTTTCCCGTGTTCCGGAATGTCTCGATGACATTCTCGTAGCCGTTAAAGGGGCCCTGCCAGAGGTTGGTGTACATGTTTTCGTTGCTGGAGGGCGCATGGATTTGGAAATAGGGGCCTTCGGGCCGGCCGATTGGGCTCACCGCGGCGTACGATGCGTACCGGCCGTCAAACCGGGTCTGGCCGCCGTTGATGGCCAATAGGCCACGCGCGTTCGCAAGTCCAAGCGCATCGGCCTCGGGCAGGCAGTTACCGGACCAGAAAAGGAGGCTGCTCTTTTTATTCAGCGGGGTGAGAAAGTCGTTCAGGAGAGCGAGAGAACCAATGATTTCCTTTTCCAGCGAGAACTGGTATCCGGGCACCTGAAGCGCATAGACGTCATATTGCCCCTGGAAGTTTTTTTTCTGCGCCTCGCTCCAGACAAAGGGGTGCGAGTAGGTATGGGAGGCCACCTCGGTGTTGGCCAGTTTCGCAACGGCGCGGGCGGCCGAGATTTTCCGGGCGTCCTTCTGTACCGCGGGATCGATTTCGCTCACGATAAACGAGATCGAAACCGGGAGCGGTAGCGCGGTGAGCACGGAGTCCGCGATGATTTTTCCGGAAAAGCTCTTACGGTCAACCTGGGAGATGTTGAAAAAACCGTCGCCATCGATATGCGACATCAGCATCCGCCGCCCCTGGCGCACGGCAATGTCCATGACCGGGGAGACCGTTGGCTGGAGCGCCTGCTTGAAAAATCGGAACGGGTTGAGAACCCAGCGCACCACCTGCGCCGCGTTGTCCGCGTCATCGTAAGGCTGGCGGTAGAGGATATGGCTGCCAAAGACCACGCCGCCCTGCGGTGTTACAACGACCACATCGGAACGGCTGCCCTGCTTTTGGGCGAGTGCGAGGCTCAAAAAAACAGCGTTGGCTTTTCCGGTGGAAACGAGCCGCTCGTATTCGAGCGCCCTGCGTTCGAGCGGCCGCTCAAAACCGATCATCTGCGTGTCGTATTTCACGATGTCAATAAACAGCGGGTTGTCTTCGTAATCGCCTTCGTACCGCAGGCCGAGACGGGCAAAGAGGCGGTTTACGTCGGCACGGGCCGTTTTGACACCGGTACGGCTGTCAGCAAAAAAACCGGGATTATCGAGCATGACCACGCGCACGTTGTGGTTGAGACAGCGGTGGAGGAAAGCGAGGTAGCGGTCCGGTGCGGGCATGGAAGTGCCTTCGAACCAGGAGACGATTGCGCCCACGTCCGCGGCAATGGAATCGGGCGGGCCTTGCGCCACGTCAAAGGGAACGGGGATGTAGCCCAGGTGGCCCAGCACGGTTTCCGCATAGTTGTGGATGTTGGACTGCCGGTAGTCACTGTTGCCGTTGCTGTTGTAGAGGGCGAGGATTTTCCGTTTGATGAGGCCGCCTTTGGACGACGGGACAGGCGCGGCCTGAACCGATGCCGCGAATGCGAAGAGCGCGACGAACGCGGCGATTTTCATGGTGCAATCTCCGGGGGCAGCGAATGGAGGCCGATTTCAGCCTGAAAGGGAATGAATCCGAGCCGGGCGCATTCCGTACGGGAATAGTCGGCGAGGTCGTGTTGCCCGGGTGCCATGTAATCGATGACCAGCACCGGTTTGCCGCGGAGGGTTTCCGCAGCGTTGGCGAGCCATTGAAGCCGTTGATTCCGGAGTTCGGACGGAGTCCGCAGGTATTGTTTGTCCGAGAAGCGGAAGGTGGTGTTGAGGCTTTCGACTGTGAGGGCGTTGACATACGGGGCGATTCGGTTGAGGATGGCGAGGCCGTTGTTGGAGATAAGAATGAGGTCCGGGAAAGTTTCGCGCACCCGTTTGACAAAGGCCGTGACCGCGTCCGCGCTGCCGGAGAACTTGCGCGGGTCGTCCGCTTCGAGAAAAAGGGGCGAGTCGATGGTATCAAAGAAAAGACCCCGGTAGCCCTGGTCGATTATTTTCGGGATGACGCGTGTGATAAGGAAGTCCTGCCAGGCGGCTTTTCGGATATCCACAAACCAGTCGTCCTTCCAGTTTCCGTTCTGGTAGAGCACCACCCCGTCCATTCTTTCAACCTCAGACCAGTACCACCGGAATTTTTCAGCTTCGCCGATGGAAAGGTAGGCGGCATAGAGGGTTTTCGCGTCCGCGGGTGGTTTCACGCCCGCATGGTCGGGCTCCACGACCACGAGGTCGTAGCGTGGGAGCTGTGAAAGCAGCGTGGAATCGCTGCCGTAGTAACAGGCCCAGCGCTGGATTCGGAGGGGTTTGTGGCTGTTGCGGAAGAAGGCGCAACCAGAGAGCAGCAGGCCGGTCAGCAACAGGAGGAACGGAAAACGAAGGTGCAGTTTTCGATTGGCCACATGAAAAATTAATTTATATTATACACTGGATCAACACTGGAGTCTTATCTATGGATATACAGAAAAAAGAATACTGCGGGTACGTTATTTTCGAGCTGCGCGGCGAGGTCTCGGACCCCGGTGTGCTTTCAAAAGTTGAGCGTTCCATTGAAAAGGAGCTCAAGGTCGGCGACCAGCATTTGGCCATCGACCTTCGTCTTTGCGACTATATCAACAGCGGCCTCATCGGCTTTTTCCTCTCGTGGAAAAAACGGCAGGACGAAAAAGGGCTCAAGTTCTGCCTCATCGAGCCCAGCGAAAAAGCCATGGAGGTACTCATCCTGTGCGGCATCCCGCAAATGGTCACGGTCTACAAAAACGACGTCGAGTTCCAGAAGTCGGCGTGACTTCCAGGCCTGCCAGCGCCTTCAGATAATTCTTTGGTGACAGTCCCGCGTACTGCTTGAACACCTTTGAAAGATGGAATGGTTCGTGGAGAAATAGTCAATGGCAAAACCGGAAACGAACGAGACGGGTATCGGATTTGAAGACACCCTTTGGGCGACCGCTGATAAACTTCGCGGAACGGTTGATGCCGCCGAGTATAAACATGTCGTCCTGGGCTTACTTTCTGGAGAAGGACGGAATTACCGCACCCGTGGTGCGGGAGCAGCTGGGGAGACTCGGTAATGCCTCGTGATCGGAAACCGGGCGTGAAACAGGCGGGCTTGGCCGCCTTGCCGGCGAGTTATCCCACGTTCCTCCATGATTTGAAGGGCCGTATCCGGACGGCGCGGATTAAGGCATCACTGGCCGTCAATCGGGAACTCATCGCGCTGTATTGGCACATAGGGTGCTCCATTGCGCAACGTCAATACAACAAAGGGTGGGGGTCCAATATCATTGACCGCTTGGCGGGCGACATTCAAAAGGCGTTCCCTGGTATTGAAGGATTTTCGCCTTCAAATATTTCCAGGATGCGGGCTTTTTTTCTGGCTTGGACCGGTGCCCCCTCGATTTCGGCACAGGCTGTGCCGAAATCGACCGCGGCAAAATCGGCACGGCTTGTGCCGAAATCGGACGTTGACGGGCCGCCGCCGCCTGTTGCGGCGATACCTTGGGGGCATAACGTGGTCCTGCTTTTCAAGGCCCGCACTCCCGCCGAGCGCCTTTGGTACGCCCAGCAGACCGTTGTTCAGGGCTGGTCGCGCGCCATGCTCACGCACTGGATCGAATCCGGTCTTTATGCCCGCCGGGGCAAGGCCATCACCAACTTCAAGAGGACGCTGCCGACTCCGCAGTCGGATTTGGCCGTTGAAATCGTCCGTGATCCCTACCATTTCGATTTTCTCACCCTCCGCGCCGATGCCGCTGAACGCGAACTCGAACAGGGTCTGCTCGCCCATGTCCGTAAATTCCTGCTGGAACTCGGCGCGGGTTTCGCCTTTGTCGGGCAGCAGGTCCATTTGGAGGTGGATGGCGAGGACTTCTACCTCGACCTTCTGTTCTACCATCTGAAACTTCGGTGTTACGTCATCGTCGATTTGAAGACCCGGCCATTCAAACCGGAGTATGCCGGTAAGATGAATTTCTACCTTTCCGCGGTGGATGACCGGCTGCGCCATCCGGACGACAAACCATCCATCGGGCTTATCCTCTGCAAGACCCGAAGCAAGGTCGTCGCCGAATACGCCCTCCGCGACCTGGCCAAACCAATCGGTGTGGCGCATTATTTGACGAAACTGATGGAGACCCTGCCAGCGCGGTTGAAGGGACAATTGCCTGCGATTGCGGACTTGGAGCGGGAGTTGGGTTCCACATCAAATGGGTAAATTAAAGGAAGCGGACGTTAACCCCGGTACGATTGCATGACAGGCTGGCTCTTCCTTTTCGGGACCTTGGCGGCCTGGACGGCCATTGCCTTCATCTATCGGCGCGCTTCGGCCGCGGGCGCCGGTATCTATTCCCTCAATGCGGCCAGTGGCGCCGTGAATCTCGTCCTCAACCTCGGTCTCACGGCCGGATACGGCGGACTCGGCGGGGCGACCGCATCCTCCGCATTCTGGGGCGCGATGAACGGTCTCTGCATGCTCTTCGCCGTCCGGGGACTCCTTACCGCCATGGCCATCGGCAGCCTGGCCGCCACATGGACGGTCATGCAGCTCTGCTTCGCGCTGGCGACCGTGCTTTCCCTCGTTTATCCGGGCGCCGCGATTCAGGCGACCGGAGTTTTCGGCATCGTGTTGGCCGCGCTTTCTGTGGTCCTGCTGGGGGTTGATAAAAAGAAGGAAGAAGCCGCGTCCGCCTTTCCGGATAGCGGGAAAACAAAGGGCCGTGCGGGCCGGTGGCTTGTCTTTGCGCTCATGGCGTTTCTATTCAACGGCCTGGGCGCCTATACGCTGACGCTTATGCGCGGCAGCGCTCCGGACACTTCCATGGCCGACCGGCTCCTGTTTGTCTCTACCATGTCCATTGCCATGATTCTGGCCGGCTTTATCGGGCTATGGCAGACGCGGGAGAAAGGCGTCCGGCCCGGCCTTGTCAATGGTGCGGCCATCGGTGTACTCGCTTTTGTCGGAACCCATTTTTCAATGGCCGCGCTCAACCATGTGCCGGGCTTTGTCATGTACCCGGTCACCAACGGAGGTTCCACGCTGCTCGTGACGCTGGTGTCCGTGATTTTCTTAAGGGAAAAGGCGGGCGGCTGGGGATGGGCCGGATTGATTGCAGGAACGGCCGGGATTGTTTTGCTGGGAATCTGATTTAAAAGAAACTTACAGGTCGAACGATTCGCCGTTGTTCACCCGTTCGGCGATGGTCATGGCCGGGATGCAGTCCGTGAGCGTGGGGTGCATTTCGACGCCGTCTTTAATGTGATCCAAAAAGAGCCGCGCCTGGTTTGAGAAACCGGTGATTTCCCAGTAGGGGTAAGCGGTGGGCATTCTTTCGCTGCTGATGAGGCTGGGGCCGGCATGGCATTCGAGGATTCCAGGAAAATCGTCGGAGTTGTGATAGGCGGCCTTGAGGTAGAAGCTTTGGTTGTCGCCATGTACGGAATAGCGTTCGACCCGTGAACCGACCTCAGGGGCGCAGTGAAGCAGGCCGAGGGCGCCCGATTGGTAGCGGAAGGTGGCAAGGTGCTGGTAGAATTCGTAACCTGGCGCATGGTGGCGTATTGTGTCGACCCGTTTGATGGGGCCGCCGAGGTTCAGCATCATATCGATGGCGTGGATGGCGGTGCCGAAGAAGAAATCCTTGTGCGCGCGCTTGTACCGGTGGAACTGGCAGTCGATGAATGAAATGCTCTGGAGTGACTGGGCCTTTTCCTTGAGACGGCGGGAGAGGGGCATGTGGCGGCGGTTCAGTCCCACGAGGTTGCCTTTTTTTACGGCCGCGGCCATGCGTCGTGTCTGTTCGACATTGTCACCCGGCGGTTTTTCAAGAAAGATGGGGATGTTGCGCTTTGCGATATCGAGGACCATGTTGCAGACAACTGAATGGGGGACCGTAATGTAGGCGGCATCGTAATTGTCCGCATCGAGCATCTTATTGTAATCAGTGAAGGCCGCTTCGTAGCCGAAACGTTTGGCGAAATAATTCGCGCGTTCTTCGCGGACATCGCAGATGCCGCGCAGCCTTAGTTCGGGGTACTCCGCCTTCAGCCCCTGGAGCGCCGGGCTGTGGTAACCTTCGTTGAAAACACCGGCGCCGATGACCGCGAGTTTTATTTCTTTGGGCATGGGTCAGATAATCCCTTTCTCGCTCTTTTCAATGAATGACAGGATGTTCCGGAGTTCGTCGGTGAGCTCAAGATTGGCGCGAATCTTTTTAATGGCCGCGGAAAGGTCGGACTTTCCGGCATGGATGAGGCGGTAGGCCTCGGCGATGTGCGCGATGGCGGTTTCGGAATAGCCGCGCTTTTGGAGCGCCACGGTGTTCACGGAAGTAATCTGGAGGGGTTCGTCGCCCGCAATGACATAGGGCGGCACGTCGCGGGCCACGCGGAACCCGCCGCCCACGAACGCGAGTTCGCCGATGCGGCAGTGCCGGTTGACAAAGGTGAGGCCGCCGATGATGGCGTGGTCGCCCACCTCGGCGTGGCCCAGCAGGTTGGCCGCGTTGGAAAGGATGACGTGGCTCCCGATTTTGCAGTCGTGCGCCACGTGGCTGTAGCACATGAGGACCGCGTCGTCGCCGATGACCGTGCGGTCCGCGGAGCCGCGGCTGAGGGTGCAGTACTCGCGCAGCACGGCGCGGTCGCCAATCTCAAGCCAGGTCTCTTCGCCGCCGTACTTGAGGTCGAGCGGGTCCACGCCCAGCGCGGCGCCCTTGTGAATGACCGAGCCCGCGCCCACGACCGTGTTGCATTCGATGAGCACGTGTGGGCCGATTTGCGTGTTGTCACCCACACAAACATTGGGCCCGAGGATGGCATAGGGGCCCACCTGGACGCCCTGCCCGATTTGGGCCGAAGCGTCCACGATGGCGGTGGGGTGGAGGAAGGTGTCCATGAACGTTACTTGTCCATGACCGAGATCATGAACTCCGCCTCGCAGGTGATTTCGCCGCCCACCATGCAGCGGCCGGCCATTTTGCAGATGCGCCCCTTGAAGCGCTGGAGCTCCACCTCAATCAGCAGCGTGTCACCGGGACGCACGGGATTGCGGAAGCGGCAGTTGTCGATGCCGAGGTAGAGCGTCACCTTGTTCTTGATGTCCGGTCCAATCATGTCGGCCATGAGGATGCCGCCGGTCTGGGCCATGGCCTCGCACTGGAGAACGCCGGGCATGATGGGATAGTCCGGAAAGTGGCCCTGGAAGAAAGGCTCGTTGGCGGTGACGTTCTTTTTGGCGAGGATGCGCTTGTCCTTTTCAATTTCAAGCACCCGGTCCACCAGTAGGAAGGGGTAGCGGTGGGGGAGGATGGTCTTGATTTTGTCGATGTCGTAGACAAAGGTGTTGGAGGTGGACTTGGGCCGCAGGTTCAGCTTGCGGATTTTCCGGGCCATCTCGATGTTGGCCGAATGGCCGCTGCGGCCGGCGAGCAGGTGGGCCTTGAGCGGGGCGCCGATGAGGTAGATGTCGCCCAGGAGGTCGAGGGCCTTGTGGCGGCAGAGCTCGTTGGGGTAGCGCAGTTCGGTGTTGTTGAGGAAGCCGTTTTGTCCCTCAAAGATGTCGCCCGGGATGTTGAAGAGGCTCTTCAACTTGGCTTTGATTTCTTCGGTGACCGGGCAGTCCTGCACCACGACCGCACTTTCCATGCGGCCGCCCTTGATGAGACCCTGGGCGTGGAGGTTGAGGATTTCGGAGAGGAAACAGAAGGTGCGGGCGTGCGCGTATTCGGTCTCGAACTCATCCACCGAGAATAGGGTGGTGTGCTGGGCGCCGAGCGCGGGGTGATTGTAATCGATCATGAAGGTGAGATGAAATCCGTCGGCCGGGAAGATGGAGAGGGCCTTCTGCGTGTCGCGCGCGTCCTCGTAAAGGATGGGCTTTTCAATGATGATGAAGCGGCGCTCCTCGTGCTGCTCCTCGACGCCGGCCCGGCGGATGGCCGCGACGAACTCGCGGGCCGACCCGTCGCAGAGCGGGACCTCCTCGCCGTTGACCTCCACGAGCGCATTGTCGATTTTGAGCCCGTGGAAGGTGGCCATCACGTGCTCGATGGTGCTGACCCGGGCCTCGCCCGCGCCCAGTGTGGTACCGCGGTCGAGCGAGACCACATAGTCGATATCGGCCTCGATTTTGGGCTGGCCCGGGAGGTCGGTGCGCTGGAACACGATGCCCGAATTTTCGGGCAGGGGTTTGAAGGTGACCGTGGTGGAGGCGCCGGTATGAAGCCCGACGCCGCTCACCGAGACCGGATCCTTGAGGGTATGCTGCATTTCCATAATGTTCGTCTCCTTGACTGTTTAGGAGGGAGGGTTCAGGCGGGATTCGAGGGATCGGACCTTTTCTTCGAGCGCGCGATACTGCTTTAAGAATTCGGGAAGACGCAAGAGGGAGGCCTCGGCGCGCCGCTGTTCCATGAGGGGCCGTGCCGGGTAACCGGTCAGCGTGCTTTTTTCAGGGAAGGTCTTGGAGACGCCGGCTTTGGAGCCCACGTAGGTGTCGTTGCCGATGGTCACATGGCCCATGACGCCGACCTGGCCCGCGAATTTGACGCGGTCGCCCAGTTTGCAGCTTCCGGAAATGCCGCATTGTCCGGCGATGGCGCAGTCACGGCCGATTTCCACGTTATGGGCAATCTGGACGAGGTTGTCGATTTTGGTGCCGCGCCGGATCAGGGTGTCGCCGGCCGCGCCCCGGTCCACGCAGCTGTTGGCGCCGATTTCGACCTCGTCCTCGAGCACGACGCTGCCGAGCTGGTGGATGCGGACGAAGGTGTCGTTGTCGAGGGCATAGCCGAACCCGTAGGCGCCGAGGACCGCGCCCGACCAGATGATGCAGCGGCAACCCACGGTGACGTTGTAGTGGATGACCGCGTTGGGGTGGATTTCGGTGTCCGACCCGATGCGGCAGTTTTCTTCAAGCACCACGCCCGTGTGCAGGAGGACGTTGTCGCCCACGCGGACGCCCGCGCCGATGGCCACCCGCGGGCCCACATGCACGTTGTGGCCGAGGGAGGCGCTGGTGTGGACCACGGCCGTGGGATGGATGTCGCGCGGCAGAAAGGGGGTGCGGTCCGGGACAAAGAGCGCGCAGGCGCGGGCCCAGCCGAGGTAGGGGTTTTTCATGATCAGGCGGCTACAGGTGAGACCCGGGAGGTCCTTTTCGAGGATGATGGCGCCCGCGCGCGAATGCGCGACCTCCTTGGCGTAACGGGGGTTGGCCAGAAACGAGATGTGCGCAGGGCCGGCCTTGTCGAGCGGGGCCGCGCCCTCGATGACAAGGGCCGGATCGCCCGTCAGCGCGGCGCCGATTGCGTCCGTGATGCGCTGAAGGGGGAACGACACGTTATTCGGATCCTTTGTTCAGTTCCTTGACAATACGGTCTGACAGATCGTTGGCCTCCTTGGCAAAGACCACGCCGCCGGCCGTGGCGTCAAAGATGAAGTCGTAGTTCTCGTTTTTTCCGATTTCATCGAGGATGGCGTTGATGCGTTTGAGGATGGGTTTGGTGAATTCGGTGTTCTTTTTCAGCGCGTCGCCGCCCTGGCCAAAGACCTTGTAAACGAACTGCTGGTATTCGACCTTCATCTGGTTAATCTGCTCGTTCTGGTTCTTTTTCTTTTCCTCACTCATGAGCAGGCCCTGCTTGTCAAGCTGGTCCTGGAGTTCCTTGATTTTCTTTTCTTTTTCCGAGGCTTCCTTTTCCCACTTGGCCACTTCCTTGTCGTACTTTTCCTGGGCGTCCTTGGTGCCCTTGAACTGCTGGAAGATGATGTCGGAACGGATGAAGCCGATTTTCATGTCCTTGGCAAAGGCAGCGGCCGAAAAAGTGAGTGCGAACGCCAGGGCCAGGGCTGTTGTGGAATAACGCATAGGTCCTCCTTATTGTTTTCCGATGCGGAAGTGGAACTCGAAATAGGGCGGTTTTTCGCCGGTGACCTGACGGTAAGTGGTGGTGTTGCCGAAGGCGTCCACGCCGTCGGGATAGTCGTCGAGTCCAAAGGCCACGTCAAAACCGAGCAGCCCGAGCATGGGCACGAGCAGCTTGACGCCCAGGCCCACGCCGGTTTTGAGGTCCGCGAAGTTGACGCGCTCGAGCGAGGCCCAGGTGTTGCCGAAGTCCGCGAAGGCGCCCAGATAAAGCCGCCGGTCCAGCACGGGATAGCGCAATTCGGTCGTGTAGACGAGGAGGTTGTAGCCCACGTTGTCGCCATGCACGATGAGATCGCCGAAGGAACGGTCGGGATAGCCGCGGATGATGCCTTCGTAGTTGACGCCGCCGGCCAGGAAGTGGTCGTAGCGGCCGATGACCTCGCCCGAGAGGTGGGCGAACGTGGCGCCCTGCAGCAGCGTGAATTTGCCGAAGGTGGGCAGGTAGGCCTGCACGGCGAGGCGGTGCTTGACGGACCTGTAGTCTCCGCCGAGGAAGTAACCGGCCACGGAGGGGTTGTACTCCACGACCGAGCCTTTTGTCGGGAAGTCGGGCAGGTCCGTGGAGTTGCGCGACAGGCGGAGCGAGAGGATGCTTTCGAAACCGCTGTTTTTGATGGTGATGCCCTGGATGACCTTGTCTTCGAGCAATAGGGCGCTGTTGCTGTAACGGTACTCGCGGTGGCTCAGGTCGTAGGTGGAATAAACTCGGAAGTAGATGTCGGGCCACTTGAGACGACGACCGAGCCGGAGCTCGCCGCCCTTGCTGATTTCGTCGATGCCGCTGTAGTACCAGTCCCGCCATGTGTAATAGGCGCGGAAACCCGCGAGTGTGGGGGTGTCCCAGAGCCAGGGCTCGGTGAAGCCGAGGTCAAAGCGGCGGGAGTATTTGCCGTACTCCACCTGCAGGTCCACGCTTTGACCCCCGCCTTCGATAAAAGGCCGGGTCACCGCGAAGTTGGGCATGGAGAGGCCGGTGGTGAAGACGAAGCCGTCGCGCTGTGAATAGCCCGCACCCGCGGAGACCTGACCGGTGCCGGTCTCCTTTTCCTGCACGCCGAAGATAAGGTCCACGCTGCGGTCCGCGTTGGTCTGGATGTCGGGAGTGGCCTGGTCGAAGTAGTTGGTCTGCAGGAGGTCGCGCTGCGAGAGCATGAGGAGGGACTGGCGGTAAATGTCGCCCGGGCGGAGGCTGATTTCGCGCCGGATGACCTTGTCCCAGGTCTTGGTGTTGCCGCTGATGGCCACGCGGTTGATGTAGGCGGGCATGCCCTCCTTGACATCGAAATGAAGGTCAATGGTGTCACCCCGGTAGAGCTTTTCGTCGGTGAGCTGGACGTAGAGGTAGCCTTCTTCGCGATAGGCGGATTCAAGGGTGTAGCGGGTGAGGTCAAACTCGCGCTTTGAAAAGAGGTCGCCTTTTTTGAGCGAGACGCTGCGCTGGAGCAGGGTGTCGGAGAAGAGCGCGTTGCCGGAAAAGAAGACGCGGCCGAAGAAGTAGCGTTTGCCCTCGAACAGGCCGATCGTGAGATTAAGCGATTTTTTATCGGGGCTGTAGGCAACGTCGTGGTCGGTGACGCGCGCGTCAAGATACCCCTGGTCGTGGTAGAATTCCTCGATGCGGTTGAGGTCCGCCAGGAACTTTTCCTCGTTGTAGTCGCCACTCCGCCACCAGCGGTCCTCCTTGGTGTCCTGCATCATCCCTTTGATTTTCTTTTCCGGGAAGAGCGCGGCCCCGCGGATCGTGATTTTTTCGATGGCGATCTTTTTCCCCTCCGCAACTTTGAACTCCGCGACCGTTTTGCCGCTTTCCTTGGACTCGTAGGGGGTCACCTGTACCTCGGCCAGGAGGAAGCCTTTTTCCCGGTAGGCGTCGAGGATTTTATTTTTGGCTTTGTTCAGCACGGCCGGAGTGAGCACGGTGCCCGGGAGCAGGTTGATTTTTTCCTCGAGCTCGGTGTTGTCGAACTCCTTGTTACCCGTAAACTCGACCTTGTGCAGGAGCGGGTGTTCCTGAACGGTGATCACCAGCGTGAAGGAGTCACCCCGGGCTTCCTCGGCGTCGAGCCGGATATCACTGAAGAGTCCCATCTCGTACAGGGAACGGAGCGATTCCTGGGCCTCCTTGGCCGAGTAGCGGTCGCCGGGCCGGAGGGCGAAGTTGCCCTGGATGAGCCCGAGGCTCACGTTGGCGTTGCCGCGGACCGTGATTTTCCGCAGGATCTGCTGGTGGCCGGACTGCGGCTCCGCGGGTTCGGGCGCGGACAGAAGCGCGGCGCTGTCGGGGAGGGCCGCGAACAGGGAGGTGGAGAGAAGGAGGGAGAGGAGGAGCGTTTTCATGGGTTGACAACCGGTTGTTTATTGTCCTTAATGAACAGGTCCTGGATCTTTTTGATTGGCAGCCGGAGCCGGACATTGGAACGGACATCGTTCCGGTCAAACGCTCCACCGATGGCCCGGGGTAACCCCCCGATTTCGTAATCCATATTCAGGTAAAGGTAACGCCAGGGGGTCAGCTCGAAGCCTACGCGATGATGGAGTTTTTCGACATCCATGCCTTCGGGGTTCGTGGTCATGTCAAGCTGGCTGGAATAATTCAAAAAGAGCGTTCCGCTGAAAAAGTACTTTCCCGTGATGAATTCGGCATTTTCGAGGAAGTCCTTCCGGAGCCTCGTGAGGCTCCAGGCGGACATATCAATATAATTAAATACCTTGCCGGATTCAATTTCAACACGGAAGACATCCGGGGTGATGTCAAAGCCCACCAGGGGGTTCAGGTTCTCGCGTCCAAAGCCCAGCACGGTGCGTTCCACGTAGTTGGTCACCATGCGCTGGAGAAAGACCTTTTCAAACATGGCCTTTCCTTCGGAACGTGCCAGATTCTGCACCGAGGAAGGGTCCTTGCCAAAGTCCGTGCCCAGGACCTTCTGGTAGGCGGTGCTGCCCGGGTCCCCGGTCTCGTCGAGGGGCAGGTTGGAGGAGGGCACCAGCCGGAAATCCTGCTTCAGTTTGCCCCGCTTCGTTTCCACGCCGGTCTTGGGGTCGCGCACATAAAGGGTTACCGTAATTTCGTTGCCGCTTTCGCTCCGGTCCGTGGAGCGGATGATGGACGAGGCCGAACCCCAGAGGATTGGGATATTGTCGGCCTGGTCAAATTCCAGGCCCACATCCACGTTCTGGTTGAAGTCCTGGCCCGCATAATGCACATAGCCCTTGGAGGAAGTGGCGCGGCCCATGATTTTGAAATTTTGATGACCGGGATTACCGTGGAGCGAAAGCCAGGAGGTTCGTTCGAGCGTGAGCTCGGTGAGCGGGTAATTGAACAGGTTCATGCCTTTGTCGATGCCGCTGCGCAAGCCTCGGTTCTTGATAATGCGGTCCAGGAACGAGACGGCCGAGGTGTTACGGTAGTTATAGAAGTATTTTAAGTTGTTACCCGCGATGACCGTGAAGTCGAGATGAACGGGAGGGGGGACGTTTCCGCGCCCCGTTGTGTCGAACGGGGGCTGGAGGAACGGAACGGAGAAGCGGCAGTTGTGCGCGCGGACTTTGCCCACAAGCCAAGGCTGTTTGAGAGGGCCCGTGACGATAAAGCCGGGGCTCCCTCGTTTGTCAAGCAGTTCCACCTCGCCGTACTCCCCTTCGGGAATGAGGAAGGGCAGGTTGATGGACACACCTTCGGAAGGGGTATAGACCCGGAGGACGCCGAAATCGAGACCCAGGGCCTCAATTTTGAGGTTCTCGGCCTTTTCGTACTTTCGTTCACTGGTAATGCGCAGCCGGCTTCCCTGGACCGTACCGTTGGCCTCCAGGTTCACCACGCCGTTGTTGATGCCCGCGAACAGGGAGATTTTCCCGATCTTTCCTGGAAGATAGGCCGTGGGTTGTATGAAGGCGTTTTTGTCCTTTGTCACGTCTACGTACCCGTTGATCAGCCGGATGTTTTTTGAATTTCCGGTGAACCGCAACCGGATGCTGCCGCGTCCCTGTGCTTTTTTGGCAAAGCTTGAGAGGAGCGGGGCCAGTGAGCCGAGGACCTCTCCCTTGGCGTCCACGGTGAGGTCCAGTGTGTCCGACGGGGGGCCATCGCCGGTGGAAAAGGGAAGGGGAATGAAACCCGCGGCCTCGCCCGTGAAGTCACCCATGCCAAAGGCGAACTTTCCTATTGTTGCAACGCCGTTGCGTTCCACGGCCGTTGCCTTGAGGTAGTCGAGCCGGAAGTCCCGGTAGTGGAGCTGGTTGCTGCCGAGGTGGAGGGTGGAGGTCCCTTTCCCCGCGCTTTCGAACATGAGCGAAAGCGAGCCCGACACGCCGCTCTTTTCGCCGAAGAGGGCGGCCAGGTTGAGGTTTTCGATTCGGAAGTTGCCCAGCAGCTTTCCACGGACGAACCGGAGGCTGTCGGATATGAAAAGGCGTTCGCGGGGCGTCTCGGCCGAAAGTCGCGAGACGGTCCAGTCGCGGCCTTTGCCGGAGAGCGACAGTGTCATCCGGACCTGGGTCAATTCGCCGAGACGGCCTTCTGCAAGTGAAAGGTCCGCGCTGTAGCCGGGCGCATCGGCAGAACCGGAGAGCCGGCATTGGCCGGACAGAAGACCGGAAGGCGCCATGGACCGGAACTCGTCGGCCGAAAGAAGGTGCGAGAGCGCAAGCGGGAAGGCGGAGAAAGAGAGTTCGCCGTCCAGCCGGTCGTCCGTAAGAACCATGCGGCCCTTGAGCGTCCGTCCGTACTGGAGGTCTTCCAGGGACGTCACCTCGCCTTTACGGGAGAGGGCACAGGAGAACGGAGCCTTTTCACCCAGCAGCGAAAGCGTGTCGGAGAAGAGTCGGAGCTGGAACTGGGGGGCCGGGCCGCTGTTGTCCACAAGCCCATTCATGAGCAGGGTGCCGTCCGCCCATTCGCCCTTGGGGTAGACGGAGCCGGCCACACGTATTTTCTCCAACGGTCCTGCGACGCGGAAATCCGCGCTCAGTGTGATCGGTTCGCGGTTGAGCGGCGGCGGTGTGCCGGTGAGGTATTCCCACGGGACGTCCTTGAACGAAAACTTGGCGCGGATGTCCGGGTGGTCTGCGAAGTCCGCGATATCGCCCGACAGCACTGCGCCGCCCGTTTTGTTCCTGAGCGAAAAGCCGAGGGCCCGGCCCGTGGTCTGGAAACGGAGCGTGAACGCGCCCAGTTCTGGCTGTCCGGTGAGGCGGCCGTTACCGTTGCCGTTGACGCGTAGTCCGTTTCCGTCGTTCCGGACAGAAAGCGCAATGTCAAAGGCGCTTTTCCGGGGCCCGCCGGAGTTTTGCGCGAGCGTGAACAGATCCGCGGACTTGACGGTTGCATGGATGCCGTAGGCCGCGGGTTCGCTGAGACGGAAAAATCCCTGGCCCGACAGGGTCCCGGAAAGGCCGTCCGCGGTCGCGCGGACCACGTGCAGCGTGTCGCGCCGGAAAAGAAGGGAGGCCGCGGGGTGGTGGAACGGGCGGTTGTTGAATACGATGCGCTCCGCGTTAAGCTCGGCGCTGACCTCCGGTGAACGGAGCGGCCCGGTTACGGCCGCGGTGAGGTTGACGAGTCCAGAAAGTTTGCGGCCGGAGAGCCGGTTTCGCAGGTCGGGATGCGCGAGGTCCATCTGGTCGGCGCTCAAACGCAGGGCGAATTCCGGGTGGAACGGGTGCTCCACCGTTCCCGACAGGGTGAGGGGGCGGTCCAAGAGCCGCGCCCCGCATTTTTCGACGCGGAGGCCGCTGTCGGTGAGCACAAACCGGCCGGTGAGATCGGAAAGCCCGAATCCGCCCGGCAGGGTCAGTGAAAGGTGGTTGAGCGACAGGTCGCCTTTGAGCGCCGTGGCCTCGAGCGGTCTTCCGGCGGTCTTGGTAACGCGGAGGTCCAGGTCCATTTGACCGGAGTTGACCGAGAGATGTTCACCGAGTGGCACGGGCCGGATGAACGAGGCTGCGGCGAGCCGGACGCTTATTTCGAATCCCTTGAAGGTGGGGTCCGCGCTGCCGGAGATAACGGCCCGTGTGTCGGTGCCCGGGAAGCGGCCCGACAGGCTGAAGCGATGTGTGGCGCGTCCGATGGTGAATGTGCCATCGATGTTGTCGATGGTCAGAAAGCGGAGCGCACTGTCCGCGAGGAGCACGGTCCCTTTGCGGATTGTGATG
>JAZDKP010000032.1:0-8932 GCA_043802925.1 Fibrobacterota bacterium | reverse complement strand
TATTTGAAAGACGTTAATAAATTAGAAACGACGTTGTTTATTATTAAAACGGAAGATCACTGTCGTCCGTGCCACCCTTTCCCGAAGGCGGCATGGAGGGCCCCAAGGGCCCACCGGACACCTGGGAATCGTCCCCGGGTTCGGGTTGCGCAAAATCGTCGCCCGCACCGCTTCCACTGTTGCGACTGCCGAGCATGAGCATTTTCCCGTTAAAATCAAGGACCACTTCGGACACATAGCGCTTGTTGCCGTCCTTATCGTCGTACGAACGATTGTCGATGCGGCCTTCCACGTAAATCTGACTGCCTTTTTTCAGGTACTGCTTGCAGATTTCCGCGAGCTTGCCCCAGACCACGATGTTATGCCAGACCGTCCGGGTCTGTTTGGTCCCGCTCTTGTCTTTGAATGACTCGCTGGTCGCCAACGTGAAGTTGGCCACCGGGTTGCCGGACGAGACATACCGGACTTCCGGATCGCGCCCGAGATTTCCGATGAGGATTGCCTTGTTGATGCCGCCTGCCATAGTTAAACCTTTGAAAAAGTGGAATAAAAAATAGATTGTCCGGCAAAGTCAAATCAATGGAAAACTGGCGTAATATGATGTGAAAAAAATCGTTATAATTTAGGCGGATATACACTGACCATTTTTTCCATATCATACAGCCGGAAACGGATTTCTTTGACCGCCTCTGCCACCGATACGTCCACGAGCTTTGTGAATTCCTCGAGCGTACGGGCCGCTTCCTGGCAGCGTTTGAAATTGGACGCGGTGATGTCCGCCAGGTCCTTTCTTTCGCCTTCAAGTCCCGCGCTCCCCGCCCGCCCCACATCGCCCTCGCTGTCGCGCGCCCTTAGCCGCCTGCCGCGGTCGATGCGCATTTCGCATTCCGCCACCGCATGCCGCAGCGATTTCAGTGTTGCGGCGGATTCCCCGTCGTTTTTCACGAGCCGGACCACCTCTTCGATGACGCGCAGCCCTTCACGAAGGCGGTTGAAGTTGGCGTCGAGGACGCGGTAAAGGTCGGAATCGGTCATCGATTTCTCCAAGTGTCATTAACAGCAATATCCTGGGTTGCCTCAGCAAAAAGACTAAAACCGCCAACAGCGGTTGCGCAACCACCGGCTACCTTCGCGGCGTCAGACCGGGAGAATCCCGCTACGGTAGTCGCAAATTGGATTATCTAATGAGTCACAAGTTCCGGATGCACCGTTTTCAACTTTAATTGACGCGTATATTTGTGGCCAATTTTATTTATCTCATCAACGCGTTTCCTCATCGGCAATTTGTCCAACTTGCCATAAGCCTTTTTCCGCCACTCCCACACTTCCTCGATAGTTTTATACGGATCCATTATATTCCTCCTCCGGCAAAAACATTTCCGGACTCACAAAATTCAACACGCCATACCCATGCAGCAAGTTTACGCCGTTAAAAGCGTCGATTTTCTGCACCTTTACCAAATGCTTGAAATTAAAAGTCACAAGGTATTCGATGTTATTCATTGAACAAACGGCGACATGCGCCGCGTCATAATACCGGTTGGCCTTCGTCGGCTCCAGGATGCCTGCCTCAAAGTATTTCTCCATTAACGATTCACATTCTGGGTTATCGTCCAATACCAGCGGCGACATTTTCTTAATCCATTGCACGAGCACCTTTCTCTTTTCCTCATAACATTCTTCAAGCTCAATAAAACGTAATTGGAAACGTAAATCTCATATCCATCCGTTTTTTTCACCAGACCCATGAACTTTTCCGTAATCTGGTGCCAGTCAGCGCGATTGCTTTTATAGAGCTGATTCCAGACCGATGTTTCGATGTATAATTTCTTTTTCATGGCACTACAAATATACGCATTTCCTTGTCTGTTTTCCATAAGTATTTCATCCTCTCGGATGCCATTTTGATGGGCTTTTTTCAGGTCATGGGCATTGAGCGCCGTGTAAATTCTTGTGGTCTCCAGTTGTCCAACCGCATTGGAGGTTCGATTACGATTTGGCCACGGAGGCTATTGCGCAAAGACAATTACGTTTCAGTCAATCAAAAGCATCATCAAGGCCGCTGCCGCAAACCACCGGCCTTTTTTACCGGCTGCATTATACTGTGACGAATTTGGAAAAACGAGACGGACAGGGAGACCGATGTTATGAGGGGATTGGCTCTCCAATAGACAAGACAGGCTTATTGTGGGAAAATCTCCGGAAATGGTCGAAATCTTATGACAAATAATTTGGGAAAAAGTATGACACTAAATAAAAAAAATCACACTTTCGCCTTATCATTTATAGCGGTTCGCAAGCCCCACAGCGATATCACAAAAACAATAATACAAGGTCCCCATAAAGAACTTATTGTGAAACTAAAGAATGGAGAAAAAGAATAAATCGCATCTACCAGTGAATGTATTATTATGCAGAAACATAAACTTTTTGTAAAATAATATAATGAGCCGAGAACAATACCAACAAGAAATAGCTTTGTGAAATTCTCATATGTTAATTTTTGGTAGCCGACATGCATGAGCATAAACAAGACGCTTGCGACAACCAAACCTATTAAAACACCGTATTTTCTAGCTAGCAAGTTTTGCAGAATCCCACGATACGTTATTTCTTCTTTAAATCCAACAGCGATGCTTGTTATAGCAAAAACCAACCTGGTCTGAAAGTCGGGAAGATCCATCTTACCATCGATCACTGGTAACAATAAAAAGGCACCCGTGCAAATTAGCAATATTAGGAGAATATATAATTTTATTGTGCCACGTACCTGCTAAAACATTTCTAAAGAGCAGTACATAAACGAAAGCAAAAACAATTCGCTCTCCGGTAATAAATAATTCCGCATTTAATTGCGTTGGGCAATATATAAAGAATAATCGTTGTATAACCTTGTATAATATTTCAAGGTATACAAGATAAACTACAGTCTTCATTTAAATACTCAAATGAAATGCTACACAAATAATCATTTGTTTCCATCCTCGAACATTAAAGATCGCCAGAATAATCAAGCCCATCGCTTTCCTCTGGTAGAACGTCTAACGGTGTTATACTTAGCAGATTACTAAGCTGACTACTTTTAGTTCGCGGAGCCCTTGGAGCAAATGGTGCATGAGGCAGCGTATACCTATCAGCTACCAATCGGTCCGGTTTTCCATGCAGCTAATGGCCCGCTTTCCAGTCCCTGACCAGCATGATCCATTTCTTTTTCTGATTCCTCAGAGCCAAATAGTTAACCCTTTTCATGATTCGACCGGAAACAACCGGTCAATCTCCGCCAACTCCTGCTCCACAAACGCCGTATTCTGCAACGCAGCCACATTGTCCTCGATCTGCCTGACGCTGCTCGCGCCGACAAGCACGGAGGTGATGACCGGAAGCCGCAGGACCCAGGCCACGGCCATCTGGGCCAGTGTCTGCACGCGCGCCTGCGCCATGGTATTCAGTCGCCGGACCCGATTCAATACATCCTCTGTGACACGGTCGGGCTTTAAAAAGCCATGCGGTTTGGAAGCGCGGGAGCCTTTGGGGATACCGTGGAGATAACGGTCGGTGAGCAGGCCCTGGGCAAGCGGCGAAAAGGGGGTGCAACCGATTCCCTCGGCCGCCAGGACCTCGGCCAGGCCGCTTTCAAGGCCCCGGACCATCATGGAATACTTGGGCTGATGGATAAGGCAGGGGGTGCCCATCGTACGCAGCAGCGCTGCAATTTTAGCGGTCTCGGCCGGGCCGTAATTTGAAACTCCGGCGTAGAGCGCCTTGCCCTGCAGCACCGCGGAAGCAAGCGCGCCCGCAGTCTCTTCGAGGGGGGTGTCGGGGTCGGGCCGGTGGGAGTAGAAAATGTCGACATGGTCGAGACGGAGGCGCTTCAGACTCTGGTCAAGACTCGAAAGGAGGTATTTCCGGCTGCCAAAATCGCCATAAGGGCCGGGCCACATGCGGTAGCCCGCCTTGGTGGAAACCACCAGTTCGTCACGATAGGATGCAAGGTGCGTCTTCAGTACTTTGCCAAAAAATGATTCCGCGGACCCCGGTGGCGGCCCATAGTTGTTGGCCAGGTCAAAATGCGTGATGCCGAGGTCAAAGGCCCTGAAAATTATTTTTTGGCCCATGCCGGCATTATCAACACCGCCAAAATTATGCCAGAGCCCCAGCGACACCGCGGAAAGCAGGAGCCCGCTCCTGCCGCAACGGCGGTACACCATGCCATCGTAGCGACGGCTGTCGGGTGTACGCTTTTTTTGCATCCGTACAGCCATTCAAACAAACTTCCTTCCGGTCACCGTGACCGCGATGCGACGGCCCCGGACGTCAATGTCGAGGGCCTCCCCTGCGTTGGCAAATTCAGCGTCCAGCAAGGCCAGGGCCACCCCCTTCTGCAGCACCGGCGAGTGGCCGCCGGAAGTCACTCGGCCCGCTTTCCGGTCGCCCTTAAAGACCTCGCATCCGGCACGCGGGATACCTTTGCCTGTAACGACCAGACCCGCAAGTTTCCGCTTGAGCCCTGCTCTTTTTGTCTCCAGTAACGCGGCCTTGCCGATAAAGTCAGTAGTTTTGTCAAGTTTAACGACCCAACCGAGGCCCGCTTCGAGTACGTTGGTCGCTTCGTCGATTTCGTGCCCATACAATGTATAGCCCATTTCGAGGCGAAGTGTGTCGCGGGCCCCGAGACCCACGGGCTTTGCGCCTTTTGCAATGAGCAGGTCCCAGAGCGCGCCGGCCCGGGCGTTGTCCACGATGATTTCACAGCCGTCCTCCCCCGTGTAACCCGTGCGTGCCAGGATGACCTCAGCGCCCGCAAAGGGAACGCGGCCGGCAACACTGAACGGCTTCATGGTGGAAAAGCTTCCGCCCGTAATGTTGTCGAGAATTCCTGCGGCACCGGGCCCCTGCAGCGCAAGAATGGAGAGAGCCTCGCTCCTGTCCGTCAATGTCACGCCGTCCGGTTTGTGCCGTTGAAGCCAGTCAAAGTCCTTGGCCGTATTGGCCGCGTTCACAATAAGCATATAGTACCCGGGACGCAGCGCATACAGAATAAGGTCATCCACAGCGCATCCTCCGGGTGTGCACAACAGTGTGTAGACGGCCTGCCCGGGCCGGACCTTGTCCATATCGAGGGTCAGCATTTTCTGGAGAAAGCTGTGGACAACAGGGCCCTCCAGGAAAAAGTTACCCATATGCGAAACATCAAACAAACCGGCGGCCCGGCGCACGGCCATGTGTTCGTCCACAATTCCGGAATACTGGATGGGCATATCATATCCTGCAAATTCCGCCATCTTGGCGTTCAGTGCAATATGACGACTGTGCAGCACGGTCTGTTTCATGGCATGATTCCTTTGTTTAAGGGTGGCTGAAAAATAATCTCTGAACCGCAGATGAATCAACCTGCGCAATCTTCCTCCAAGCGCATGGGCCCGGCCTCCGTTGACTGACCGTGGCGCAACCAATTATTTATCAAGCAATATGGCCAAAGACCGCGGCGATGACACGCTCTATCAGAAGGAGGTCCAGGCCGCCCTGGCCCTGCAGACGGGCCTTTCCCCCTCTGCGTTCGCGAAAATGGAGGGACTCCGCCTTTCCTCGGACGTGACGCCGGGCGACCTCAAAGCAGGCCGTTATTACGACACCATCCGCCTGTCGGACGACGAACTCGCGCTATTCACCATCAATATCGACAGCCGGGACATTCCGGCCGCCTACCTCGCGGCCATGAGCCGCATGGCCCTCCAGCACCATCTCCGGCCCGAACGACCCGCCGGAGAAATTCTGTCCGCCATTCTGGCCTCCCTGCCTTCCCAAATCAGCACTCTCCAGTCCATCGATACCCTGCTCTGCATCTACGACCGCCGCACCAACGAGGCACGTTTTAGCGGCCTCCGGGGACTGGCCGGCTACTGGGCCGGGCCGGAAGGTGCGCTTACAACAGTCTGTTTGCCGGCCCTGCCGGATTCCATGCAGGGAGTTCTTACAGACGGCCGGCAGTTTCTGGAACAAGGAGAACGTTTTCTGCTTCCCTTCCGCGCACCGAATCACGAAGCTCATTTTTCGGACGCGCTCCGGCAATCCCTGCTGATGGACAAAGACGGGGGACGCAGATTGCTGGAGCGCCTGCGCAAGACCCTGGGGTCTGCAACGGATCCGGTGCCCTGTTTTCTCTTGGAAGCCACGGAACCGCCGCGAAGAAATGCCATACTCGCCGAATGCGGACTGCCGGCCAGCGAACCCTTCACCATCCGTTCGCTCCGCAACTTCGACCAGATGCGCGAAGTCATCAAGGACCTCGTGGATGAAGCGGACGCGCAGGGACATTCACTGCGCTTTCAGAAAAACTTCAGGCTGGTACTGCTGGAGCTCCTGACGAACGCCATTATCCACGGAAACCGAAATGCACCGGACAAGAAGGTGGTGGTGGTCACGCAAATCACCCCCGCGCATGCGCGCGTGGGCGTCATTGATGAGGGAAAAGGCTATAACGACAAAGGCCTGCCAAACCCGCTGTTACCGGAAAACATGAACAAACCGCACGGCCGGGGCGTCTATATCATCAAACACTATACGGACGACTTCCAGCTGCGCGGCTGCGGCAACTGCACAATGATTCGAATACCGAGGGAAAAGGACTGACAAACGAAAGGTCAGGTCTTCCGTTTTTTCTTGTGACGGTTCTTCCGCCTGCGTTTTTTAAGCTTATGGGTGTTGATTTTGTGGCGTTTACGTTTTTTTCCGCAGGGCATAGGCTTAACCTCGTTTAAGAAATGTCTTTCGATTTCCGCTGATAAATATAATTTAATCTTCCGGATTCATCAATACTAGCGCTGCCTGAAAGCGTACGGCACCGCTCAATAAACGATCTTCCACTCCCCTTCGGCGATGACCGATGGTTTCCCCTGACTCTTGAAATCGTAAAAATCGCGTTTATAATAACTGACCTTGCTCCAATCCAGGTTAGCCGGGGTCACTTTCTTAAAATGGCCAAACATGGCCAGGACCATATCGGTCTTTGTCCGCCACTGATAAAAGCGTATGTTTTTTGTCTTATCGTCCTGCGCATGAGTGAACGGCGTCTTGCTACCAAGTTTTTTTTTCAGCGGGTCGATGATTTTAGCTTCAAAGTTATCGGGCGTTACGCTATCCATGGCGCATTTCAACTCAACCTGGACCAACTTTTTCTTGTAAAAGAGAAAGGTTCTGCGTTCGTAACAGTTTGCGGCCAGGGGCTCGGTATAAATTTCGAGCGAGTCGCGGCCAAAAATATTAACGCCCTCGAAATAGCAACAACGGTTACGCACCGCGTCCGGGTACCGATCGAGCACCGTGGACACGGAAGCGTCCCATTTGAGGCCCGGAAACTCTGCCACCACCGCAACAACCAATAGAAGCAAAAGCCCTGCGAAACGGTTCATCATGGTAAAAAATATCGCTTGTTGCGTAAAGGGATAGCAAGACCGCATTATATGCGGGGCAACCGGGCCGTCACGTGCTCCGGCGGCCGAAGCGGCCGGCCATTGCGGCCCATGAAGGCGTGGTCGGTATGCCCGGTGACAAGCCGTTCGTCCCCGGCTGAGATCTCATATTCGACTTTGAGCCGGACGCCCCGGACCGGACAAAAGCGTGAGATCACGGTGATCTCCTGCCCAAATCGGGCGGGCTTGAAATAATTGATATGCAGCTCAATAACGGGAAGGAGCACCCCTTCAGCTTCGAGGTCGTGATACGGAAGTCCCAGGGCCTTAAGATGCTCCACGCGCGCGGCCTCCAGGTAGAGCACATACGCGGAATGGTGGACAAAACCCATCTGGTCCGTCTCGCCGTAGCGGACGGTCAGGCGCGTGGCATGTTCGTTTGCGGGTGATGGCATGGGAGATATTTAAAAACGGAGAGGGCGGGATTCGAACCCGCGGTGGGATTTAAACCCCACACTGATTTAGCAAACCAGCGCACTAAGCCAACTATGCGACCTCTCCGTATTTCTTTCGGACAATCAATATAACTTAATTCTGAAAATCGTGGCAACAGCGGCATATCAGCCCCGACCCCGGTGGACGGCCATATGTTTGACGCCCGCCAAGCCCCACAGGAACAGGCCGGCGAGCGTGAGCACCATGAGAATAAACAGCAGCAGGCCCGCACCGTATCCGATGGCCCAGGCGCCGTACCCCTTCGCATGGAGGTTCAGCGACGTATGCCACGCGACCGCGTTCCACACGCATACCGCCAGATAAAGTAGAAAAGCGCCCGGCGCCATCCCTTTCAGGTCCGAAGTACTCGGGAACATATGACTGCCGATACCGATGACAAGCAGCAGGTAAACGAGGACGCGCCAGTCCGAGGCTTTGACCGCCTGCCAGAAGTCGAGAAACTGGCCGACCACAGAGTGGCCGATGGCCAATGACAGGGGCGCCATTTCTTTCAGGTTTTTGACTGCCTGCGCCTGCGCTACAATCCCTTCGAGGGAACGATGGAGCAGGAGATCCGGAAAGAAAAGCCGTGTCAGCAGTACAATCAATGTGGTTCCGGCGAGAACCGGAGCCAAGCCAATAAAAAGACACCCGGCACGCTGCCAGACGCTGTCGGGGTTGTACGCGTGTTCAACATAACCCAGGCGACCGCTTTTATCCGGGGAGAAAAGGCTGAAACGAAGGATCTTGTGGCCCGTGAGTTTGGCAGCCAGCAGATGGCCGGCCTCGTGGACAGGGGTGCCCATTGCTGCGAAAAAATAATAGGGTATCCGTCCAAAATCATTAAGCAACAGATTGTCGATGCGTGCTTTGACCCCGCGGATGAGAATGCCGGGTAGGATAAGGGGTGATAAAAAAAGGGCCAGTTTAAAAACCGGGTAGACAAGATACCAGAAAAAGAGTTTGAAAATTGCTTCCATAAATAAAAAGGCCTCCAGCGTTGATGCCGGAGGCCATAAATATACTTT
>JAZDKP010000031.1:0-23153 GCA_043802925.1 Fibrobacterota bacterium | reverse complement strand
CATTCGCGGCCAGCTGGTGCGGACGCTTGTCAAGGGCACGGTCGGGAACGCGGGTTTGACGAAGAAGGTGGTGTGGGAAGGGATGGACAATGCCGGCCGCATGGCGGGCACGGGGGTCTACTTCTACCGCCTGACCGTGGGTGAGCAGGTCAAGAAAGGCGCCATGGTCCTGGTCAGGTAAGCCTTGTTCGGTACCGTGCGCTTGGAAAAGTATTAGAGTCTGTATCGGCAACATCTACGTGAAAAACGTAGATAAGTTGCCGATTTACAGACTCTTATTTTCGGCCTTGGCCGAATTAGTGGGGATCCGGCCTTAAAGAATAAGAGGCGAAAATGATCAAAGGAATTATGTTTCTGATAGTGCTGTCCCTGAACGTCATGGGCGCGCCCTTGGTGGATTTGAAGATACAGGAATACGCCCATGTGGCCCGCGTCAATGAAGCGGTTACCATGGGGGTGCCGTTGCCGGAGGCGGGCAACTATACGGACGCATCCAAGTTTACGCTCCGGGACGCCTCTAACAATGTCATTCCGTGCGAAATCACCTCCCTTGGCACCTGGTGGAAGAATCCCTCCAACATCCGCTGGCTCCAGCTTAATTTTCCCTTCAGCCTTCCGGCCAGCGGTTCCGCTGTTGTCACCCTGCATACGGAGGCTTCCTCCTATACGCTTCCGTCCAATCTTTCGGTTCATGACAGCGGGACTTTTTTTGAAGTGAATACCGGCAAAATCCGCTTTTATGTCAAGAAGGCCAATTTCAACCTCATCGACCAGGCATGGGTGGATGAATCCGGCAGCCAGAATTACGGCAACGACAATCAAATCGTCTCATCCCACAGCCGCGGGGTCGTTGGCTGGGCCAAAACGGTCTATTTCGGGGTGGTCACCCAGTACCTGTCGAGCAACGATGCCGCCACAACTGTCACGGTTGAGCGGCAGGGGGCCGGCGTGGTCTGCCTGAAAGCCATGGGCAAGCTGAAAACCGCCGGTGGATTGGGAGCGCACAATTTTATCAGCCGGATTTACGCGTTCAACAATTCCGCCACCATCCGCATGCAGAACGTGATTGAAAACCAGGACGGGGTCACGACCGATTGCGACACCCTTTACGGCCTCCATTTCGAAATTCCGCTTATGCTGGGCGCGACCCGCCATGCGGTGGTCAGCAAGCCGGACAGCTTTGAGCAGGCGGATTTGACCGGTACCGACTCCTTGTACTGCATGGTTTCGCGGCCGGGCTACTTCAATCTTCTGATTTATACCATGGGACCGAGCATGACCGGCGTAATCGGCGGAGTCAAAGCGGCCACGTTCAACCCGAAAACACTGAAGCCCAGGGATCTCGGATGGGTCTCCTTGTCCGATGGCAGCCGCGGGTGCCTGGTTTCCATGAAATACTTCTGGCAGATGGTTCCCGCCTCCATGGAGGCGTCTGGGGACGGCAAAATAATCGCGGGTTTCTTTCCAAAACGTTCCGGACAGGGGGTTCCATTTTTCGCCGGGCAGGGGCGCAGCTGTGAAACGCAGTGGACCTTTTATAACGATATGACAGCAGGCGAACTCCGCTCCAAGGCCGTGCAGGCCACGGATCGGCTCTTTGCCCTGGCTTCGCCTGCCTGGTATACGCGCGGGACATTGTCCGCGGTCCCCATGGTCGAAAAAAATCCGGCCCTCTATGCCGATTCCATCCAACCCACTATCCAGACCTGGGAGAGCAAGCTGGATTCGGGATGGAGCCAGGTTCTGGCATTTGACAACGTCAATCACATGTACTTCGACGCCTACGGATTCATGGAATGGGGCGACAATTTTCATTATGATTATACCAGTTACGTCGATCCCCCCTTTCCGTTCGGCGTCCTGTGGAACGGCAATTATTACGGCCTCGATTTCTTCGCCTTTGAACATTTCTACCACACCGGTGATATCCGGTTTCTCGACTATGCCATTGCGCACGCCCGCCATGTTCAGGACGTGCATATGTGCCATTTTGGCCCCGCCAACAGCAAAACCGGGGACTGCCGCTATTGCCCGCCCAATTATCATATCGGATCGGACGGACTCACCTATTCCACCAGCAATCCCAGCCACCATAAGGTGGAAGGTCTTTTCATGGATTACTACCTGATGGGCAATGATTACGCCCTGCAGATAGCCCTCGAAGGAGCCGAATGGATGAATCGTTTTGACGTGAGCCTGGCCTCCGCGTGCAGCGAGCATATTACAACGTATATCCGGCGATGGGCGAATCAGATGAACGCGCTGGTGTGGGCGTATGCGCAGACAAAAGATACGCGTTATTACCAGACACTGGCGAGAAGCTGGGAAGCCCTCAAGAACGCAATCGTCAGGATGCAGAGCGACCGTACGAATTGCGATATCGGCCAGCCCTTTATGGTCGGCCTTGGCATGGAAGCGCTCGTGAAACTGTATTCCATACTTGCGCCGCAATACACGCTGAACAGCGTCACCCAACCCGATTCAATAGCGCATTATTTTAAAATCTGGGGCGACAGCGTCTTGACCTATGTTCCCTCCGGCACGGCTGCCATAAAACCGAATGTTACGATTGGCTTTGCGTTCCTTTCCCGCTTTTACGGTGACAAGTATCTCCAGGCGGCAAAGGACAAGGGCGCGCTGATGGGCTACACCTACAGCAACCTTCACAAGGATTTTGTGCAGCAGCTCCGCGCCATTGAAATGGCCATGTATTATCTGGCCATTCCGGATTCGCTGGGCAACCTGGACGTTAAGATTAACGGTGCGGCCCCTGATGCGCCCATTCAAACCCTGAGCGTCCATGTATGCCCGACGCCGTTTAATCCCACCGCTGTGATTACAGTGAAAGGGTTGACAACAGAGCAGGAATCCGGCTTCTCGCTGAAGGTGTTTTCACCGGGCGGCGTCCAGGTGGCGGATCTGACGAAATCGTTTGACGTTAAGAATAGCAGCGCGGTGTTCCGGAGCGACAGGCTTCCCTCGGGCCTGTATGTCGTTCGATGCAAGGCGGGTTTCAAGGCGGCAACCCAAAAGATGTTGTTGATACGATAAAAAGCCGTATAGTATATAGGGATTTGGTAAATAGGCAAAAGAATGAATAGCTCACAGATGGAAAGGAGTTGTGCCATGGCAAAGGGGCAGATTAAGGTTGTCGTCTATGGTCTTGGGGTGATTGGCGGTAATATTACCAAAGAACTGCTGGCGAAAAAAAGTGTTAAACTGGTCGGCGTTATCGACATCGACCCGCAGAAGGTGGGCAAAGACGTGGGCGAAGTCCTGGGACTGAAAGAACGGGTGGGGGTAAAAATATCGAATGACCCTCGGGAAGTATTCAAGAAAGCAAAGGCGCACGCCGTGGTGCATACCACCTCTTCTTCGCTGGTAAAGGTTTTTCCACAGTTAAAAGAGTGCATGCAAGCAGGTCTTAATGTCATTTCCACGTGCGAAGAATTGTCTTTCCCTTTTAAACGGCACCCGGCCTTGTCGAAACAGATTGACGCGTTGGCCAAAAAATACAAGGTCACGGTGGTGGGCACGGGCATCAACCCCGGCTATTTAATGGATACCCTGCCGCTGACCTTAACCGGTCCCTGTTTGGAAGTGAATTCCATCACTGTTACACGCATGATGAATTCGGCGCGCCGCAGAATTCCCTTTCAGAAAAAAGTGGGCACCGGGCTCAGTGCCGGGGAATTTAAAAATAATATTGAACAAAAAATAATCACCGGTCATGTGGGCCTTTTGGAATCGATCAATATGATCGCCACCGGCCTGGGCTGGCGGCTCCAGGAAACCTGCGAATTTCCGCCGGAACCCGTGATTGCGCAAAATCCGGTACAGACGGGCCTGGGAGAGGTGCCCCCGGGAAAAGTGCTGGGTCTAAAAAGCATTGCCTATGGAAAAATAAACGGCCAGGAGGTCATCCGGTTGAATTTTATCGCTTATGCCGGTATCGAGGAAGAGTACGATGAAATAATCATTAAGGGAAGGCCTGATATTCATCAGAAGATATTGGGGGGAATCAACGGGGACATTGGGACCATTGCCATGACCCTTAATACAATCCCCAAGGCCATGAACGCCCTGCCCGGGCTCTTGGCCATGAACGATTTACCGGTTCCGTCGGTCCTGCCAGGCGATTGGGCTGATAGCAGGGGTCATGGCTAAAACGGTTCTTTTTTATAAATTGCGACGTTGTCGCAAGAATGAATATTTTTTAGCATGGTTGCCATTGTAAAAGCACTCCCTGAAATACATTGGCGCCGCTCAAGCATCATTATTGTCCAAAGCGTTTTTCTTGCCCTGCTGTTTTTCCGGAACCTCGCCTTTTCCGGAGTGCTCTGGTCCGAAGATTTCGAATACGGCAGGACCTTTCTTGATGTGCCCGTAAAACCGGGCGACACGGTTCTTTGTCTTATGTCAACGCGATCCCTTGTTGACTGGCCGGATTCGGCCGGTATGGGCGTCCTGGATCCGGACAATCCGGCGCAGCGCGAGTATTTCACCTACCGTAAATGCCACGGGGGACGTTTGTCCGGCGTTCAGGGGTTGACGCGCGGCCATCCGAAAGGCACGGAGACGGGCACATGCGGCATCCGCCGCTGGAGCGATCCCACACCGCCGGAAATCGACTCTGAACAAAACAAGGTTTTCCTGGCGATCCATGACGGGTTCGGAGTTGCCCTGATTCCGAACGGTCCGGGACTCGAGCATAACTTTCCGGAAAGACGCTCCCTGCATCTCCGCTTTTATTTGCGGCTGGACACCTTGTTTCCGATCAAGCCGGCCACACGGCAACATGCCACCCTGCATACCCTGGAACCCAATTTTCCGGTGGAAATTAAAATCCGGCCGGATTCCGCTTCAAGGCCGCGGCTGGAATTCTTTGTTTTCTTTAAAACGGTATATGCGCGCACAATCGCGATTGGAGAAACCTTATGTATTGAATATGAATGCCGGGCGGATACCGTGGATAAAAGCCGCTTTTTCAGACTGTGGATTAACGGCGCGTCTTGCGTTTCCATTGTTCAGCCGAAGGAAGACCGGTGGCCGGTCTTTTTTTCGTTACAATTCGGAAACCAGCTTTACCCCAGGCCAACGCCGGAAATGGAAGCCCGTGTCAGGATAGACGACATCGTCCTTTCAGAAGATCCGATCGGCCCTCAATCCCCGCCCCCTGCAATCCGGTTCGAGGTGGCGGATTCCGAACAAGGGACCCTTTCCGCAACGCCCGAAACCGGTGATGATGTGGAAGCCTGGTATCTGCAGGGAACTGCGGGAAACGATTGGGCCTTTCCTGTACTTTCAAGAAAAATCGCCATTCCCTCCAACCTCGCTTTCCGGTTGTCCCCGATATTACCCCTGCAAGCGCTTTCTTTCCGGAGTAAAATCAAGCGGAAGGGACAGGACTGGGGCCTCTGGTCCCTTCCCGCGCCTCTACCCCAGCCGCTGCTTCAATGGTATGCGAAAAAATGGTCGGAGAGGGACACGAGACGCCCTTGCATTGATTCCCTTGCCATGACCCGGGAAGGCAAAGCGGAACGGACGGGTACGTTGATTACCAATCAATGGTACGATCTTTATTGTTACGCCAGGGATCCGTCCGGCTATGGAAATCTGTGGTATAATCTACTTGTCATGCGCGACACCGAACACCCGGACGCCGACCTGCTCAACCGCGGCGGCGTATTTGATCCGAAGGGCAGCTACTTCATCAGCCTCGCCGGCGGCGGGAAAGAGAGGAGGGTGTTTATCCGTCAGAAAGAGGGGGTCGATTATATCGAAGAGCATTGTGAACGTTGCTCCCTTCTTGTCAAAGGAGGGCCAACGGCCTTTGTTGAAAATAAAGCGACAGGCTATTGGAAAACCACGTTCCGTTTGCTGCCGCAGGCAACGCCCGGTGCCTGGCAGGTGGAAGGGCAAATATACAACAAGCAAGACGTCCCCTCTGTTCCGTTCCGCAAGCGGTTCATGGTTGTTGCGGAAACGCCCCGCCTGCAACGCGCTTTTTTACCGCTTGCCATAGGCCTGGCGCTCTGTCTGGCGCTCGCTTTTACTGTGGTTTGGATACTGAGAAAAAGAAAGGGAAGAGAAACGGCGGGGGTTGAAAAAATCATCAAGGACAACCGTATTGCGGATGCGGTCCAGTTCATCCTGGCCAATTATACCAAGGATATTTCCGTGGGACATGTGGCCAATGCCATTGACGTGAATCCATCCTGGCTGGGAAGCGCGTTTAAAAAGCAAATCGGCCAGAGCATGGTATCTTATATCACTGCCTTGAAATGCAATAAAGCCAAAGCGCTTCTTGAGGATTTTCGGTTGAATGTCTCGGAAGTTGGTTATAAGGTGGGGTTTAATCATCCTGAATATTTTAACAATGTGTTTAAGAAATTAACCGGCATGAGTCCGAATCAATATAGAAAAAGTAAAATAAAAGAGCCGTCTAAGAACCCTTCCTAGCTCATCGTATGCGCTTTTTAAGAAAAAGCCAGGATTTATTGTTTTTTTATATTAAATAGAAACAAAATCATAAGTCTTTTCCATTGTTTTGTCCGTTATTTCTGCTATATTAGTTTCATCAGGTCAGCATGTCATTAATTTTATTAAATCAGTTAAATTAAGGGGGATGGATGAAAAAGATTTTATGTGCATTCTTATTTGGGGCAGCGTTTTTCTTGACCCTCCATGGTCAGGAACAGAATGTCTCCATCCTGTATTCTACTGATTCGTTAGTTACAATTCTGTCGGGTACTGGCGGAGAAGTCATGCATCGCGGATATCCAGCGCAATTTACGGATACAAATTACATCCATCGCATGGTCCTGGGAGGCGCGCCCGGCAATGGCATTGACGCGCTCATGGCCTGTCCGCCGCATAATGATTACCATGCCATCGATGAATGGTTTTTTCAGCGCTATCTGCCCATTCTCGACGACCAGTTGAACAACAGCACAGCTCAACAAGACAACCAAAAGGATTGGTCAGCCTATCAATATCTGCGTTTCGACGCTTATGTGATCGGAAATCCCGTTGTCCTGGGCATGCTGTTAAAAGACGGCAGCGGCCCGGAATGGTGGCTGCGCTTTGGGGTCTTTTCCCCTCTCTACACCTGGCGTGTCCTTCCCGGGGACACGGTGACCTGTTCGCTGCCTTTGCAGGAAGTTATTACAGCCGGTGAACTGGATATCACTAAAATGCAGGGGTTTTTCCTGCGGTACGCGGGATTTGAAGGCCAGGCCTCTCTGTCGTTAATGAATATCCGGTTGGTGGGCAGCGGTGAAGACCGTTATCCGATACAGAATCCGCGTGAAGCGGCGCGCCCTTTTGGCCGCCAGGTGGCCAAAGAGTGGGCCAAGTCCATTGACAGAAGCCTCATGGTGAAGAACCTCTCGCCAATGGTCTCCCAGGTCGGTCCTGTCACGGTTTTTTCAGGAACCGGCGGTTATTCCTGCGCAGCCAGCCATCTGGGCGGCAGCGGCGGGACCTATTACCAGAACACCATCCGCGGCGCAGTGGCGTATGACAATGACAGGTTAATGATCTCCATGGGTACCGGCAGTACGCCTCCGGCAGGTTCCTATATTCTGCATGACGGCCCCAGGGTCGCTTATTTTGGTGTGCTGATGCTGGCAACTTTTGACGGCGGACAAACCTGGGGCGGATTGGAAGAGGGGGACAGCCGGCCGTATTATCTCAATAACTGGTACCAACGCGGCAATCTGTCCGCTACCTCCGAGGCCGGTGAACTGTATCTGCTGGGGACGGAAAACTGCTCCAGCTATCACGGCGCCATTGACATGTTCTTTCGTCGCCTGATATTAACGGGCCATAAATGGGAGGAAGACCGCATCTCCATGGTGGAAAATGTGCAGACCTGTCCCGGTCCATCCGCGGCTGTCAAACTGCCTTCCGGCCGTATTTGGGCCAGCATGATGGACGGCCATGACTGGCACACCAATATTGCCAAGTATTCGGACGACGACGGCTATACCTGGATGCCGTGCAAGGACGCGACCAAAACGCTACCCAGGCCCTGGTACCAGTCCGGGATTGATCCGGTGCCGGATTCGGTCCTTAACTTTCCCGGTGAGTTTGTCTGCGGCGCGGAGCCCATTCCCTACGGCGACAGCGTGGCCGTGATTTCCGGAAAAGGCTACGAATGGATGATTCATGATGGAACCCGTTGGAGCGCGAAACGTACGGTTCCGGTCTGGGGAAATTATGATGAGTATGATCCGCTCTACAACTGGCCGACCGGTACGGTGGTGGAATATGATCATCTCTTTTTCTGCAAGGGCGGAAAGTATAGGGAAGATCCTGAGAGGCTGACCAACCTGGTGACCACGGATTATCACCACGGCGTCTGGCACGCGGACACGCTGGTGACAACATCGACCATCCAGGACGCCATCATCACGGCCAGCGGAAAATCAGTCTTTGTCTTTTATATTCAGAAGGACCTGATCACCAGCCATTACAAGGTCATGTACCGTAAATGGAAGGCGAATGTGTGGGACGTGGCGGTAGAACTGGCCGACGAAGCGGTCCGTCTCAACCGGCTGGCCTCCCCGCAAACCTGTCCGCCAACCTATGCCTGCGTTTTTTATGATCAGTTGAGAACCGTTTCCGGTCAAGCCACGTTCGTGAAATTCGTAAAGGTGCCCTCTGATCCTGATCTGCTGATTGCTACTCGGACATTGCCGTTCGGCGTGATCAATGTTTCCTATCAAGGTGGGGTGCAAGCCTCGGGCGGCAGTGGACCTTACACCTTTAGCCGTTTGTCAGGCGCGCTGCCGGCCGGGCTTGGCTTGAATGCCGACGGCACTTTGTCCGGCACGCCCACGGAGAGCGGCACCTTCAGATTCACGGTGCAGGTGACAGACAACGCGGCTGGCAGCGCGCAAGGCGAACTGACGCTCCGGATAGACGCGGTCTCGGACGTCACAAAAGGGGCGCCGGTCTTGTTGGTGACCTCGTTTTTCTGCAATGCGCCCAACCCGTTCAGCCGGGCGACCACATTTACCTACCAACTCTCCCATCCGCAACCGGTACAGATAAGTGTTTATGACATCAAAGGCCGTCTCATCCAAACCGTGGTGGATGCCAAACAGAATGCAGGCCATCATCAGGTCGGCTGGGCGGCCCGCAATCTGACGCCTGGCGTTTATATCGTGAAGTTCGTTTCCGGGATAAAAAACATGAACAGGAAAATAATCTGTCTGCAATAACGGGGAGAAACCATGAAAACGCTGCTGCTGTTTTTATTGGCAGGATCACTCTATGCGGGTGAACAAGTGCTCTGCAGTTTTGAGCATGCTGAAATGGCCGCTTGGATCGACTCCAGCCGGAATATATGGGACGGTTTCGACTTTGACACTTCCACCACGAAGGTCAACAATGACACCGAAAAGGTTTACCGATGCGTTAGCGGGGTGATGACCCCCATTGTCTCCTTTCAGACGCGCAAGAGCCCGGCCAATGCCACGAACGGAGAATGGACGCTCTTTCATCCGATATACAGCAGCGGTGCGCCCAACGAGGTGTTAATCCGCAGCCATGCCGAGTGGTTCCAGAACTGGCTGGGGCAGGGCGGACTGGTTGACGGAGGCTATCTGGACAGCAATCACATTCCCGGTGATTATGACGGCCCTGTGGATTACAGCGTCAACCGTTATTGCACGCTTTTCGGCCTTTTTCGGCTCATTGACAGGTTGCCGACGGCCCTTCAGGACTGGTCCGGTTATGATTACCTTTATGTCGACGTCAAAAGCACGAGTGCGACCATTGATTTTTGGCTCCGTTTTGAAGGACGCTATCGTCCCTCCAACCGCTGCCAGTACCGGATTCAACCGGGCCAGTATTACACCCTCCGCCTGCCCATCAAACAGATGGCCTGGCTCAGCAACGAGGACATGACGGACGTAAAGGATTTCACCCTCCAGCTTCGCAACACGACCGGTCCCACCAATATTTACATCGACAACATCCGGCTCGTCACGGCCGATGTCGCCTCCGCGTTGCCCGTGGTGGACCCGGATTCCAAGCTGCTGGCGCCGTGGCTTCTGACCACTCAATACAAACCTCCGGTCGAACCGGTGCCCGCCACGCCTGTCCTGCAGCGGACCACGGGCGCCATTTCCGCTTCATCGCCTGTGCTGGTGACCCCTTGGGCTGCCAATATTCGGGATGATCCCAGCCGTCTTCAGAATCTGCGCCACGGCCTCGTTGCGCTGGATAACAATCGATACGCGGCCATGGATCAAATGAAGAATTATCAATATTGGGCGGGTTCCTATTATGGCGGTTCGCCGGTTCCCTCACTCACCAATGGCAATTCAAACCGCGGTTGGCTTGGCAGCGTGGATGGCGGCCAGACCTGGAAATCGGACGCCATTGCGCAGAGTTATCCGCTCCAGTTCAGCGTGTACTCGCCCATTACCAACCGGGGCACGGTGGTGGCCTGGGGCTTTTCGGACAACATGCTTCGCGGATACGGTTATTTTGGCATGATGCACTGGTGTCAGGATTATGCGGATGGCAGCGGCTTTTCCTCCTACATCACCTTTTTCCGGCTCCAGCCGGGTACAGACCGCTGGGAGGTTTATCCTCATCATACCAACGCCACTGCGGTGCAATATCCGGCCTGCATCATCGCTTCGGACATTCCGCGCGGCTGCATGGGAACGTTTCGCATGACCGTTCTCCCTTCCGGACGTATTTGGACCATGCTCTTGAGCAATCATATGAATCCGACGGTGTCCAGGTTTTCGGATTATATCAGCTACTCCGATGACGGCGGAATGCGGTGGCAGCTTCCCCAGGGTAAAAAAAGCGCGGTCTGGCGGAACGGGCAGGCGGAGCCCATCATAGGTTATTCACCGGACTATCTGGTGAACTATCAGGGCAAAGTATTGGCGTTCGGCCAGAATTCCGCCACGCTCTATTATACGATGGGAAATGAAAACGACTGGACGAATTGGACCTCCATTCCGGTCAGTGTCGGCTATGATAATGCGATGACCTCGGCCGTGACTTACAAAGACAGCGTCATTTTCGCGTGCCTGAAAAACGGAGGCGGCAGTTTCCTGCGGAAGTCCGCGGGAAAAGATACGCTGGCCAACAATATTTCCGGCGTGACCTCCATGCAACAGCTCATCACCCTCGTCGGAGAGCGGGTCTGGTACATCTGGGCGCAAGGCAACCGGATCAAATGCCGCAAGTATTTCATCCATGAGAACCGCTGGACAGACTCCATGACGCTGGTGCAAAACGACAGCACCATCCTGGATTTGCGGATTCCACAGGTCTCCCCTCCCTCCCATGTGCCCATTGAGTGGCGGGAGAACGCCGCTACCAGCGGCTCCTACAACCTGAAGCTGGCCCGAATCCCGATTGACGCCGAAGAGGCGGTGCTGGACCCGGATTATGACGGATTTGACAACGGTTCAGAGACGGCCTATGGAACCGACCCCGGCAACCCGGACAGCGACAACGACGGCCTCTGGGACGGCCAGGAGGTCTGCCTGCTGACCACGGACCCGAAGAAAGCGGACACCGACGATGATGGGGACAATGACGGCGTGGAATTTTACGCGTTTACGAACCCCAAGGACGTCGCCAAGACCGCGACCCACAACCAGGCGCCCGTCATTTCTGTCAAGGACAGCACGGTGGGCAACACAGTCTATCTGGACGCCAACGCGACAACGGATAATGAATCCGACTGGCTGCGCTATTTCTGGGAGATTGATAGAGGGGGCGGTGATACGGTAAAAGCCGAAGGCAGTCGGATTATCTACACGTTTGCAGACCCGACCCCGCGTCCGGCCAGGCTGATTGTTGATGATGGCCGTGGTAACCGGGTGGAGAGCAGTTTATTTATATTTAGCGGGAATGAGAGGACGGGGAAAGATAATTTGTCCGCTGCGGTTCTGGCCGTTCAGCCCAATCCGTTTAACCCGTCAACCACCCTCCGATATGGTTTGGCCAGCCAGCAGGTTGTCTGTCTCGAAATTTATAATATCAGCGGCCGCCTTATTCGTCAGCTGGTGAATGGCGTGGAAAAGCCTGGCATCCATTCGGTCGTCTGGAATGGATGTGATTCTCAGAACCGTCAGATGGGAAGTGCGCTTTATCTGATTAAGCTTAAGGCAGGCAATCAGGAAATTATTAAACAAGGGCTTTTGATCAAGTAATTTTTAAAACGAGGATAAAATGAACAAAACATCAAGTCAGCTTCTTATCGTTGGCTTTTTTATTCTTTTTGGTTTAAGCGCTTACCCCCTGAATCTACCTCTTACTGTCAAGGAGTGCGCGGGTATTGGTGCAACGGGTTTTCCGGTGACCGTTGTCGTGCCGCTGCCAAAGGGGCAATACCAGGATACCGGTTCCTTTCGGGTAACCACCGCTTCAGGTACAGAAGTTCCGGCCCAGTTTTCCACCCTGAACCGGTGGTGGAGCGAGGACAACAGCCTGCGTCATCTGATGGTGCAGTTTCAACCAACCGTGGGCGCATTCACTTCTTCCGGTACCGGCACTGCGACCTATTATCTGAAAGATGACGCCCCGGCCGCTGGAGTGAGCGAACAGGTCACGGTTTCAACTTCCGGGAACCGGCTGACCATTGTGACCGGCCCCCTGAAATTCACGGTGCGGACGGATTCGTTTAACATTATTGATGAAGCCTGGCGGGATCAGAACGGCAATGGTATTTTTGAGGATTCGGACAAGGTTATTTCTTCCCATCCGCAGAACGGCGGTGTTTTCGTTCCGCGGACCGAGGCCGGCAATACGCAGTATGACGTTGCGCGGCCGGACGTGAATTTTACCCTGGAAGAGTCCGGTCCCCTGCGGGTGGTTATTCGCGCCGAGGCGTTGACGCAATATTACAGTACAATAAATCATGTCCATGGCTTTGCGGTGAGGATATATGCTTACGCGGGCAAGCCCTATGTAAAAATTGATTATCAGTTACAGAATTCGGCCAAGGTGCTTTATTCCTGGCCGTTGTATTTCAAGGAAATGAACCTGGATTTCCGCTTAAACCTGGGGGCCAATCCCACGGTCAAAGTCGGGTTGGGGACAGGTTCGTTATACGAGCGTTCCGTTAACAACGGTCTCTATTTGGCGCAGGAGCGGTTAGACACGTTCAGGGTTTACGATAAAGAGTTGGGGAGTATTTTGTCTTTGGGTAATTATGCGGATGGCTTTATCGACGTTAACGATGGACACCACGGGGTGATGGCCAAGACGCGTTATTGCTGGCAGATGTGGCCCAACGGGCTGGAAATCGACAGCAGCAACAAACTGAGCATCCAGCTTTTTCCGCGATGGGGCCGCCAGTGGTATGCGCCGGATGAAGCGGTTTACCAGTTTACCACCCTGAATTTATTCTGGCTGCATGACATGCAACAAACCTACAAAGAGGTGTTCCTCTATTTTCATGGCAACAGTACGTCCAATACAGAGTTGACAAATCTCTCCAAAACCTTTGAACATCCGCCGGTGGCAGCCGTGTCCCCGGATTGGTATAAAGCGACCAAGGCCGCCTTTGATTTTTATGTGCCCCTGGACACCAAGATAACTGTAACCGACAAGCGGGTGCCGATTAGGACCGATTACCAGGCAGCGCCAAAACTGGGTTGGAACTGGTTCATCGTCAATCCCAACAGAAAGTTCTATCCCAGCACTGCCGGCGGCTGGCCGAGCAGCGGCGCCGCATTTGCCGCCACGGAAAATCCTTATGATTATTTTATGGCCCAGGAATGGGCCATGGGCGAATTGAATACCAAAACACAATGGTTGTCCGGTTACACGTACCAGGCGGATTGGAGTACGCTTAGGCTTACCGAGAATCCCTATGGTTCAGGGAGCTGGAAGGTTTTTGGCGATGCGTATAAAAAACCGCCTTTTGACTCCGCTTTTCTCGCTGGCACGTCCAGCGATTCCAAGGCGCAGGATGACCAACACGCCTGGTTTTATCATGTGGAAGAGGCCTATTATTTTTCCGGTAACCCCTGGATAAAGGACTGGTACCGGTTTATCGGTGAATTCCGCAAGACACGATTGAACCAGAAGGACCCTTTTCCGGACATGGAAAGTCGCGCCATCGGTCATGCGCTTTCGGGTGCGCTGCAGGCCTACCGGGTTACCGGCGATACTAGCATCCTGGGAAAATTCCGGAATTATGTCACCACTTATTTTAAACCGCGTCAACATCGCTGCTATGGGCAAAATGCCCAGAACGAGGGAAGAGACGCCTCCTTCCAGGCAGGGTTTCTGGTGCGGCCAATGATCCAGTTCATGGACGAAATAAGGAATGTCAATCCCCAGGCTTATGCCGAGGGTTTCAATGTCGTGTCCGGCGTTATGGAATGGAATCTTCATTACAACAATTTTGGCGGCTGGAAAGATCCGTCAACCGGCATCAATTTGTCCAACGGCACAGGATTGACTTTCTGTGACCCGCAGGCATGGTATTACTGGAATACGGGCAAAAAGGAGTACCTGGACCACCTCAACCTATATATAACCACCGGTATCAACGGCGGGGAAAAGCCCTACGGGGAATTTTCAAAATGGGAAGGCCAGTTCGAAAACCGGTTCACCTGGTTTGTGCGTCACACCGTGCGGACCGACACGATTCCCCCTGCCGGCATTAATGATCTGGTGGCGGTCATTGATACGTCCACTCAATATGCGTGCTTAACGTGGACAGCGCCCGTTGACGCCAGGCGGTATCATATTGTATGGTCAAACAAACCTATCGTTGGACCGCAAACCATCGACAGCAGCGTATGCAACTGGTGGGCGGCCAATGCTGTGGGACCGGCCCTGACGGCAATCCCCGGCACCCAGCAATCGGCGGTCTTTGAAGTGTCGGATTCCCTTCCTTTTTATGCGGCGATATTCTCATTTGACAGCGTGGAAAACATGAGCGCCATGTCCAACATGGCCCAGGGAGCGCCGGGGTCGGTGGATGGCATTGAGGGTAAAGCCGGTTCGAGGCAGCCGTTAAGTCTCGCGACGTATCCCAATCCGTTTAATCCGGCTGTGACGATTTCCATAAACGGGCAGGCGAAAGAGGCAGGGGATTCTCCCGCCCTATCCCTGGTGATTTACAATCTTCAGGGCCGCCGGGTCGCTGACCTGTCTCAAGGAATTAAGGACGGATTAATTTGCTGGAACGCAAAGACGCAACCTTCCGGTGTTTATATTGTCAAGGCAACAATTGGCCGACAGGTGGTTAAAAAAAGGATGATACTGTTGAAATGAGTTTGAATATCCAGGTTTCTTTTTATAAACGAACCATGAAAGGCAGGGTTGAATCATGAAAAGACACAGCGCAACCAAGTTTATTATGATGGGGCTTTGTATCCTTGGAGCGCTGGTGGCCTCTGGATTTTCAAATGTCACGGGGTTGACGGTCCAGTATCGTGCGGGGAAAACCTTTATTAACTGGACCGAATCTTCGGATCCAACGGTGACCTACAATATTTACCGTTCAACGGAAGCCATCAGCAGCCTGAATGGAAAGACCCCGCTGGTCAACCTGCCTTGTAGCACCAGCTGGGACCCCCGCCACAGGGTCCGTCTTAACATCACGGATCTTGGCCCCAAGCTCTCGGATTCCACAGGGCTTTTTGTTTATACGCCAAAGGTGAACGAATCCGCTTATTACGCGGTGACCTCCGTTTCCGGTGCAGGAGTGGAAGATACCACGATGACCTTGGGTATCAACGCGCTTTCCGATCCGGTGCCCGAAGCGTACTGGTCCAACCCGTGGGGTGTCATAAAATCTGAAAACACCAGTTGGGACCACACGTTTAAGTTGATTTTCTGGATGGACTATTTTGATTGGCCCCACAAACAGAATCTCTACTATGATTATTTTGCCGTCAACATCAACCGGAACATTCCAACCGGGCAGTCGGCACCCCTGGTGATCGGGCTTCATGGATGGGGTCCCTATACTTGGAATACGCCGGGCGATACTTTGTTAGACACGCTTTATCCGCCCGCATCTGGCACCAACAATATGGTTCAGCTCACTCCGCAGGATAATTTTTATCCGGAACGCAATTCTGCCTGGTGGTATGGCATCTCTAACCATTATGGCGATTCCACAGCTCTGGACGGCTCTCATCCCGCACGGGCAGGGGATACCATTGTGGATTATGTCGCCCAGAGGGTTGTCCGATACATCCGTTGGATCATGGCGGATGCACGTTTCCGGGTGGACACAAATCGTGTTTATCTGACGGGGGCGAGTATGGGCGGTGGCGGCACGCTCACTATTGGCTGGCATTATCCGGATATTTTCGCGGCGATTGCGCCGGCCATTGCCAGGGTCATCTATTCTTCAAGCACTTTTTACGCCCGCTATGGGACACTCGGCATGGCACTGACCGCAAGAAATGGAACCCGCATCTATGATTGGCAAAGCGTTCCATGGTTATCGGTCAATTACAGGACAACCGAATTTCCTCCGATTATTAATACAAACGGTTCCAAGGATGGCTTACATCCGATGTGCCAGCACACCCTGCTTTATCAAACCATGACTGAAACGAAACGGGGGATTTGGGCGCAATGGCGTAATGTTGATCATGTAAGCAGTGGATACGGCCCTGTCGTTCCGGGGGGCTATAGCCGTTTTGTCAAAAACGAGCTCTATCCAGCCTTCTCCCATGGCTCAAATGATAACGATTACGGAGTCATAAACCCTGTCACAAGCTACAGTGACGGCTATACCTCCAACCCAATCGGTCTTTCCTATGATTCGTCCGGCATTATGAACGGGTACATCGACTGGACATCCAAACTCCACGATCTCGGACTTCCGGGCGACAGTCTGGTTGATAATGCGGATACGCTGTCCATCACCTTCAAGTCCGACAGCTTGAACACAACCGTGGATGTTACGCCGAGAAGAATACAGAATTTCCCTGTTTCCGCCGGCACCCCATATCACTGGAAAAACATTGATGTCGCTACGGGAGACACTTTGGCGTCGGGCACGGTTCTCCCTGATGAACATAACCTGTTGACCGTTGAAAACTTCTCAATCTCTCAGACGGGAAATCGCCTCGTCATAACATACGACAGCTTAATATCCGCCATTTCCGTTTCCAGTGCTTCTGGCAATACAATGGCTGTTTCCGTCTTTCCCAACCCATTCAATCCGTCAACAAACCTGAGATTCAGGTTGACCTGCGCACAAAAAGTCCGGGTTGGCATCTATAACGCAAACGGCATGCTGGTTAAACCGCTTGTTGACAAAGAGATGTCAGACGGTGAGCATTCCGTTCTTTGGAATGGCCGGGACACCCAAAACCTTTCCGTGGGTTGCGGCATATATATCATCAAAGTAGCTATCGGAAACATGAAAAGGACTATCAGAGTTGTCCTGCTTAAATAAGGATTATGGAGGCTGAAATGAAGAAGCGATTGCTAGCACTCATGGTTACCCTGATTTCGTTTGCGGGAATTTTCTCCACATTACAGGCGGAAGAACAGAATGTTCTTGTACTTTACAGTACGGATTCCATCATCAGCCTGCTCAACAAGACGCATGGAGAAATACATCATGCCTATTATCCGATGCAATTTACGGACCCCGCCAGAATCAGCAGCTATGCCACCGGAGGCGCAGCCGGCTGGAACGGGATGCTCATGGCCAACCCTCCCAACAACGACTACCACGATGTGGAGCAATGGTTCTACCAGCGATATCTGCCCATTATTGACGACCAGTATACGCACCATGCCAGCAATACGAGGCGGGACTGGTCTGCGTACAACCACATCCGTTTTGAAGCGTACGCAACCGCCAACCCCATGATTCTTGGAATGCTTGTCAAAGATGGCGCCGGTCCATTAGGCTATCTGCAAAGAGGCGCGTTCTCCCCTGTTTACACATGGGAAATATTCCCGGGTGACACAGTAACCTGCAGCTTTCCGTTGACCGACGTTTGTACCGAAGGGGAACTGGATCAAACCAAGATGCAGGGCTTTTTTTTACGGTACGCAGGCTATGCGGGTAACGGGACCCTCGCATTAATGAATATCCGATTGGTAGGAAGCGGAACGGGTAATTACCCCATTGTTAATGTCAGGGAGGCTTATCATCCATTTTCCCGTCTTGTGACAAAAAACATGGCAAAAACCCGTGATGCGGCAAAACTGGTTAAAAACCTTACTCCTGTCACTGCACAGGTTGGCCCTGTAACCGTTTTTACCGGCGTAGGAGGTTATTCCTGTGCAGAAGGGCACTTTGGCGGTTCAGGAGGTACCTATTACCAAAACACCAGACGGGGTATCGTTGCGTATGATAATGACCGCATACTGATTTCATTCGGCACCGGTTCAACACCTCCTGCAAGCGCTCTTGTACTCAATGATGGCCCACGGATATCCTATTTCGGCATCAACATGATGGCAACCTGGAATGGCGGGCAAACCTGGGGAGGACTCGATTCCGGTGATGCCAGGCCCTATTTTCTCAATAACTGGTATCAGCGAAGTAATGCTTCCGCGAATTCTGAAACGGGTGAGCTGTATCTTCTTGGCACACAAAACTGCTCTTCTTACCACGGCGCGATTGACATGTTCTTCCGGAAAATGATATTCACGGGTGACAAATGGGAGGAAGAGCGTATTTCGATCATTGATCAAATTGAAAACTGTCCTGGATTATCGCTTGCCGTTAAGCTGCCGAACGGCAGAATATGGGCGACCCTGCGAGATGGCCACGACGGCCATGGGATGATTGCGAAATATTCTGATGACGATGGCTATTCATGGATGCCATGTAAAGATGCGGCGGCACCGGTTCCTCGTCCATGGTATAATGCGGGCGTCGATCCTGTCCCCGATTCGGTAGTCAACTTTCCCGGTGAGTTTGTTTCTGGCGCGATCGTGGTTCCTTATGGGGACAGCGTGGCCGCCTTCTCAGAAAAAGGGGACAAATGGAAAATCCACAACGGCCAAGCCTGGAGCAGTGAACGCAGCGTTCCGGTCTGGGGATGGCATAGCGAATACGATCCGCTATATAATTACGTAACGGCAACGGTTATTGAAGGGGATCATATCTTTCTTGCCAAGGGCGGCCGCTACAGCAATGTTAAGACAGAAAGAACCACCAACCTTGTTGCCACCCACTATAACGATGGTGTCTGGAGTGCGGAAACACTGGTGACGGACAGTGTCGTCATTGAAGCCATTATTACTGCCAGTGGAAACGCTGTGTTTCTTTTTTATGTCGAAAAGAGTGTTGACTCCACGTACAAGATCCTATACCGGAAATGGGCCGGCGGCTCCTGGAGTGCCGGCGTTGAGCTCGCCACGGAAACCGTAAGAATCAACCGCATGGCAGCACCGCAGATTTGTCCTCCGACTTATGCCTGTGTGCTGTATGACGAACTCAAACAGGTCTCCGGTCAATCAACATGGATTAAGTTCATCAAGATACCTTCCGATCCAGGTTTATTGGTCGCCACAAAAGCCATGATACGTGGAACTGCGGGCTCCCCCTATACAAGTAAGATAGATGCCGCCGGAGGCACGCTCCCCTATACATGGTCCCTGACAAGCGGTTCCCTCCCTGCCGGCCTATCTCTGGCTGCTGATGGAACCGTTTCGGGAACACCGACAGAAAGCGGCAGTTTTTCTTTTGTTGTCAGTGTTATTGACGGGAATAGCGACGCTGCTTCCGGAGAGGTCAGTCTGGTCATCAGCCCTTCATCTGCCGTACAAGCAAATATTATCAAGAAAGCAGAGACACAGTTAACCGGCGTCCGTCCCAATCCATTTTCATCCTCGACCACCATTAGCTATGGATTGTCTGGCAGGAGCACGGTTTCACTGAAAATTTATGCCATGAACGGAAAACTGCTTCACACGATCATCGACAAGACAGAAGGGGCCGGCCACTATCAGGTTTACTGGAAGCCGGAGCATCTGACGCCAGGAGTCTATTTCATCAAGTTTACCGCTGGAAACCACCTCAGCGTTAAGAAAATGATGCTGCTAAAGTGAGTGTCCTTTAATCACGATGGGTCTAATTCCCCGCAGCGCTTGTACTGAGCCTGTCGAAGTATGCTGCGGGGAGTATTCATCAAGATTCGAAACTTTGCGAACAAGCTGGGGCGAAAATCTCAGGAAAGCCGTATGAGGGAAGACCTCAAGTACGGTTTGACGCTTTTTTGCAGAAAATCATCAAATTCTGTGGGATGGCTGTGGAAGAATTTCTATCAGTAATGCCTACCGGAACCGCTTAAAACACATACTTGGTTCCTGTTGAAAACAGGCATGTTTTCACGTCGCCCGACAGCGCGAAATTGACTTTGGCGTAGCAAAACCTTGCGCGGCCTTTCGTTTGACACAAATCTAGCTTGTCATAATCTGAATAGTTGTCGCTTCGGCTCATAGGGTAAATGCTCCCGCCCGTCCACTGGGCGTTGCCAATAGACGAATGCCGTGTCCGAGTTCGGTTTGTCTCATTGTCGACATAGTACCACCAAATTGTGGGAAAACACAGTGCAGCCGACCGAAGACGCAAAACTGTTAAAACCTTTGTAAAGACATCGGCACAGCCCAAAAACGCGTTTTAAGGTTGATATCGACCCTTCACAACCTGCGCGGAATTGCTGTAACATTCTGAACATGGCACCGTGTTCACGCTTTGTTTCCACGACATCACGGCGGCCTTTCTTTCCGACCGAGTATACGCGAATTCGTTCGCGCCATTTTGCGGCATGCTCTTGACCGCCATAATAATTCTTGTCCGCAGCGAACTCCTGCGGATATTCACCAAATTGCTTCTTGTGCTCCTTCAACGCCTCATCACCCATTTGAATATCGTGCTGCGACTTCGCTTCGATTCGATCAAAGCTGATGAATTTCTCCGCTGTTTGTCCGATGCTTACCATGAGACCGAACTCAACCGGTTTGTGCGCCTTGCCGCGCATCAGTAATTCCGTATGCGGCTCGAATATGCTGAATATCCTTTCGGATGCCGGTACTGTCACGCCGCTGTTCGCTTTCTGCGCACAAGCCACAACACACTCCATCCGTGGCAGCATCGTAGTGAGTTCCGAAACGTAAGCCATGCCTTCCACGGACCCGTCACACTTGGCCTTCGCATGTTCCACGAAAGCCCAGCCAACACCGCATATCCATGCCACCATACTCGTCAATTTCTTTTGGTGTCTACGCAATTTCCGTTGCGAATCAGCCCCTTTTCGTCTCCCATGCGTCGCAATGTATGTGTAAAGCTGTTTGGCTTTACAGCAAAGACGCATCGGTTGGGTGATTCACAGACCGTGCTGTCGATGCGAAAGCGCTTTCCCGTAATCTTTTTCCCGCGCTTTGCATCATCAAAGAGTAATCGGTTAATATTCTCCCAGGTCGCAGGCTGGATGCGCTTGAAAATCATATCCAGTGCCGTGTACGTCATTACCGGCCCCATCCCAAACCGCGCGAAATTTCGTAATATGGAACTGTCCGTCACTCGGATAATCGTATCCCGGAAGGATAGTCCTTCAATTGTCTTGATGATGAGCATGCGTAAAAAATGTTCACTGCTGAAAGTTGATTCGCGTCCGTCGGGAGAATCCACGTCTTTTATGTCCGAATGAAAAGCGTCAAGAATTGCTGGCGTTGCGTCCAAGAGAGCGCTGATGCGGTTGTAGCGCAGCCGGTATTCCTCCACGAGTTTCGATTCCTTGGAGGCATCGAGTGCGAAGTAGGGCTGGGTTTGGATTTTCATTCTCATGGCGATTTCCTTGGTGTTGGGGCTGTTGTGCGACATCATGCCAGCACAAACATATAATAGCGCCAATCGACCCTCTTGTCAACAACTGTTTCGCCCCCACAGAAGAAAATTAACTTGTCAATCTATTTTGAACAGGAACTAAGTAATATGCTCAGCAATTCATCAAGGTCAATTATTGCAACGCTTGTGGTGTAGTCCGACATGGCATAGGGAAGAATGACTTTTCCGTTAAAGATTAGGGCGCCGCACGAATATACCACGTTAGGCACATAGCCTTTCCGTTCCTCTTCGTTTGGCGCCAGAATCGGTTCCCGGGACCGCCCGATGACATGGCTCGGGTCTTCCCAGTCCAGCAGCACCGCGCCGATGCAATACCGCCGGACCGCGCCCACGCCGTGCGTAAAAACCAGCCAGCCAGCCTTGGTTTCGAGCGGAGAACCGCAGTTGCCAAGCTGGATGAATTCCCAGGGATATTCGGGTTTCAGGATAAGCTCTTTTTCGTTCCAGAAATGCAGATTGTCGGAATACATGAGGAAAAGATTTTCGTTGTCCTGACGGGACAGCATGGCATAACGGCCTTGGATACGCCTGGGAAACAGGGCCATGCCCTTGTTGACCGCTTCTATTCCGTTCAGGGTAATCATTTTGAAATGGTTGAAATCGGACGTTTCCATCAGCTGCGGAAGAATGACTTTGCCGTCATATGCGGTATACGTGGCGTAATAATTCCGCTGCCCGTCGTCTTCCGTAAAACGGACGAATCGGGCGTCCTCAATGCCGTTCTGTTCGCTGGGGGCCAGGGGAAAGACGACGCGGGCGGATACCGGAAGGTCCGCCGGAAAACGGATTTCGTAGTTGGACCGGGCCAGCCAGAGGGTTTTATCCTGCGTCAACCGGTCTGTCTGTGAAACAGCCGGTCTCCCGGCCAAGTAGCCGGAAATCTGACTCAACAGGTCCTGAAAGGTGAATGCGTCCGCAAGAGGCGCAAGGACCGTCCGGGTAAAATCGTTTTCGAATCCCATTTCCACCAGTTTCCGCGCAAAACATTTTTTATCGTAAACCGGGTTGGGTATCTGTTCCGCTGTTGAGGCGTAGGGGCTGACGGGGTCCATCCGAATCTGAAGGGATTCATGAATCGTTCCGGTCCGGAATGTGAGTGAAGAAATATGCCCTTCCCCGGTGGCCCGCAGGCTCATGATAAAGCGCAGGCTGCCGGGTTCAAGCCCCGTTTGGTCGGGGTGGGGAACCATGGACGGGTTGAACAGCGCGGCGGACTCCAGCGCGTATTCCTGCGTGAAATAGGCGCCGATAAGAAGTTTCCGGGAGTCTGACAGCACCGCCTTCTTTGGAAGCATTTCAGAGACCCGGTCAAAAT
>JAZDKP010000030.1:0-8172 GCA_043802925.1 Fibrobacterota bacterium | reverse complement strand
AAGCCTCCGCCAGCCCGTAAGTGCGTGCAAATTTAAAGACCAGCCTGCTGGCTGTGGAAAAGATACCTTTCAAGGATAAAAAAGCGGCCGGTCCGATCATTGAACAGGCCAGATTCATGGCGGAAAAGTTTTGAAATGATTTTTGCCAGGCCTGTCCTGAAAAATAGAACAAAACCGAAGAAAAAGAGTAACCATTAAGCCATCCGCAGAAAAAAAATCGCGATCTGTGTGCCCTCAAGCGGATTATTGAGTCCGCTCTTAGCGGGCTCAATCCCTCGGAAACCCGCTCCCGCGGGGCGAGAATGAGCACGAGGGCACACAGTCGTGAAAACATGAGTTACTGCACATGGCTTAATAGATACGAAAAAGAGGAGGAGTTATGCGACGATTTGAATGTTTTTTGACGGCGGTCTTCTGTTTGGCGTTTACTGTAAACCTGATTTCCGCTGAAAACCTGCCAAAGTACATCCAGCCAACCGATGAATTCGTCACCAAACACATCACCTGGAACAAGCCCTCTTTCCACGGACCGCTGAAAGTGCTCTTTATCGCGCCCCGACTCGGCGCCCGGGAGATAGTTGAGGTGTGTGAAAGGTTTGATATCCAGCGGGAAGTATTTCTCCTGAAAGATTATGAAGTCTTTGCTTACGATAATTCCTGGGGCGCCTGGCCATACGCCGACGAAAAGTCCGGAACGGAACTTTTAAAAAACCTGCTGAACAAGGATTATGATGTCATCGTCATCGGCCATATCAAGTGGAACGCCCTGCCGGATTGGGCCCAAACCACAATCCTGGACAAGGTCCGTAAAGGCGCCGGCCTCCTCATCCGGCCCCGCGGAAAAGTCCCCAAAGAAATTACTGACGGCCTTGAGAAAGATCCTTCCAAAGGACCGGTCTCGCTCTCAGGATATCCGTTTATCGGCTTGCCTGTTTTTAATCAATTTGAGACCCAGGAAGAGTTCCAGGACAAATATTTCAAGTTCGGACAAATGGATCAGGGACGGGTAATCATGATGAAAAACATCCCGTCTGAGACAGGTTACGCCAGAAAAACGCTCCAGATTTTGACCCCGGACTGCCGGGATTCATTCCCGGATATCTACTGGATCCATTACGACTATTACCAGGCGCTGTTGGGCCATTTCTTTGACTGGCTGGCGAAGAAGGAGCCGGCGGTACGGACCAGGGTTCCCGAGGAGGTGCTCAGGTTCCAGATACCAAGAAAGACTTTACAGACCGTCAGGTTCAATATTATCTCCGCGGCGGACGGTGAATTTGATCTTGAATTTGCCTTACGGGATTCCTGTTATGGAAATGTTGTCGCTTCCTCAACCAGCAACGCCACCCTCCTGAAAAAGGGTGAAAGCTTTATTCCCTTTCCGGCGCCGAAAGTACCGGCCGGCAATTACTTTGCCGACCTCTGGGTCAAGAAAGACGGCAAGGTTGTAAACTACGGCTCAAAATACCTGACCGTGGTTTCGGATAACTTCATAGAAAAAATTGAGCTTGCCAAACCATTCTTTGGCAAGGACGAGCCGACCAGCGGGAGCGTCTTGTTGAAGAACTGCGCCGACAGTGAAAAGGTGCTGGTGCGGCAGGTGGACAATTATGGCCGGGTAGTGGCCGAACAGGTCCTGCCGGCAACCGGAAATAAGGTTGAATTTCGAATGAAGCCTGATGGCGTGCCGCTCACTGTTGTCCAGACCCTTGAGGTCAGCCTGATGCAGGAACAGGAAACCGTGGATTTCAAAAGACAACGCTTTACCTATTCCGAACTACCTTTAATGAAAGATGTTCCGGTCGCGATGTGCCAAAACGACTTCGGGCCTTCTTACCTTAACCGGACTTTGGCTGAACAGTTCCGGAAATCCGGAATTAATTCATTCCTAACATGGCCCAATTCCGACGGAAAACTACGGAACATGGCCGGCTCGATGGTCATGGAAGACGTCAGGACTATGCCCGTTATCTACGGAAGGGGGATGCCCAAAACGTTGGTTAATATCATGGTGAAGGCCGACGCCGGTCCTTCGCTCCGGAACAAGTACGGTCTGGTCCGTAACTCCTGCCTCACCGACCCGGAATACACAAATGCGGCCCAGATTGTCTATTCAAATGGCGGCGAATTATGGCGGCCGTTTTCTCCGCTTTTTTACAATCTCGGCGATGAATGCATGGTCGCTCCCCACGGCTCCGCCGATGACCTGTGTTTTTCCGAGACTTGCATCGCCTCGTTCCGAAGTTTCCTGCAGCAAGAGTACGGAACGATAGCCAAACTGAACGATGAATACGGCACGGATTATAAAAGTTTTGACCAGGCCCTCCCGACCGCACTGGAACAGGTGAAGGCAAACCCAAAACTGATTCCAATCTGGATTGACCACCGCCGGCACATGGATTCCATCTGGGCAAATTACCTTGACAGCGCCCGGCACTCAATCCAATCGCAGGCGCCCGGCGCAAGGGTCGGGTATGATGGTTCCGGGGAAACCGGTCATGGCCCTGAAAACGGCGCTTTGACCGCAACTGATTACTGGAAGCTCAGCCGCGCCATGGACGTGAATTTCCCTTACTACTGGCCGTTCCAACTGGACTGCGTCCGTGACTTATCGGAACCGGGAATAATGCTCGGCGCCGGCTGGTTCGGCGGCTATACTCAGATGTGGCGGGCCGGGCATGACCCGGTAACCCAGATATGGTGGTTATGGAATGGTTTCTTCCGGGGCGCGAACGGAATCTCAATCTATTCCGGCATTGGGGATGTGAACATGTCAACCGTGGCGCCGGATTTCTCATTTGAAGATTTTTTTAAAAAGGGCATATTGGAAGAATTGAAATTTATCAACGGAGGCATCGGCAAACTCCTGACCATCGCCAGCAGAGAAAACGACAACACCGCAATCCTTTACTCGCCTTCCAGCATGCTCCTCTCCTCGGTCAGTAAAGGCATGCCTGACTTCTGGAACAGCGCTGATGGAACCCCTATCTTTCTGGTGGAAGCCCTCCGGCAGTACCGGATGGTCGCTTCCCCGGAGGTGGAAAACAGTGTCCTGGCCAAAGGCGAATACCGGGTTCTTTACCTGCCCTGCGCTTTGGCGTTGTCGGACAAGGAGACTTCCGAAATACTCAACTTCGCCAGGAAGGGCGGCGTAGTTATCGCGGACATGAGGCCGGCAGTTGCGGACCAGCATGGGAAACCGCGTGAAAAAGGAGCCTTGGACGAACTTTTCGGCGTTAAGCAGAACACGGCCAATGCCTCAATGGTCACCTCCAGGATAGATATAGGCGAGAGTACCAACATCGGGCTTAAAGACATGCCCCCACTCCGCGTTGATTCATCCCTTGAAATTACCGCCGGAAAAGCCCTGGGGAAAGCCGGTGCTGTTCCCGTCCTGGTCGTCAACAACTATGGCAAGGGCAAGGGCGTCCTGCTGAATATGCTCCTGGTCGATTATCTGCGTAGTCCAAAGTGGTCCATCTCCCGTTTTGCCACCGTGGCGATGGCGGAAAAGACCGGCCTTTTACTCCAGCACCTGTTCAGCCTTGCGCCGGCGGAGCAGAAGATGAGCTTCGCTGAGTTTGTCCCCGGGGCCAGGATCCACCGCCTGAAAGCGGGAACGACCAGGCTCATCGGACTTACCTGGGATGCCCAGCCTTTTATGCCGGGCGCTGATGTCTGGGAACCATTTGACCGCGATCCGGAACGGGCAAAAAAGGGTGCTCTGGAGCTGGAAAAGATCAATGCCCAAATAAAGACAATCAACCTGAAATTGCCGGAAAAGGTCCATCTTTACGATGTCTTTACCGGAAAATACGAGGGCTTTGTTGACTTGGTCCAGCGGCAAGCGTCTCCGGGGAAGGTGTATCTTTTTGCCGCCATCCCATATAAACCTTCCGGTCTTGAAATAAAGGCCGAGGTCACCGGCCGGGATGTCCGGATTCTGGCAGATCTGAAGGGCGCGGAGAAATCAGGTGTCCACGTCTTCAACCTGAAGTTCTTCGGACCTGACGGAAAAGAACTTGAATACTACGGGCGAAACATCCAGGCCGACGATGGCAAGGTAAAATACTCTTTTACGCTGGCCCTGAACGAACAACCCGGACAGTGGCAAGTCAAGGCAACCGACATCGTCACCGGCCTGCCGGCCGAGACATCCTTTGTAGTCAAATGACCTGATGGCCGAAAACATTGGTGAACTTATGCTTCAGCCTGGCAAATGCCACTTTACAACCTCGGTACTGAACTTATCCGGTTCCTGGCCGCAATGAGAGGTAAGGGCATAAGAGGTAACCAAACTCTTATCCGGCAATTGCAGTGTTACCGCCCAGCCGACATAAAAACCGTTTGAAACTGCCAACTGCACCGGATGATCCCAATCCCATGTTTTACCTTTATCCCTGGTTAAGACAGCTGAAACACCGAAAGGCACGTGGTAATTGGAATAGGTGCAGAGAATCCTGCCATCCGCCAGTTCAGTCAGAAAAGCGTGGACCTGGGCAGTAGTTAACAATTGCCATGGCTTTGACCATATCTTGCCATCATCCAGCGATTCGGTTATCACCGAATCTTCAAATCCCTCGCCTTCTGTTCCCGGTATCTGACGCCGTAAAGCCGCCAGCAGACGGCCATCCTGCAGTCGGATTACCGCGTTTTCACCGAACCCTGCCCAATCCCAGTCAACTTTCCCTTCTAACCTGGTCCATGTCTCCCCGCTATTTTTACTGCGGCAGATAATTAAGTTTGGAATTCCATGCCCCTCCCCATACCAGTCGCATTTTGCAGTAAGCGCCATCATCAGAGTTCCGTCTTTTTCCACCCATAAATTCCGGGGATAATCAGGTCCCTTGAAAGGAAAAGTTTCCCAGGTCCGGCCGGCATCTTTGGAACGGTAACAAGGGTTGCTTTCACGATCAGCCCCAGGTCCAAAATAACCTCCCTGAGCGGTTAAAACAAGGGTCCCATCCGGCGTAACGGCCAAACTCGGTTCCTTGCCGTAAAGAGTTGAATGTGGTATTTTCTGCCAGTTAATGCCTTCATCGCCGGATACATACACCGTTATTAAAAATTTCTTTTTGAGGGGATCGGGGTCATTGTTGTTACGGCAAATTGCTAAAAACAGCCGCCCGTCAACATGACGAGCCATCCCGGCCTTGTAATTGCCACGGTCGCCCACCCGCACCCGGATGGCCGGCTGATAAGCAATAAATCCTATTCTCTGCCGGTCTTGACCGGTCTAACCGGTTAGAGCTGGACAGTATTTTTCATATTCGTACCCGCTTAATAATTGAGCATTCCGTTCCTGTTCTTCCTTCGTTTTTCCTACCGGCAAACTTTCATGCGGATACGCCTTTACTTTTTTATCCATAATGCTTTTCCTTCCTTTTTGGTGCTGAGTTAATTGCAAAAATCTTTCGTTTAAACTGTTTCCGCCGCCCGCGATTCAGGCCAGTTCGTATCGCACACGATAATACAATACTTCGCCGCCGCAATCCTCAATATGGATCCGCACGCGATTACGAGCATTGTCGCAGACATGCTCGTAAGGCGTTTCGCGGCCGTCATGACAGACCCGGGTGACGCCGAGTAAACGAGCATTGGACGGCAGCGGGATCCAGTCGGTGCGGGCTTCGGCCGCCGCGGCAAGGGCCTCCGTCGCGTTGTAGCCGACGATGCCCTTCGGGCCCAGCGCCAACGCCGCGTAGAAACCGGCCAACGGCCCCGCGGTGCGAAGTCGGAACGCGCTCATCCGTCCATCGCGCCACGTGAGGCGCATATCGTCGGAGGGGTCCGGACGCGCGTGCAGGTAGATGAGATACCCGGCCCGGCGGCGATGGTAGTGCTTCTCAGCCAATGGCCGCCAACTGGGATAGTAGCAGTGGGTGGTGTGGGTGGCCGCCTGGCACTCGGGGATATTGACCACGAGAAACCCGAGGTAAAACTCACTCCACTTGGTACGGGTGACGAACCAGGGATCGGTGTAAAGAAGGCTGTTGCGCATCAGCCGCGTGGCGACCTGGGCGCGGCGATACCACGGCTCCATGGTATTGGTCCAATCCTCGCTCATCTGCATGGCGTCGCAGGTGGGCTGCATATAGCAGTCCACGACCGCGAGCTTGGTCACCAGGCATTCGGGCTTAATCTCTTTGGCCTTGTCGTAAAGCATTTTCTGGACCTTGTAGGTCATCATGTCGCCGATGCCCCAGTCCGGATCGTGGAAGGTGTACGCCCCCGGGTCGGGCGAACGCCAGTGGTTGGAGCGCAGGACGTCAAAATTCGCGCAGCCGTCCTTATCGGATAGGATGTACTCCACCCAATCAAGAATGAACTTACGGCCCAGGGGATGGGTCCAGTCAATGGGGGCGAACTTCGGGTCGGGATCCCACTCCTCGCAGGCATAGCCCATGAGGAAGCCGGGGACCTTGGGCTTGCAAAAGGCCTCCGGATGTTCCTGATAGAACTTTACCTTGGTGTTGACAATGAAAGGATGCAGGTATAAGCCGGCATGGATGCCATCCTTACGCCAGGCGTCAACGCGCGCGCGCAGGTCCCTGGCTGTGCCCATGTTCTCGGCGGGGCGGTAGTCGCCGTAAAGCCGGAAACATCCCTGTTCAAGGTTGGTGTTGAGGTCGTGGATTCCCGTGGTCTGGCGGGTCTTCTCAATCCACTGGGTGAGGTATTCAAGGATGTTACCTTTCTCCTTGGTAATGAGGCCCTCGTGGTGGTGGCGGTACCACTCGTCGGAAAAACCCTGCCAGGGGTTCGTCCACCACTGCGGAATGTTTTTTTTCTCAAGGTTCATAAGCCCGAGCTTTTCGCTCAAAATTCTATGCTCGTCAAGGACGTCAAATGGATCGGAAAGATGGGGGCAGAAATAGACGACCGGCATATTCCCCTCGGTACATCCCGGGCGAAGGACTTCAAAACGGAGGTTGAAATGTTCGTTTTGCATGGCAAGGCGCGTGACACCGATTCCCCACGGCCCGGGGATGGACACACCCAGCCAGCGGTCCTTACCGCCCAGCACAAAGGCGCGGACATGGACGTTCCAAATCCAGTGAACGGGAATGTCGTCAGGATCGGTCATGCCACCGCCCGTGGTACCGTCCGGCGAATTAATATTGGCGTAGGCCGAGGAGATGGGGATATTTTGGTCCACGGACTTGTCCCACTGGCGTTCATGCTCGTCTGACACAAACGTGCGCCAATGACTGCCGGAGATGATCCCATCCGAGAGGTAGGTGACGTTCTCAAACTGTTTGACCGGCGTCTTGATCCAGAAGGCGAGTTTATCAAACCGCTCGGCAACGAAGGCCCGGCCGTATTCACCCAGGGACGCTTCAAAGGCATTGGGACCGGTCGGCTGCCAGGACGCGATGGTGACAGTTCGGCCGTCAAAGACCGGACTCAGGCAGACATCCAAAACTGTGTCGCCGTCCTGGATGACCCGCAGCCGGTCGCCCGCCAGTTGATATTGCGTTCCCGCTATTTGCATTAGATGCATGGTGTTATCCTCATAAGGCGGGGCTATGCCCACAACCCAAGTTTAATTCCTCTCTACGATAGTGGGGCGAATTTGGTTCGCAAAAGGCGGCGCGATCTTAAGCTGTCCGTGGGTTTCCCGCGCTCGCATAAACACGAGTTTGATGCTTCGCGCGGCGCGCCCCCGGCCAGCCCAAGCTGGCCTTGCTTTTACGAATCCCGACAAGTCGGGAAACCAAATTCGCCCCACGATTGCATCGGGCTTCGCCAAGGGCTGCGCCCGAGAAGATTTTACACGCCTGGTTGAGAACAGGGCAAGTATCGCGCCCGGGGTCTGCGGGCGCGAGATGATCTGCGCGGCGTATTTCGCTTCCCGCGGAGCGGGATTCGAAAAAATCCGGTTAGTCCGGTTCAGATGTGCCGGCGCCGCGCGAAGCGCTATACTTGTGTATGCGCGAGCGCGACAACGGAACAGATGGGCCGGAATCGCCGGAAATTTTTCGAACGAAATACAGCACGCATATGCCGCTAATCTAATACATCCCATCATCACCTTTTAACCCCGCCTGATTTTCTTGCTTTTCATCGCGGTTTCTGACATATCAGGTACTATTGGATAAATTACATGTGTCTGATTGGCGCACCCGTGACAGGACTTCCTGCCCTGCTACGCAACGGCGAGTCACCTGT
>JAZDKP010000029.1:0-5958 GCA_043802925.1 Fibrobacterota bacterium | reverse complement strand
CGAAAGGCAGGTTCGCCGCCCAATAATTTCTCCATCACTAGCGTTTGTTCTTGTTTGCGGGCGTTTGCCATATTGCCAATGTTGGCCGCTTTTCCCAACACGCTGGTTTTCTCTTGAATAAAAGCCTTGACAGAATTGGCTGCGTTTTGGGCAATGAGTTGTTGCAGACCGGTAAAAACTTTTTGTTGGTTATGGAAGTTGCCATACAAATCCATGCTGCTGGAAACCAGCAAAATTATCGTTGCCAAGGCCAAGAAAGCAATTCTTAGCGTGACTCTTAAACTCCGGAATGGTTCTGTTTTTTTCAAATCACCCCTTGATGTTTTAACGGATTATTTCGTTCGCCCTGCTTAACAGACCGTCACTTGCCTTCAGCCCATGTTTTTGAATCACTTTATAATTAAGCCGCAAATAGGACTCGGGCGTGACAACGGGAAGGGTGCCCGCTGGAATGCCGTCAAAGATTTTATCAACCAGGACTGCCGCCAACCGGCCTTGATCGGGATTGTCGGGAACACAACTGAACATGGCGCCTAAGTCCGCCGTATTGTGCATTCCGCCGCCGACCGGCAATTTATGTTCATTCGCAAACTGGATGATAAGTCCAAAACCTGAATTGTTAATAATATCAGGCATAAGGTATACGGCATCAATGCCAATATCGGCCAATCGAGATCGCCTTTCTAAAGCAGTCTGGAGCTCTGCCCTGTCTTTCACGGGCTCCTCTACCAATGCTATGCCGAGAGACGAGGCCGTCGAACGCACCGAATTAAGCGCAAAGGGCGCATTGGGGTAAAGGGGGTCATAAAGGATGTAAATTCGTTTGGCCTGCGGCGCCAATTCGTGCAAGATTTCAAAACGCAAGGCGGTGTTCTCCGGACTCGGAAAACGAACGCCGGTGATGTTGCCCCCCGGCTGCCGCACATTTTCCACCAGATTACTTTCTTCGATGCCGGCCATGGCAAAAACGACGGGGATGTTCGTCCCGCGGGCCGCTGTCTTGGCCGCGACAGCCGGATCCGTCGGAAACGCAAAAATGAGGTCAACGTTATCTTCCACAAATTTTTTGGCGGCTCGCTTTTCCCCTTCAGGATCAGCGTTCAGTTTCTGCAGGTTATAGACGATGTTTTTGCCTTCGGTGTAGCCCAACTCGGTCATTTTAGCCTTGAAGCCATCCGCGATACTTGTAAAATACTCTGCGCCGGAAATAATGCCCACCCGATAGACCTTGGGTGTTTTTTTCGCGCAACCGCACATCAAAAGTGTGCAAACCGCACATAAGATAAGGGCAAAAGATCGCTGCCTAGATTTTAATATCATTTTCTCATCGAGTTTCATCGGCCACCTCTTGATTAAAATATCTTTGTCCATACAACCGTTTTTCTCCCATATTCCCGCTTTATCTCTGAATTCACGCTCCAGTTGACACAAAACCATGAATTCAGTCCGTAGCATAAGATAGACCCCTTTCTCATTGAAATCAAGCGAAAAGAATCCCAGCAGGCGAAAGTTCCACCCAGCGCCGTTTTCAGTCCGTTTGACCGTCATTCTCAGAAACATCATGCTTCGACAGGCTCAGCACAAGTAGTCCGGCAAAGAGTCCCCGGCATCCTCCGTTTCCGGAGCAACCGGTTCCGCTGACAGCGGTGCCGGAATGTTTGACATCCTGCCCCTATATATATGAAATTAGGGGGAGAGAGGCGGGGCCATATCTGACATTACGCAAAAAGGAGGCTTATATGCGTTCAGGATTTGTCGTGCAGATTTTTATTGTCCTCGCTTTTACAAACATTTTTGCCGAAAAGTTAGTGGATCTGACCATCACGGAACGGGCCGGCGTCAACCGCGTCAAAGAGCCCATTCTCATGGGCGTCCCGCTGCCCGAATCCGGTCTCATGTCAGACACCGCACTGTTTACACTGCGCGACGCCTCCAACACCATCCTTCCCTGCGAATTCCGCGTGGCCACCCGCTGGCTCAACCACCGCAATGCCATCCGCTTCCTTCACCTCGACTTCCAAACGGATGTTGCCGCCAACCAGACCAGGACCGTGTCTTTGCACAGCGAAACCGCGCCTTATTCGGCCGTCACGGGCCTCAGTGTCGTGGACAACGGCGCGACTCTCACCGTGAATACGGGGGTGCTCCGGTTCATTGTGCGCAAGGCGAACTTCAACCTCATCGATCAGGCCTGGATTGACGAATCCGGAAACCAGGACTATGACGCGGCCCACCAACTCATTGCCACGCACAACAACGGCCTCACCCACACGCTTAACACCCATACCTATTCCTCGGCCAACGACGCCAATTCCACTGTCACCATCGAGCGCCAGGGCCCCATGGCAGCGGTCCTGAAGGCCGTAGGCGTCCTGAAGTCCGCGGGAGGCGACAGCACGCTTAATTACACCACCCGGATCTATGCCTATGCCGGATCCAAAATCGTGCGTCTTGAAAATACGGTGGAATACCGGCACACCAACCCGCTGGCCTGCACCTATTTCACGGACATCCGGGCCGTGCTTCCGCTTTCGCTTTCCGCCGCCAACACGCTTGTCGCCAAAGCGGGCGGTTACGACGCGGCGACGCTTGCTTCAGGACAAAAGGCCCACACCTTTTCGCGCCGCAGAAGCGGTAGCCTGTTGGGCGTGGACGTTGTAAACGGCGGCCAGGCGCCGATGCTCACGTACAACCCTGTACTTACCAAGCCGCGCGACTTGGGCTGGGTTTCACTTTCTGACAACGCCAAGGGCGTGGTCGCGGGTTTCAACTGGTTCTGGGAAATGTATCCTCAGGGCATGGAGGTGAACGGAGACGGGAACCTCATCATCAATTTCTACTCCGGGCGGTGCGCCGAAAACCTGCAGGTGTTCGCCGGCATCTCCCGCACGCAGGAGGTCCGTCTCGTATTCTTCAATGACGATACGCCGGACGAACAGCGAGCGCAGGTTGTGGGCGTGCGGAACCGTCTTTTTGCCGTGGCACCCGCGGACTGGTACTGCCACAAGACCTACGGCATAGGCCGCCTTGTCCCGCCCCGCCAGTCGCTGTATGAATCTTCCGACTGGACCGTGGTTCAGGCCATGGAATCCAAATATACCAGCCATTGGAACGCGGTCAGGAACGAAGTCTCTTCCCGTTTGGGCCTCGACACGTACGGCTACCTCAATTACGGGGACGGACTCCATTACATTTGGTCGAACCCCGCCGTATTATGGGACCGCGCGTACGACGGCAATTACTACGATTTGCCGCACATGGCTTTCCAGGCCTTTGCCCGCACCGGGAACATCGTTCATCTCGAACACGCGAACCTAAATGCCAACCATATCGAAGACATCCATCAGGGCCATTTCGGCCCCGCACACGGTATGACCGGCGGCTGCCGCTACTCTCCCGCCACCAACCACTGCGTCGGCGACCCGCCGGAAAACGATTCCGCGCACGTGCATATCGAAAGCCACGCCAGCCACCACAAAACCCAGAGCATGTTCGAAAACTGGCTGCTGTTAGGCGACCGGCGCGCGCTCGAAACCAGCGTCGAAGCGTGGAACTGGATCAGCAAGTTCGGCGTCTCCTGCGGCCAGGGCGATGATATCAACGTGTATTGCCGCCGCGCCGCACACATCATGGAATCCCTCTGTTACGCCTATTATCACACCAAGCAGTCCAAATACCTGATCCAGCTCATGGGAATCTGGAGCAACCTGCAGGACTGGATTGCCAATTCCGGCGTCATCGGCCAGACCTTCATGTGGGGTTTCCTGACGGAGAGCGTGGTCGATTATTATTACCTGCTGGGGGACGAGCCCGTTGCCGCGAACTACGGGGATTCGCTGGATCTGATGGGCCGGGTTTTTTTCCAGACTTATTATCCCTACAGCACGCAGGACAGCGTAAAAAAATATCTGGCGAGGTGGGCGGACAATTCCAACCGCATCCAGTACGGTTTATCCAACACCTCCCTCGGATACGGGTTTTTGGCCGCGAACACCAACCCAGCCCTGCGCGCCACCTGCATCGCCAAGGTGAACCTCTTCTCGGCCTCCCCCTATTCCAATACGAACAAGGACTTCGCGCTTAACGGCCGCGCCAATTACCGCGCGCTCTTTTACCTGGCCATACCCGATTCTGTCAATTCTCCGATTTCGATTGAATCAGAGGCCGACGCTGCTGCAGGCGGGCCGCTTTCGCTGTGTGTTTCGCCCAACCCGTGCAACCCCTCCGCGCTCATCCGTCTGAACGGAAAAATTGACGATCCCAACGCCGCGGCCGAACTGTCCATTTATACCGTAAGTGGCGGTCTGATCAAGCGCACAAAGACGGATATGCGGACACTTGCCAAGGGTTATGTCTGGAACGCGGGCGGACTGCCTTCGGGTGTGTACGCTGCCAAGCTGAGGGCGGGAAACAAGGTGCTTTCCCGGACAATTACGTTCTTGAAGTGAACGCAGTACCGAATTGCGAATTATATACAATAATTGTATATTATATCCGGAGGTCACCATGGCGGCATATACGGTCAACATTTCCTTTACAGGCAATCTCATCCAGCAAATCGATTCCGTGGCCCGGCAGGAAGCCCGGTCCCGTTCGGAACTCATCCGGGAAGCGGCCCGGATGTATATCGACAAACGAAAACGGTGGAAGAAAATCTTCTCGTACGGATCAGCGGCGGGCCGCGCCTCCGGCCTGACAGAAGCGGACGTGGTATCGGAAATCCGGCGCGTCCGGATGCCAAAAAAATGACAGCGGTTTTTGATACCAATGTGTTTGTTTCCGCTCTGCTTTTCGGCGGCCGTCCACGGGAGGCTCTGGAAAAGGCGATTGATGGCACAGTCCGGTTGTTTATTTCCAAGGCCATAGTCAACGAACTCCACGGCACACTGTTTAAACCGAAATTCAAACTGACGCAAGAACAGGCCGCAATGTTTATTGAGGAGGTTGAAGCGTTATGCCATCCGGTGTTTCCACGTGAAAAAGTCATTCGGGAATGCAGGGACCGGAAGGATCATATTGTCTTGGAATGCGCGCTTGAAAGCCGGAGCGGCATGATTGTAACCGGTGATGATGATTTGCTGGTTTTAAAAAATTTCCGCGGCATCCCAATCATCAGCGTGGCGGAGTTCCTGTACCGATTGCAGGCGTGAAGCCCTTTGAGCCGGACTCGATGATTTGTCTAAGGGTCCGTTCCTCGCTTCTTACCGTTAGCACACATACGTTGGATATGTATGCGTTCGCTAAGAATTATTTCAGCATCATGGCTTTAAAGATTTTTATCCTTTTACCCATGCGGAGTTGAACGATATATAAACCGCTTGAGGCGCGCTTTCCGTTTTCCTCTGTTCCGTTCCAAGTTGTGGTATAGCGGCCCGGCATCATCGCAGCGTTGTGCGAAAGGTCCATCACTTTCCTTCCCTGGACATTGAAGACGGCCAGTTCGACCGGGGACTCAACCGGTATGGAATAGGTTACGCTTAGGGTCGGATTGAAAGGATTGGGGCAGGCCATAAGCGAGAACGGCAAATTGATATCGGAAAGGGCGGCTTCTGCGGCAACCGTGCCGCCGGAAATGGTCGTGGGATTGCCGATGATGCGCACGGCGTCCGCGCAGATATTTCTTGAAGCCACCCCCGGATGGCGGATTTCAATGCGTATCTGGTGCGTTGAAAAAGAGGCGCCAGGCATCAGCATATTCCAGAGCCCGCCGTTTGCTGTCTGGTTGATAGTCATCGTATCCAGCGCAGTCAGGCTGTCATATATGATGACGGGGACATTCGTACACCGCGTACTCAAATGGGTCCACCACATCTCAATGCTTAGGACTTTGATCAAATTAAACTGTTCAACTTTAACGCGGCTGGAGCACATAATTCCAGTCTCCATGAAACTCATCTCGAATTAGCGATAGCTCATCCATCTGTGATTTTGGAATAACCACCCCCGTTGGATACTTCC
>JAZDKP010000028.1:0-30924 GCA_043802925.1 Fibrobacterota bacterium | reverse complement strand
ATATTGTTTGAACATTGAATCGTTCTGTTGGTCCCATGAAAAAACCGGCTTTTCCCGGTATTTGACCGTCATATACTGGGTTGAAAACAATGTCGGGACATATCCGTTGCCATCAATCACATAATACGCGTCAATAAAACTCAGCGGCCTCAACCGTCCGACCTGTGATTGCGCAGCAAGTAACGGTATCAGTTTTTTACCCGGAGACACCCGCCGCAGCAGGGTCCGGGCACTGCTCAACGACGGGTAAATGGTATCCGCAAACCTGGCAAAGAATTGACTGGCCAGAAAGAAAGAGACAACGCACAAACATATGACCAAACCCTTTTCCAGTCTAACATGTCTGTTGTTGATACAACAAATCGGTAAAATAAAAACCAAGAGATAGAGCACCCTTTCCTCGGGCCGGACAAGGCTTCCGATTTGAATCGGCGCCAGCATGTATATCAGCGCCAACGTTCCGCAAAGAATGAACGGAAGCGGCTCTTCTTTAATCCGCAACATGCTGATTAAAACAAGCGCGCCAAGTAAGACCAGGACTGGAACGAGGAAATAACAATCCCACCAATCAAGCACATAAGCCAACAGGAACACTTTTATCGCTTTTCCGGTTATGCTGGTATAATCGGTCTGCGATTGGGCGCCTAAAAGCGTTATTAATACCACATAGGCCACGGAAAAAGCAAATACGAACCCTGCAACATGAAGCCAATAGGCAAACCGGGTAAGTTGTCTTTGCGATATGTACTTATAGAAAATTAGTATCGCGACAAGGACGAGGAATAAAACAAACGCCGCCAAATGGGCCAAATATAAAAGCACGATGCAAACAATAATCGGCCACCATCTTTTAGGCGACCTGTTGTTCACAACAATCAGTTTTCCCCACAATAATGCCAGACTGATAAGCAGCAGGGCGATTCCCATCAAATAATTCAAATTGCCTTTTAGCAAGAGCATGTTCCATGCAAATGGCAAAGAAAAATAGCTCAGATAAGTTTTTGAGGGGTTGATTGTTTTAATGAGATAAAACAGGCCCAAAGGAATCGATACCATTGCAAGAGCGGCAAGACAGTTCCCGGCGAAGTCCGCGCCTCCCATCAGCACCAGGATTGACAGTAATATATCCTGGAGCAAATAGGGATACGGGAACAGGTCCAAAATAAAGTTCTTTTGAAAGAAATCCGATGAATGGTAATTGAGCAGGATTTTTACGTTTGCAAGATGGTTGGGCAAATCCTGTATGGGCAGGACATCGTATTGAAAGGCCCAGCGGACCGGAACAATCAGAAGCAAAAAGAATATTATTATGGCCGGCTGTCTTAAAACGCTGCTTGAAGTATCAGACAGGGTGTTTTGAATAATAATAGGGGGTGTTTGTTTATATTTGTGAGCTTTCTTTTGCATTTTACTATTTCAAAAAGAGGGCCAAGAGCACAGGGTATGAGCTGTGAAAACATATATGAAAACCTACGGTTTTCAAACTTTCCCTTCCAAAAGGTGTCCGTTGCAAGACCACGGGGTATATGTGTTGAATCAACAACGATTCTAATTTGCATTAAAATATCATCTTTTCTATCTACAAATCGACAACTTTATAGATTGATAAATCAAAAACAGGGCCGCTAACTTATTGCAACCCTGTTCTAAAACCCTACGAGCATTTTCCTATATTAGGACTGCGTACCAACAACTGTTCCGTCGCCATCATAAGTGGGCGCACCATTTTTTATTCGCAAATCACCTGTTCCGTCGACATAAAGATGGTATCCACCTAAGACTAAATGGCCATTGTTATATCCTCCGCCAGTTGCTTTAATGTTGCCGCTTACTTCCAGTTTTTCCCCTGGACTTGTCGTATTAATACCGACTTTAGCTCCTCGAACTAGGAAATTTCCCGTATATGATGTTTCACCAAAATATATATGATCACTTGAAGGCCAGTTTATTATTGCCGAACCTCCAACAAACTTGATTCTGGGATATGTATCATAGACAACAAACTGTATTTCCGTCTGCTGGCTATATGCTTTTACGACACCAGACGTGCCACCGGCGCTGCTTAACCCAGGCATCAAAACAATATCACCTCCATCATGCGAACCCGCCCCAGCGGCATTTGACCCTTCAATGGTCAGTTTTTTACCTGCTGCATCTCCACCAGCACCAATATTGGCAAGCTTATAGAGTCCGTCCGCGGGGGTTGTGCTATTCTGAGTAATGTCCCCGTTTCCGTTTAATGGTAGTGTTGCAGCCATAAAACCTCCTTTTCTGAATGAATTAAAGGCCGTACTATTTTTCTGGCCTTACACAAAACAACCTTTAATGAAATATCACACTTTGTAAAATACATACCGTTTTGAATATCATCAATAGCCATTGTTATTTATCGTGCGCATTTTGCGCACAACCTTGATGAAATATATTTACAACAGCCCATAACAATATTAATTTACTTGCCGACAACAAGACCCAACATGAAAGCCATATTTTGCTATAACGATTATCGAATATATCTTTCCGATTATTACTCTCAACGAAAGAGGCGCGACAGCCAATACTCTCTGCAACGTTTTGCCACTGCCATTGGATTCAAATCGAAAAGCAGCATTTATTCGGTCCTTAACGGATATCGCAACCTATCGAAACGCGCTATAGTTAACATTTCGCTTGCACTGAGCCATACTCAGATCGAATCCATTTATTTTGAAACCCTTGTAAGCTTTAATCAAAGCAATGTCGGCCGCGAAAGAAAATACCTCGCATTACGGTTGAAAATGATTGCGAATGACAGCAAGAACGCGTCTCTTTGCCTTTACAGTATCAAACCTTACCAATATGAATATTTCTCCAAATGGCATCATTCCGTAATTCGTTCGCTCATCGATATGTATCGTTTTTCCGGCGATTACAATTGGCTGGCAAATATGGTCCAACCTCCAATATCTTCACAGCAGGCGCGCGATTCCGTTGCTTTGTTGATTAATCTAGGATTCATAAAGAAAAGGAAAGATGGCTTTTTTGCATCGACTCAAAAGAATATTGCAACCGAAGACAAAGTCATCAGTCGTACTATTAGAGATTATCATGCCACTCTGATTAAAATAGCGACTCATGCAATTTATAATTACCCGCCCGAACAAAGAAATGTAACAGCTGTATGTCTTGGAGTTTCAAAAGATTCGTATCGTTTGATTTGTGAAAAGACAAATGATTTTCATAAGGAAATAATGGCTATTGCTGACACCGATCAAAATGCAAATATTGTTTATCAGTATACTTTCCAGCTTTTCCCACTTTCAGATCCAAATACAGCCTCACCCATTAAGATGGATGTTGTGGATTTATTTTCCTCTTAACTTATTATCAAACAAAGACCTGGGACTTATTGCCTGCCGCCTTTTCCCCTCCCAGCTTTCATTCTGAAAATTTCCCAGCATTTTTTTTCCTAATAGCACATGAATCGCGCGTTTTTAGATTGCCTTCGGCTCACAACAAAACGCATATTATGGCAGGCAAAAAAAGCCGATGAAACCCAATAAAACCTCCAAGTCACCGAAGTTCATTGTGATTACAGGGGGTGTTCTCTCCGGACTCGGCAAAGGAATCGCCTCCGCCTCCATCGGCCGCCTCCTCTCCTCCAACCTCAACATCGTTCCCATCAAGTGCGACGGGTATTTAAACACCGACCCCGGTACCATGAACCCCATCGAACACGGCGAGGTTTTTGTGCTCGACGACGGCGGCGAAGTGGATATGGACTTTGGCCACTACGAGCGCTTTATCGGCGTGGACTGCAAGTTTGAGTGGAACCTCACCATGGGAAAGGTCTTCAAGACCATCCTGGAAAAGGAACGGCGCGGCGACTACCTGGGCCATACCGTGCAGTTTATCCCGCACGTGACCAACGAAATCAAGGAATGGATCTTGCGCATCGTGGACAACGAAAAAGCGGATCTCGCGCTCATTGAAATCGGCGGCACTGTGGGCGATTTGGAAAACCAGTTTTATATTGAGGCCGTGCGCCAGCTTAAGAGTGAAGTCGGGGAAGAGAACATTGTTTTCGTGCACCTCACCTATATTCCCATCCCAAGCGGCGTAAACGAGCAAAAGACCAAGCCCACGCAAATGAGCGTGCGCGAACTGAACGAACTGGGCATTGAACCCGACGTGGTCATCGGCCGCTGTTCCGAATATCTGACGCCTAAGATAAAAGAGAAGATAGCGCTTTACTGTAATATTGAAAAAGAAGCCGTTATCTCGGGGCCGGATGTGCGCTGCGTGTACGAAATCCCGCTCATCTACGAACAAGAAGGCCTCGTCGCCATTCTCCATAAAAAACTCGGCATTTACAGCCCGCCTGACCTCAAAATGTGGAAAGAACGGGTCGACACCATCAAGGAAAACCTGGTGAGCCCCAAAGAGACCGTGACCATCGCCATCTGCGGCAAGTACACCGCGCTCGAGGACTCCTACGCCAGCGTCGTAGAAGCCCTCACCCACTGCGGTGCGTCGCTGCACGCGCGTGTGCAGGTAAAATGGGTGGACACGGACTGCATGGAAACCAACGAACAATCCGCCGGAGAACTGCTGCGCGGCGTGCAGGGCGTCATTGTGCCGGGCGGGTTTGGCGCGCGCGGCATAGAAGGAAAAATCAGCGTCATCCGCCACTGCCGGGAAAACAAGGTGCCTTATCTCGGTATCTGCTACGGCATGCAGCTCGCGGTGGTGGAGTTTGCGCGCCATGTGTGCGGCATCGCGGGCGCCAATACGGCCGAGGTCACCGCTGACGGTAAAAAGGCCGAAGACCCGGTCATAGACATTCTGCCCGACCAGAAATACGTCAAAGAAAAGGGCGCCACCATGCGGCTGGGCGGCCAGGACGTGATAGTGAAGAAGAACACGCTGGCCTATCGCATATTGAAGAACGACACCGTGCGCCGCCGCTTCCGCCATCGGTACGAAGTGAACCCCGCTTATATTGAAACTCTGGAAAAGCACGGCATCGTCTTTTCCGGCCGGGCATCTGAAAAGCACATCATGCAAATCATGGAGCTTCCCGACCACCCCTATTTCGTGGGCTGTCAGTTTCACCCGGAGCTTACCAGCAAGCTCGAGCGGCCCGACCCGTTCTTCTTTAATCTTGTCAAGAACGCCATGGAAAGGACCTTCGCATGAGCGTCATGAAAAAAGGCTTTGATAACGAAAAATACCTCGACGAGCAAACCAAAAGCATCGTGGAGCGTGCGGATCGGTTCCAGAACAAGCTCTACCTTGAGTTCGGCGGAAAACTCCTGTTCGACTACCACGCCAAGCGCATCCTGCCTGGCTACGACCCCAACGTCAAGATGCGGCTCCTCCAGCGGCTCAAAGACCGGGCCGAAATCGTAGTCTGCATCTTCGCCGGTGACATCGAACGCAAAAAGATGCGCGCGGACTTTGGCATCTCCTACGACGCGGACGCGCTCAAACTCATCGACGAACTGAAGGAATGGGGCCTTTCGGTGGCCGGCGTGGTGGTCACGCGGTACAACCACCAGCCCGCGGCGCGCCTTTTCATAGACCGGCTCGAACGGCGTCACGTGCGCGTGTACACGCACAAAGCCATCCCCGGCTACCCCGCGGACGTCAATACCATTGTAAGCGACAACGGTTACGGCATCAACCCCTATATCGAGACGGAAAAGCCCATTGTGGTGGTCACGGGCCCGGGGCCCGGCAGCGGCAAAATGGCCACCTGCCTTTCACAAATCTACCACGACCATGTCAAAGGCGTCAATTCAGGCTACGCCAAGTTCGAGACCTTCCCCATCTGGAACCTGCCCCTCAAGCACCCGGTCAACATCGCCTACGAGGCCGCCACCGCGGACCTCGGCGACTTTAACCAGATTGATCCCTTCCAGCTTGAAGCCTTTGGCGAAACCACCATCAACTACAACCGCGACGTGGAGGTCTTTCCCGTGGTGCGCCGCATCCTCGAACGCATCATGGGCAGCGAAAAGGTGTACAAGTCGCCCACGGACATGGGCGTCAACCGCGCCGGGTTTGCCATTGTGGACGACGAAGTGGTGCGCGAAGCGAGCCGTCAGGAGGTTCTGCGCCGCTGGTTCCGCTACTCCTGCGAATACATGATGGGCCTTGCCAGCAAGGAGACCGTGGACCGCGCGGAAATCATCATGCAGGGACTGGGCCTTTCGCCCGAAGACCGGCCCGTGGTCAAACCCGCGCGCGCCGCGGCTGCCGCGGCCGAGGTCATGGGCAAAGGCAATGCGGGTACCTACTGCGGTGCGGCCATCCTGCTCCGCGACGGCACCATCATCACGGGAAAGAACTCCCCGCTCATGCACGCGGCCGCGGCTTGCGTGCTGAACGCGGTCAAACGGCTCGCAGGCCTTCCGGACCCCATGCACCTGCTCTCACCCGGCATCCTTGAATCCATTGGCGCGCTGAAAAAGAACATCCTCAAGTCCAAACAGATAAGCCTGAACCTTGACGAAGCCCTCATCGCGCTCTCCATCGGCGCCACCACCAACCCCGCGGCCCAGATGGCCCTTGAAAAAGTCAGGGAACTCGAAGGCTGCGAAATCCACATGACGCACATCCCGGCCCCGGGCGACGAGGCCGGCTTACGCAAGCTGGGCATGAACCTGACGAGTGACCCCAATTTTTCCGGAACCAATTTATATGTCCCATAAACCTCTAATGCAAAGAGAGAAATCCCCATGCCCAGACGCAATGACATCAAAAAAGTCCTGATCATCGGCTCCGGCCCGATTGTCATCGGCCAGGCCTGCGAGTTTGACTATTCCGGCACCCAGGCCTGCAAAGCGCTCCGCAAACTCGGTTATAAAATCGTGCTCGTCAACTCCAATCCCGCAACCATCATGACCGACCCCGGCATGGCCGACGTCACCTACATCGAACCCTTAAATGAGGCCACGCTCGAAAAAATCATCGCCAAGGAACGGCCCGACGCGCTCCTTCCCAACCTCGGCGGCCAGACCGCCCTCAACCTCTCCTCCTCCCTGCATAAAAACGGCATCCTGAAAAAATACAACGTGAACATCATCGGTGTGCAGGCCGATGCCATCGAACGCGGCGAAGATCGCGATGTGTTTAAAAAGACCATGGCGGGTCTGGGTATTGACATGCCCAGGAGCATCATCACGCACAGCCTTGAAGAAGCCGAAAAAGCGGTCAAGGAAATCGGCATCCCCTGCATCATACGGCCGGCCTACACCATGGGCGGCACGGGCGGCGGCCTGGTGTATAATATGGAAGAGTTCCGCACCGTGGTGACCCGCGGCCTGTCGGCCAGCATTGTGAACCAGGTTCTCATCGAGGAATCGGTTGAGGGCTGGGAGGAACTGGAACTGGAGGTCGTGCGCGACGCCAAGGGCCAGAAGATCACGGTCTGCTTTATCGAGAACATCGACGCCATGGGCGTGCACACCGGCGACTCCTTCTGCGCGGCCCCCATGCTCACCATCGCGCCCGAATTGCAGAAAAAACTGCAGAAATAGTCCTATGATATCGTGGACGCCATCGGCGTCATCGGCGGCACCAATGTCCAGTTCGCGCACGACCCTAAAACAGGGCGCGTGGTCATCATTGAAATCAACCCGCGCACCTCGCGCAGCTCCGCGCTTGCGTCCAAAGCCACGGGCTTCCCCATTGCCATGGTGTCGTCCCTGCTCGCGGGCGGCCTTACACTGGATGAAATCCCCTACTGGCGTGAAGGCACGCTCGAAAAATACACCCCGTGGGGCGAGTATGTGGTCATCAAATTCGCGCGCTGGGCATTTGAAAAATTCAAGGGCTCCGAGGACCGCCTGGGCACACAGATGCGCGCCGTGGGCGAGGTCATGAGCATCGGCAAAAATTACAAGGAAGCCTTCCAAAAGGCCATTCGTTCGCTCGAGAATGGCCGCTTCGGCCTTGGCTTTGCCAAGGACTTCAACAAAAAGTCGCTCTCCGAACTTATGGCCCTCCTCGCCTATCCCACGAGCGAGCGCCAGTTCATCATGTACGAGGCCCTGCGCAAGGGCGCGACCGTGGAAGAGCTCCATAAGAAAACGTACATCAAGGCCTGGTTCATCCAGCAGATGAAGGAGCTCGTGGAGCTGGAGGAAAAAGTCCTGGCCTGCAAAGGCAAGGCCCTCCCGGACGAACTCCTCAAGCAGGCAAAAAAGGACGGCTTTGCGGACAAGTACCTGGCAAAAATTCTCGGTGTGCCCGAAACCGAACTTCGCGCCCAGCGTATAAAAATGGGCATGGTCGAAGCATGGGAGCCGGTACCGGTCTCGGGCGTGGAGAACGCGGCTTATTACTACTCGACCTACAACGCGCCGGATAAGGTGGGCGTCTCCAACCGCAAAAAAGTACTGGTCCTCGGCGGCGGCCCCAACCGCATCGGCCAGGGCATCGAGTTCGACTACTGCTGCGTGCACACGGCCTTTGCCCTGCGCGAACTCGGATACGAGACCATTATGGTCAATTGCAACCCTGAAACGGTTTCCACTGACTACGACACCTCCGACAAACTCTACTTTGAACCGCTTACGGTCGAGGACGTGCTCTCCATTTACAACAAGGAAAAGCCCCTCGGCGCCATCGTGCAGTTCGGCGGCCAGACCCCGCTCAACATCGCCAAGGAACTGGAGCAGGCGGGCGTCAAAATTCTCGGCACCACCACCGAGGCCATCGACCTCGCCGAGGACCGCGACCGTTTCCGCAAAGTTATGGAAAAACTCGGAATCCCGCAGCCCGCATCCGGCATGGCCAACAACCTCGACCAGGCCCTGGCCATTGCCGCAAAAATCGGCTATCCGCTCATGGTCCGTCCTTCATACGTGCTCGGCGGCCGCGGCATGGAAGTCGTGCACGACGAAGAGATGCTCCGTCATTACGTGGAGCGCGCCGTGGACATATCACCCGACCGGCCTATTTTGATTGACAAATTCCTCGAGAACGCACTCGAACTCGAGGCCGATGCCATCTCAGACGGCAATGACGCTTTTGTGCCGGCCATCATGGAGCACATCGAGCTCGCGGGCATCCATTCGGGCGATTCCGCCTGCGTACTGCCCTCGGTCTCCATTCCCGACAAGCACCTCAAGACCATCGAGGAATACACAAAAAAGATTGCCGTGGAGTTGAAAGTCGTGGGCCTCATCAACATCCAATACGCCATTGCGAATGATAAGGTTTTTATCCTGGAAGCCAACCCGCGCGCCTCGCGCACCGTGCCACTCGTCTCCAAGGTGTGCAACATCCCCATGGTGCCCGTGGCCGTGCGCCTGGTGATGGGCCAGAAACTGGCGGACGCCAAGCTTGTCCACAAAAAGATTCCGCACTTTGGCGTCAAGGAAGCGGTCTTCCCCTTTAACATGTTCCACGAGGTCGACCCCGTGCTTGGGCCGGAAATGCGCTCTACCGGCGAAGTGCTGGGCATGGCCGATTCGTACGGCCTCGCCTTCTACAAGGCGCAGGAAGCGGCCCAATCCGTGCTCCCTGCGTCCGGCACCGTACTCATTTCAGTGTCCGGGCCCGATAAAAAAGAGGCGCTGGAGGTGGCGAAGGAGTTCCGTGGCCTGGGCTTTACCCTCAAGGCCACGGAAGGAACGCAGCAGTACTTGACCAAGAACGGCGTAACCGTTGAACGGATCCTGAAACTTCAGGAAGGCCGGCCCAACATCGTGGACGCCATCAAAAGCGGCGAAATCCAGCTGGTCATCAACACGCCCATCGGCAAGCTCGGCACCTCGGATGATTCGTACATCCGCAAGGCGGCCATCAAGCACAAAGTGGCTTATGTGACCACGCTGGCCGCGGCCCGCGCCGCGGCTAAAGGCATCGCGGCGTTTAAAGAAAAAAAGACGGACGTGAAGTCCCTGCAGAGCTATCACGCGGACATCCGCTGAAATAAAATGATTGGGGAGAATTGTGCCTAAAGACAAATCCATCAAGAAGGTCCTGATCATCGGTTCCGGGCCCATTGTCATTGGCCAGGCCTGCGAGTTTGACTACTCGGGCACGCAGGCGTGCAAAGTGTTGAAGCAGGAGGGCATCAAGGTCATCCTCATCAACAGCAACCCGGCCACCATCATGACCGACCCCGAAACCGCGGACCGCACCTATGTGGAACCCATCACGCCGGAGATCATCGAGAAGATTATCAGGAAGGAAAAGCCCGACAGCCTGCTCCCCACGCTGGGCGGCCAGACCGGCCTTAACATGGCCGTGGCGCTTGCCGAAAGCGGTGTGCTCAAACGCGAAGGTGTGCGCATGCTCGGCGCCAACCTCGAGTCCATTAATAAAGCTGAAAAGCGCGACCTTTTCAAAAAGATAATCCAGGACATCGGCCTCGAAGTGCCCCGCTCGGGCATGGCGCACAGCATGGACGAGGCCATGACGGTCATTAAAGAGGTGGGGTTTCCGGCCATTATCCGCCCCTCTTTTACCCTGGGCGGCACGGGCGGCAACATCGCCTACAATATGGAAGAATACCGGCGTTACGTGGAATGGGGATTGAACCTCTCCCCGCGCCGGCAGATTCTTGTGGAGGAATCGGTCATCGGCTGGAAGGAATACGAGCTCGAGGTCATGCGCGATCGCAAGGACAATGTGGTCATCGTCTGCTCCATCGAAAACCTCGACCCCATGGGCATCCACACCGGCGACTCCATCACCGTGGCCCCCGCGCAGACGCTGACCGACAAGGAATACCAGATCATGCGCAACGCGGCGCTTAAAATTATCCGCGCCATCGGCGTCGAAACCGGCGGCTCCAACATCCAGTTCTCGGTCAACCCCAAGAACGGCCGGCTCTACGTCATTGAAATGAACCCCCGGGTGTCGCGCAGTTCCGCGCTCGCGTCCAAGGCCACGGGTTTTCCCATCGCCAAAATTGCGACCCTGCTTGCCATCGGCTACACGCTCGACGAAATCCCCAACGACATCACCAAAAAAACGCCCGCCTGCTTTGAGCCCACCATCGACTATTGTGTAGTCAAGTGGCCGCGCTTCACCTTCGAAAAATTCAAGAACACGGACCAGACCCTCACCGTGCAGATGAAATCCGTGGGCGAGGCCATGGCCATCGGCCGCACGTTCAAGGAATCGTTTCAAAAAGCACTGCGTTCACTGGAAATAAGCCGCTTTTCACTCGACAATAAATATATCGAGGCCATTTACCGCGACCCCGGCACACCCGTCACCTATCTCAAGGAACGCATCAAGAAAATATACTGGGACCGGCTCTGGTACGTGGCCGAAGGCTTCCGTCGAGGAATGACCCTCGATGAAATATTTGAAATGACCCGCATCGACCCCTGGTTTCTGAACAACATCAAGGACATCATTTCACTTGAAGGGGAAATCAAGGCGCAGGCCGGCAAAGGACTTTCGCCGGAACTGTTGAAGCAGGCCAAAGAGTATGGCTTTGCCGACAACTACCTCGCCGCGCTCACGGGAATGAAGGAATCGGTGTTCCGCGCATACCGTAAAAAGCTGGGCGTGGCCCCTGTTTACAAAATGGTCGATACCTGCGGCGCGGAGTTTGAGGCGCACACCCCCTACCTCTATTCCACCTACGAAAAGGAGTGCGAGGCCAACCCCACAAAACGGCGCAAGGTGGTCATCCTCGGCGGAGGGCCCAACCGCATCGGCCAGGGCATCGAATTCGACTACTGCTGTGTGCATGCCAGTTTCGCGCTGCGCGAAATCGGCGTGGAATCCATCATGGTCAATTGCAACCCCGAGACCGTGTCCACCGACTACGACACTTCCGACAAGCTCTACTTTGAACCGCTCACGTTTGAAGACGTCATGAACATCATGGACAAGGAAAAACCGGACGGCGTCATCGTGCAGTTTGGCGGGCAGACGCCCCTCAAGCTCGCGGCCGCGCTTAAGGAGGCGGGCGTGCCCATTATCGGCACTTCGCCGGAATCCATTGACCGCGCCGAGGATCGCAAGCTCTTCAAGGAAGTCATTGACAAGCTCCAGCTGCGCCAGCCCGAAAGCGGGACCGCCGTCAGCTATGACGAAACGCTCGAAATCGCACGCCGCATCGGGTATCCAATCCTGATACGCCCCTCGTTTGTTCTTGGCGGCCGTGCCATGGAAATCGTATACGATGAGCCCTCGCTCCAGTCCAGCGTGGAACGCGCCATTGCGGCCTCGCCCGACCATCCCATTCTCATCGACAAATTCTTAAGCGACGCGGCGGAGGTGGACGCGGACGCCATTTCGGACGGCAACCTCGTGGTGGTCGCAGGCATCATGGAGCATATTGAGGAGGCGGGCATTCATTCGGGCGATTCGGCCTGCTCGCTGCCGGCCGTGACCTTAAAGCCCGCTGTGGTCGAAGAAATAAAGCGGCAGACAAGGCTTTTGGCCAAGGAACTCTCGGTACGCGGTCTTATCAACGTACAGTACGCCATCAAGGATGACGTCATCTACATTCTGGAGGTCAACCCCCGCGCCTCGCGCACCGTGCCCTTTGTGGCCAAGACCATCGGCGTGCCGCTGGCCAAGCTCGCGGCCAAAATCCAGGCCGGCATGACGCTGGAGGACCTCAAGTTCACGCGTGAAGCGGTCTACCGCCACATTGCGGTCAAGGAAGCGGTTTTCCCCTTCCTCAAATTCCCGGGCGTGGATCCGGTCCTGGGCCCCGAAATGCTCTCCACCGGAGAGGTCATGGGCATCTCCGACAATTTCGCCATGGCCTACGCCAAGTCGCAGATGGGCTCGGGCAACACGCTTCCACTCAAGGGCCGCGTCTTTATGTCCGTCAAGGACGACGACAAGGCTAAAATCGTGGAGCTGGCGCGTGAATTGCACGCCCTGGGTTTTAAAATCGTGGCCACCAAAGGCACCTGCCTTGAGCTCATCAAAAACAACATCCCTTCCGAATTCGTCCTGAAAATATCAGAGGGACGGCCCAACATCGTGGACATGATCGCGAACATGGAAATCGATTTTCTTATCAACACGTCCGCGGGCAAACAGTCAATCCTCGAGTCATTTGCCATCCGCCGTACCGCACTGGATCGCGGCATTCCCTATGTTACGACCAAACGCGCGGCGCATGCCGTGGTACAGGCCATCAAAAGACTCAAGGAAAAACCGATGGACGTCAAACCTCTTCAGGATTATTATAAGGAATAGGAGACCCACATGGGCGGTTTTTTTGCAGTGGCATCCAAAGATGATTGCGTGACCGACCTCTTTTTCGGCACGGACTACCACTCCCACCTCGGCACGCGCCGCGGCGGCATGGCGGTCATGGTCGACGGCGCCATCAAGCGCCATATCCACGACATCAGCAACGCCCCGTTCCGGTCCAAGTTCGAGGACGACCTTCCCTCGCTGCACGGCCGCCGGGGCATCGGCGTCATCAGCGACTACGAGGACCAGCCCCTCATTATCGGCTCTCACCTTGGCGTCTACGCCATCGTGACCGTGGGCGTCATCACAAACGCCGATGAGATTATGAAGACCGCCTACCGTCACAAAGCGCACTTTTCCGAGATGAGCGGCGGCGAAATCAATGCCACGGAACTCATCGCCACGCTGATCAACCATGAGGCCACCTTTGAGGACGGCATCCAGCACGCGCTGGAGGTCATCCAGGGCTCCTGCTCCATCCTTCTGCTGACCGACCAGGGCATCTACGCGGCGCGCGACCGGCTGGGCCGCACACCCGTGGTCATCGGAAAAAAGACGGGCGCGTTCGCGGCTTCCTTCGAAACCTGCGCATTTCCCAACCTCGGCTACGAAATCGATCGCTATCTCGGGCCCGGCGAAGTGGTGCTCATGACCGAAGAGGCCGTGGTCCAGAAAAAGCTGCCCGGCAGCCGCATGCAGATATGTTCTTTCCTCTGGGTCTATTACGGTTACCCGCCTTCATCCTACGAAGGCATCAATGTCGAGTCCTGCCGTTACCGTTGCGGCGCGGCCCTGGCCCGGGCCGACAAATCCTGCGTGGACTGCGTGGCCGGCATTCCGGATTCGGGCGTGGCGCACGCCATCGGATACGCCAACGAGGCCAAAATCCCCTTCACCCGCCCCTTTGTCAAATACACGCCCACCTGGCCACGCAGCTTCATGCCCACGGACCAGTCTATCCGCGATCTCGTGGCGCGGATGAAGCTCATTCCCGTGCAGGACCTCATCCAGGGCCAGCGCCTGCTTTTCTCGGACGACTCCATCGTGCGCGGAACCCAGCTGCAGGACACCATCCGCCGGTTGTACGACGCCGGGGCCCGCGAGGTGCACATGCGGCCCGCCTGCCCGCCGCTCGTGTACGGCTGCAAATTCCTCAACTTCTCGCGTTCGCGTTCCTCGCTCGACCTCGCGGGGCGCAAGGCCATCAAGGAACTTGAGGGGCGTGACGACGCAAACCTCCCGCAGTACGCGGACCCTTTGACCGACAAGTACGCGGCCATGGTGGAACGCATCCGCCAGCGGCTCCAGCTCACGACGCTCCAGTACCAGAAACTCGATGACCTCGTGGCCGCCATCGGCCTGCCCAAGGACAAGCTCTGCACCTACTGCTGGGACGGGGCGGAATGACGGAGGAACGGAACATGCCCGACAAGTTTCACGAAGAGTGCGGCATCGTCGGTGTCTACGGGTCAAAAGAGTCCGTACGCCTTGCGCTGCTCGGTTTGCACGCGCTCCAGCACCGGGGCCAGGAAAGCGCTGGCATGGCCGTGAGCAACGGCCAATTGGTTCAGAACTACAAATCCATCGGCCTGGTGGCCAACATGGCGCGCAAGCTTCCCCGGCTCCAGGGCTTTTCCGGCCACATCTGCATCGGCCATACCCGCTATTCGACTACCGGCACATCCAGCCTGCTCAATTCACAGCCCATTGCCATGGCCTCCAAACGCGGACAGCTGGCCGTGGCGCACAACGGCAATCTCATCAACGCGCTTTCGCTCCGCCGCGGCATGGAAGACAAGGGTTCCATCTTCCAGTCCACCAACGACAGCGAGGTTTTTCTCCACCTCATCGCACGCTCAAAAAAGAAAAAACTCCTGGACGCAATCATCGACGCCCTTCATCAGACCAAAGGCGCCTTTTCGCTTGTTTTTGTTTCCGAGACCCACCTCATTGCGGCGCGCGACCCGCACGGCGTCCGGCCCCTCTGTCTCGGCAAACTGGGTAGCGCATACATTGTGGCCTCCGAAACCTGCGCATTCGACATTCTCGGCGCAACATACGTTCGCGACATCGAACCGGGCGAGGTCCTGTTCATCGGACCCGAAGGACTGCGTTCGGTTATTTACGCCCGAGAAAAGAAAAAAGCGCACTGCATCTTCGAGTTCATCTATTTTTCACGGCCTGATTCACGCATCTTCAAGCACAGCGTGGACCGGGTGCGCCGCGCACTCGGCTATCAACTCGCCAGGGAACACCCGGCCAAAGCCGACATCGTCATCTCGGTGCCCGACTCCAGCAACACCGCCGCCCTCGGTTACGCCGAAGCCTCGGGCCTCCGGTTCGAAATCGGACTCATCCGCAACCATTACGTGGGCCGCACCTTTATTTCGCCGATCCAGGGCGACCGCGAAAGCAAAGTCAAGCTCAAGTTCAATCCTGTCAAGGGCGTCCTACGTGACCGGCGTGTGGTTTTAGTTGAGGATTCCATTGTGCGCGGCACCACGCTGAAGCAGCTCGTGAGCCTTATTTACGCGGCCGGCGCCAAAGAGGTGCACGTGCGCGTCAGTTCACCACCCATCCAGCACCCCTGCTTTTACGGCATGGACTTCCCGAGCCACGACGAGCTCATTGCGAGCAACCGCACCATTGAGCAGACACGGCGCTTCCTTGGCGTGGATTCGCTGGGACACCTCTCCATTGCGGGCCTCCGGAAATGCGCGGGCGATGAATGCGACCACTACTGTTACGCCTGCTTTTCCGGCAAGTATCCGCTGGGTAATTTGAAGTCAACCAAACTTATTTTTGAAAAAAAGGGTCTATGAAAGCAATTCTTCTCCTGAAAGACGGCACGCGGTTCGAAGGCCGAAGTTTCGGCGCATCAGGCCAAAAGTGCGGTGAGGTTGTCTTTAACACCAGCCTTTGCGGCTACCAGGAGGTCCTGACCGACCCCTCCTATTGCGAACAGATTGTGACCATGACCTATCCCCTGCAGGGCAATTACGGCATCAATCCGCAGGATGTTGAATCCGGAAAAGTGCAGGTCGCGGGCTTTGTGGTCAAGGAAAACTGCCCCTATCCCAGCAATTACCGTTCAACGGAAACACTTTCAGACTACCTGGCCAAAGCAGGCGTCATGGGCATTGAGGGCATCGACACGCGCATGCTTGTGCGCCATATCCGTGAAAAGGGAGCCATGACCGGAATCCTCTCCACGGATGGCACGGATATCAACACCCTCAAGGAAAAACTCGACACCTATCCCGGCATGGCGGGCCGTGACCTCGCGAGCGTGGTCACGTCAAAGAAATCCTACACGTGGAATAAATCCCTTTACGACCCCGTTGCTGCAAAACAGGAAAAGGCGCCTAAAGCAAAATACCGCGTGGTGGCCCTGGACTTTGGCATCAAGCAGAACATTCTTCGCCTTCTCGTTTCGCACGGTTTTGACGTCACGGTCATGCCTGCACAAACCTCAGCCAAAGACGTTCTGGCCAAAAAGCCGCACGGCATTTTCCTTTCCAACGGCCCGGGCGACCCCGAGGCCGTGACCTACGCCATCAGTACCGTAAAAGAGCTTCTGGGTAAACGTCCCATATTCGGCATCTGCCTGGGCCACCAGATATTGACCTGGGCGCTCGGTGGAAAGACCTACAAGCTCAAGTTCGGCCACCGCGGCGCCAACCACCCGGTCAAAAATCTGAAGACGAACGCCATTGAAATCACCTCACAGAACCACGGCTTCTGCTCAGACATGAATTCATTGAAGGGAAAAGGCGTGGACGTCACGCACCTGAACCTGAACGACAAAACCGTCGAAGGCATCCGGTGCAAAAAGCTGAAGGCCTTCGCGGTGCAGTACCACCCCGAGGCCTCTCCCGGCCCGCACGATTCAAATTACCTGTTCGACGATTTTGTGAAGATGATTTAACTCACCCCCCTTTCCCCCCTCTCTTTAAAAAAAGAGAGGGGGGCTGGTTTTTTAAAACAAACATGCCCTCAAACCGCCCATTGGAAATGGCTCGTAAGTTGCGTGTTAAACAGACACCGGCAGAGGTGGCGTTATGGGAGGTATTAAGAAACCGTAAACTGGATGGTAAAAAGTTCCAGAGGCAACATCGGATACAATACAAAACACAAACCGGTACTCGTCTTGCTATTGCTGACTTTTACTGCTGGGAACATATGCTCGTCGTTGAATTGGACGGTTCAATTCATGACCTTCAAAAAGAAAAAGACAGCGAACGCGATTTCTGGCTTTTACAGAACGGCTATCGTACCATTCGTTTTTCAAACGATGATGTCTTAAACAGCCTTGATTCCGTTATCGCCTCTCTCCGTGCCGTCTTTTCTTCCTAGACACGGCCTTCTCTCTTTTTCCAGATACGCCCCTCTCTTTTTCCAGATACGGCCCCCTCTCTTTTTAAAGAGAGGGGGTAAGGGGGGTGAGTTTCCGGATTTCTTTCTTCTTCTCCTCGTACTTCATCACAAACTTCACCAGGTTTTCGGACAACAGCCCCACAATGAACCAGAGCGGGGCAATGGCCCAGCTGGTGTATTTGAAGATGTCCCATGTGTCCGCATAGTACCAGATGTCGTAACCCGTGAGTCCGCGGAGGACCCAGCCCGTGACGCACTCAAAGAAGAGGATGATGAACATATATGCGAGCCCGCGCAGGAACCACCACTGGTTTTTGATGCGCTTGTAGAGCGGCTCGATGCCAAAGAGCCCGATGCAGGCGTAGACAAAGAACATCCAGAGACTCGCCTGGCCATAGAGCACTTTGACCGGCGTTTGCCAGACTGCGGCCAGGTTGAGCCGCGGGTCCACCAGCCACTGGAAATGGAAGAGGCGGTTGACAAAGTCAACCGGGACCGCGCGGCCCAGTTTGCAGACCGTGTAAAAACCGACCTCCCCGCCAATCAACAGCGCGCCGTAGATGGAAAAACGAAAAAGCGCGCGGCGGAAGGCCTTTGCGGTAAAGGATTTCCGGCCTTTGAGGCTGAACAGGCTCGAAACAAATGCCGTGAACCGGTAAGCGATCATGCGGAGGAGGGCGATTTTTACCTGCACACCGCTGGCTTTGACATGCGCGAGCACAATCTTCCGCTGGAACCGCGCGGCTTCATGGAACCGGACAAAGTCGGTTGCATCAAAGTTTCCCGCGCGCCGGAACCGATTGCTTCCGTCCGCGCTTTCCTGCATGGCCGCTTGCTTCCATTCGTCCGGATTGTAATGGAGCGCTTGGTCCGTTTCATCGGCCGCAAAGCCCATGCGCCCCGCGCGGATTTCACGTTCCCAGTGGAGGCAGCGTTCCTCGATGGATCCGCCCGCTTCAAACATGCGCCGGAAGAGGTGTTCGTGCTTTTCCCACCCCTTTCCATCCAGCTTTTCATAAATAACGCGGGATGCGGCAAGGAAACGGGGCATGTTCCGGATACGTTCCTTTTCCTTCTGGTGATAAAAATCAAAATACCGGTAGACCGCGTTCGGCGTATCGGGAACCAGGAAAAGCTCACCATGGCCGATGGAAGGAATCAGGAACCGCATGATGCGGTGCCACAGGTTGTTGAAGAAACGGTCCAGGAAACCGCGCTGCCGGACATACAGCGCCTCGGTGTCGTTTTCCGGCCCCAGGAACCCGGAAAAACCCTGGTGCGCAAAGGTGTCCGCAAACGAATGGAGTGCGATGCCGAGTCCGTGCAGGCCGCTCGTTTCATTCTGACGGGCCAGTGCGGCGTCAAGGACCTTGACGCCGAGCGCACAGGCGGGTTGCGTCACAAGGAAGTCCCGGTTTTGGGGATCCGGAACCCCGCTTTCTTCCGCGCACGGAAGAAAGTGGAAGCTCATGTACACCTTTTTCTGCACATCGAGTTTGAAATTGCCGAACCGGAGCGACTTGTACGCCGTGAGCACCGGGTTGAACGAAGAGCCGTCAATAAAAGAAATCGTCCGCCCATCGTCCGCGTCGTCCGTGTACTGCGAGGCGTAGGCAATGGTGCGCGCGTCGCGCGAACTGCGGCCCGCAAGCCGGCAAAGCGCGTAGACCGCGTAAAAATGAAAGTCCGTGACCATCTTTAAAAAACCAAGGCCGCGAACGCCTATTTTCTGAAATACCCGATGAGCCGGCCCGCAAAATGCGCCAGCTTGGGATGACGGTACAGTTCCTGCATCAGCGGGATGGGGCGCTGAGTGAGCGGTTCGCTTTTGAAGATGTCCGCCCAATCGAGCGGTGATCGGAATTTGAGCATCGCCTCTTTTTCCATGACTTTTATGAACTCGTGCGCAAGGAGGCCCTGCGCAATGGCCGTGGGATGGAGGCCGTCCAGTGAAAAGAGGCCGCCGCGTACCAGCCGGCCCTGAACGTCCGCGTGGTAATAGCGGGAGTCAACCTTGGGCGAGGCCTGCGCAAAGGCGGGCGGGAATTCGTAGGTAGGCTTGCCGTTGTTCCGCTGCCAGGCAATCTGGTTGAAGCTGCTGAAGATGTCCACCACGTGAAAAGGGCCGAGCGCCTGTTTGAGCGCCGCGTTTCTTTCAGCAGCCAGTGCTTTGATGGTTGCATTGTACGCGCGGATGTTGTCGTCGATGTGGATCGCTTCGTCGCGGGTAAGGCGGAGTTTGCTTTCGTCCGCGAATTTTTCGTCGAACGGAAAAAAGGTGTATTTGTCAAAGTAGAACCCCTTGCCCGGGATTTCCATGCCCTGGCCCAGTCCCTTGAGTAACGGGAGGGCGGTGACAAGCGGCACCGTGCCCAGAAAGACGCGCCAAAGACGCGCCCGGTTGCCCTTCATGGCTTCTTCGACCTTGTCCAAAAGCGTCCGGTATTCGTCCTCAAAGTCCGCGGGGTGCCAAAGGTTCCATCCTTCCTTGACGCGCTCTTTGTGCGTGAGCGAAGCGGGCCTGCGCGCTGGATCGTTTGGCGTCTCTTTGATAGTGAGTGTGACTACAGTGCGGAGCGCGTTGTTGGCGCCCAGAAAGAGGATGAGGTTGTCGACCCCTTCCTTTTGCGCATGGAACTTCAGCCAGTCAAGTTGGCTGCGGCTGCAGTCAAGGTTGGGCGAAAGGACTTTGAGCGCGGTCCGGTAGATGAAGGCATTGGCTGCGGTGAAAAGCCCGTCGATTTTTTCAAACGCCCTTGCGCTTTCAATCATTTCCCAGCAAACATCGGGCGTCACCGCCCAGGCGTCGGCCACGGTAAAGTCGCGCACGCTCACGTTGTGAAAGAAGGGGATGCGGCCGGGGTATTGGTTTTCCGCGGCTCCGCCTCCGCGCTCATAATAGTCTTCGGATTCGTCGATTATTTTTGCCGCGGCCTTGAGCACCATCGGCCATTCGGTGAGGCTGATATCCGCCCCGCACTTTTCCGTGATGGCACGAAAGATTTCCTCGATGCTCGCGGGGATGCCGTGCGCCTGCCACGCCGGGAAATAATAGTTGGAATCCTTGTCCTTGAGTGAGCCGGGAAAGAGCCCCATGCATTTGGCGATAAGAGTGGAATAGGCGTACTGCGTCCGTGACGCGGAACCGGACATGAAGCCCTGCGAAATGCTGTCGCCGATTGTAAATAGTTTCATGGCACCCCGGGGAAACGAGACCCTTGCCTACAGGGAAAATAAAATACAGGCGGCACAAGGAGACAAGGGAATAACATTTCCCTCTTCTAATCAGAGAATGGGAAAAAGAACGTGCTGAATTGGTACGTCCGACTTGCATCGCAGTCCGCCTCGGCCAGGACCATCAGTTCGTCCAGAAAAGCGTCGACCCTGGCGCAAATTTCCTTATAGGTCGTTTCGGATATCCCAAGCGTCACCCCGGAAACAAACCTCTGGTTTCGCGGAAATTCTTTTAACGCCTTGATCCCCAACAATGCACACGAGGCGTGAAAGTTTTGAATGGCCGTGCTGTCGGTTTCTTTGTCCGTAGCGATGTTTTTATGGGTGACACGATAAACACCGTCCTCCCTCCGTTTTATTAATCCCAGCTTTTCGAGAGACACAATGGCTTTTTGCGCCTGAGCAACGTGGATGGAAGGCCTTAATTTGTTGGCGAGCCAGGCGTAGTTGTCGCGGAATTCGTGCATATCAACGATCGAGCGTATCGCCGAATAGTGCCAGGCTGAAAAATAATCGTATTGGTCCTTGTGGAGAATCATCGTATCGCGGATTTTTATTCCATGGATGTTGAGCCGGTTCAGTTTTTTCTGGAAATACTTTTTTTCAAACGCGGATGAGGACTGGTTAAACAACACGAGCGTTTCGAAGAATTCCATTTCGTGGTGGTTGAGGTCCAAGGTGCCGGACAACTGGAGGGTGCTTTTCTTTGACAGGTTGCGCCTGCCGAGGATGATGTCGCAAACAAAGCTTTTGCTCTTAAAACCCGCGGTTTTCGCAAAGAGCTTGAAAGAGAATTGTTGGCCGCCTTTCTTTTTGTCGGCATAGAAATCAAAAAGGTATTGGCGGTAATTGGAATAGTGGTAAATCGATTCCATGGTAAATACGGGTGGTGTTTTGCAAATATAGAACCAATCCGGACGGATGCGTCAACAGATTGATATTTCAGGAGTTATTGGTTAGCTGGTTTATGTTGTTTGGACAACTTTGTCGGAATGCAACGTCTGTTTCTGGTCAAAATTGTCCAAGTCAGACGCGAAAAGGGTATCAAAAACGTGTGCAAAGGAGAAGTCACAATGAATGGGCACATTCTCCCCGTAGCGGTTAAGCCGAGCCAAAAAAAAAGAACCCCGGGGGACAAGGTGGCAAACTATTGTACGGAAACCAATTATTTTTGCATAAGATGGCTTAAGATACTATTTTTTAGATGTTGAAATGTTTCTTTTGCAAAGGAATATGCCATGGTATCCAAGGAACAGATAAACAAATGCGTCGAAATCGCGAAAAAATACGGGGTCAGGAAACTCGTTCTCTTCGGAAGCGCGTATGAAAATCCTGAAGACGCAAGGGACATTGATTTGTTGGCCGATGGAGTCAACAGCAGTTCTTTCTTCGCCATGGGTGCTGATATGGAGGAGGAGACCGGCATTCAAGTAGATCTTATTCCGATGGAACCTGAAACAAGGTTTGTGCGTTATAACTTATTTTACGGAAGAATACTGTATGCAGCTTGAACGGCTGAAAGAAGAAATACAGATAGAAATCGAGAATCTGAACGCTCTGGTCGGTGAAACCGAAAAATTTCTGCGGGAAGTCGAGACACGAAAACCCACCACGATTGAAATCATCGGTGCCGGAGGAATAGTGAATGGTTTTTATGGCGGCGTGGAAAACCTGTTAAAACGGTTTCTGAAATACTGGCAGATCCCCCTGCCTTCCGGTGGCCAGTGGCATAGCGACATGCTTGATATTTTCAAGAATGCTGCAGGTTCCGGACTGCCTCTTAAATTCGACGACCTGACTTTGAGGAAACTCAACGAATTCAGGAGAATACGGCATGTTGTCAGGAACCATTATCCCCACCTTTTAAGATGGGATTTACTGGCGCCCCATCTGCAAAGTCTCACAACTGTGTATCAATCAATTGAAAAGAGCGTGCAAGCCGCGATTGCGGACCTTAATAAAAATCGCTTATAAGTCCCTCCTATAAAGCGTTAGAAACGCCGAAGATATCATTCCGGCCCAATTTTAAGCGTCATTCATATTGAAACGTTGCTCAAGAAACACCCCTCGCGTCCTCATAATCCCAAAATTGCCCAGGCGCTCTATCGAATTCGGCAAACGCAGTTCTTTTCAGTTTGGATATGTCCAAGGGCCGATAGATTACGAAATAGAGGACATGGCAGGGAAACCGCGCCTTGAATTTTCATGGGCCGGAAACGACGAACGTGGTTCAAGGCGAAGAGGAAGAAATGAGCGAATGGGTCAAACTCATCGACCGGAACAGCGCGGTGGAAGCGATACAAAAGCTCTGTGAAGAGGATTTGCGCTTTTTGAACCGACTCATCGTCGAACGATTGAAATGGCTGCACCAGGCAAAAAGCATGATGGAAATGGCGAAGTTTTCCGTAGGCGATAGAGTAAGTTTTTGGAATTCTGCCGGGAATTTCATCAGCGGTGTCGTTCACAGGTTGAATAAAAAGACTATAACAATTGTCGCGGATGGCGGCATGCAATGGAATGTGTCGCCTGGATTGTTGAATCGTGATGGAAAGGCCTGGGGAGAGGCAAAACCGGTTTAAACGCGGTTGCGGAGTTAAACCACGTGCGCGCAGGCGATACATTTCGTGTGAATTTAATAAGACGGACAGCGTTACCGCAATCGTTCGCAGCTTGCGAACGAAAAGTATAAAAAGACTTTGGCGTTCTGCGCGTAAGGGTTTATTTTCCATTTAAATAAATTTGAGAAACCGTATTTCTTAAAACATTTACAAACAAAAGGAGAGGGTATGTTGGTTGGCAAGGTCTTTTCAAGGCAGTCCGGGATCCAGGTTGTTTTATGTCGGGTGCTTGTGGTTATTTATCTGATGCAGTTGTTGGCGCCGGGGTACAATCACTATGCCGGTTTAGCGTCAAAGGATGAGACGCCGCACGCGAAAAGCAAAATAAGCGCACAAATGGGTGGCTGTGGTATTGGGTTGCCTGTAATGCTATTTGTTTCCTGTGCAATGCTGACCGCTAATATTCAAGCTACCGACTGTGGAGACTACCCCTGTGACAGTTTGCGTGTGCGTGCCATTCTTGATTCGAATGGGTTGACGTCCACCGCTGTTACAAGCGTATCGACTGCTACCGGCACCCCAAAACGGATAACAACGCTCGATTTACACAGCAAAGGTTTGACGACCATGCCCAATGATATTGGTAGCATTACAAACCTTCAAATATTACAATTAAATTCTAATTCGCTTACAAACTTGCCCGATACCATACGGAATTTAACCGCCATTAGAACTTTTTATGTTTGTGTAAATGCAAATCTTCATTCTTTACCTGCTTGGTCTGGTATGACTAAACTGACAAGTTTCCTGGGTTATTCCTGCCATCTTGATAGTTTGCCTGAATTTGGAGATTTTGATAGCTTAAAAACATTTCTTTGCTACAGCAATCAAATTGCCGCGCTTCCAGCTTCAATCTGGAAATGCAAAAACTTGGAGACTTTCAGTTTTCATTCTAATAAGCTCACAACCTTGCCCGATGGTATTGGCAATTTAACAAAACTGAAAGACTTGCAAATATATTCAAATACATTAACAAGCCTCCCAGACAGCATGAGAAATCTAACCGAACTGAGAACTTATTACGTTTGCTCAAACCCAAATCTTCATTCATTGCCCGCTTGGTCTAGTATAACCAAGTTGACAAACTTCAAGGGCTATTCTTGTCACCTTGACAGCTTGCCCGAATTTGGGGATTTTGATAGCTTAAACATGTTCGAGGTTTATTTTAATCAAATTACGAGTGTTCCCAGTAGCATTTCTCTTATTAAAAACACGATCGCAATACTTAATTTGCACCATAACCAATTGCAAAACTTGCCATACAGTATTATTGACTTAAATCCTGCGACACTAGACGTTTCGTACAACAAGCTCTGCTGTTACTCCAGCGACATGTCAACCTGGCTCACCGCCAAAGACCCCGACTGGAACGCCACGGGCAAGCAGTCCTGCGCCGGCGTCACCTGTAACGACTCCCTCATCCTGCACTACACCTTTAACGAAGGTGCGGGTTCCGTCGCTGGTGACAGCCAAGTCATGTTCACTCCCCACAACGGCACCATCAGCGGCGCCACGTGGGTTACCGGCAAAGCGGGGAGCAATGCGCTCGAATTCGACGGAACGAATGATTACGTGGATGTGGGAGAGAATAACCTTATCGGTGATAACGACTTCTCCATTTCTGCGTGGTTTAAAGTACCCTCCGTCCCCGCCGGCGCGGACACGGTCGGGACCATCATCGAGAATACCTACCCCACACGGTACGGCGGCCCCGTGAATGATAGTTACTTCGGCCTTCATATTATGCCCGATGATTATAATGTAGGTAGTCCTTGTGGTACGATTGCAACCGGGGGTAGATTACGCGCTTCCTTCCATGCCGGAGGAATCTTTGGGAATTGGGTGGCGGATACGGTGTTGGCAGATAATACCTGGCATCATATAGTCGCCATTTATGACCGAGGTTCAGCTTTTAAGCTATACCTCGATACGTTAGAGATTACCGATTATTATTGCAACAGCGGCAATGTGCCCTCAGGCAGTGTAGATAATACGCACAGTAATTATCACATTGGCATGCATAGCCATAACTATGGCACCTATGGTGCATTGGATGGTAAGGTCGACGATGTTCGTATCTATAATAAACCTCTTGGGTTTGCGCATGTGAAGGACCTCTTCGGTCTAGGCACAGGCCTTGGAAAAGAACGGCATGACGAAGAGCGGATGGCGCAGAAAGCAGCCTTGCCGACCGTCTTTGCCCTTTACCAGAACGTTCCCAACCCCTTTAACCCGCAGACGCAGATACGCTATGATGTCCCCTTCAAAAAAGACATGGCAAACGTTTATCCGACTACGTTGAAGGTCTATGACATGTCGGGCCAGCTCATCCGCGTGTTGGTGAATGAGAGCAAAGGCCCGGGTTATCATGCGGTCACCTGGAACGGCAAGGATGGGCAGAACAAAGTGGTGCCCAGTGGACTATATGTGTATCGCATCAATTCCGGACACTTTACGCAGACACAGAAAATGGTGTTCGTGAAATAAGCGTTGGCATCCATTCCCATAGGGTTCCCCCCTCTCGACCCCCGAGCGGCTTGCACTGAGCGAAGCCGAAGTGAGTCGAGGGGCGAGAGAGGGGGGAAAGCGATGCACCGAGCTTGCCGAGGTGGGGGGTGAGTTCGCATGCCCCGTGGATGATTTTCATCCTCAATGTAGTATTTAGGCCCACGGGTTCCCATTTCCCTTGATACTCTTTTCCCTTAGATTATATCTTATTCAATAATATTATAATGAACTACGAAGTCCAGCTTGATTTATTCAAAGGCCCGCTCGACCTTCTGCTGTACCTTATCCGCAAGGAGGAGATCAGCATCCGGGAAATCGAGGTCAGCAAAATCACGGACCAGTACATCGCCTACATCGAAATGATGAAGGAACTGGACCTCGAACTGGCCGGCGAATTCCTGGTCATGGCCGCCATCCTCATGCGACTCAAAGCGCACGAACTGCTGCCGCAGGAGGAACGCGACAAATCCGAAATGGATGATGACTTCATCGACCGTGAAAAACTGATCCGGCAAATCGAAGAATACGAACGCTTCAAATCTATTGCGGGCGTCCTCAAGGAAAAGGAGGACGAAAACTTCGGCGCCTTCTACCGGACACGGGTCGAGGGGGTCACCTTTTCCGCCGACGATTTTCTGGCCCAGAAGGACGTGGAGCTTTACGATTTGCTGATTGCATTCAGGCGCGTGGTCGAGACCGCCAAAAAAACGCCGGTCTATTTCATGGAAGCGGACAACATCACCATCGATGACCGCATCGAACGCGTGATGTCCGTGGTGGCGGACCTGAAACAGGTCCCCTTCACCCGGCTGTTCGAGGACGACAACCGGAAACTCGTGATGGTCGTGACCTTCATGGCCATCCTTGAACTCATTAAAATGGGCCACATCGGCTTCCGGCAGGACGCCTTCCTGGGTGAAATCCTCGTATATGAAAAGGTGCCCGAGGCCGAGGCCGCAATCGGGAACGCCGTGGACGGAATGGCCGCAGGAGAATAAGCCTTGGAAGAAGAAAAACAGGCAATCGAAGAGACCCCGGCGCTCGCGTTCGAGGACGAGCTTCCGCCCGAAGAGGCCGCGGAACAGGGCCCCCCGGATGTGGAAATGTCCGCGGAAATCGAAAAGAACCTCATGAACATCATCGAGGCCCTGCTCTTCGCCTCGGACGAACCCCTGTCGGCACAATCCATCAAGGACATCCTTCGCGTGGAGTTCGATGCGCGCCGTCTGCGGACCGTCATTCTGGATCTCAACAAGCGGCTCCAGGCTGACCGCCGTCCCTTTGAAATCACCGAGGTGGCGGGCGGCTTCCAGTTCCGCACCATTGCGGCTTACCAGAAATACCTCAAGGGGCTCTTCCGCGACAAGGCCATCCGCCGCCTTTCCGCGCAGGCGCTCGAAACACTGGCAATCATCGCATATAAACAGCCCGTTTCCAAGGCGGAAATCGAAGGCATCCGCAACGTCTCGACCGACGGCGCCATGAAAACGCTGCTCGAACGCCGGCTCATTAAAATTCTCGGCAAGTCCGAGGAAAAACCGGGCAAGCCCATCGTGTACGGCACCACGCGCGATTTTCTCAAGTACTTCGGCCTCAACCGCATTTCGGACCTGCCCAAACTCGAGGAGTTCGAGGAAATCGCCAAGGCCCAGGAAAAGGACCTCATCCACGACTTCAAGCGCGATACTGAAAAAACACATACCCTCGGACCCGAAGCCGAAGCACAGGCCGGCGACAACGACGCACCGACCGCCGACAACGAACCGCTTTCCCCCACGATCCCGCGCCCGCGGACGCGGACGCGCCCCCACCCGTTGACGACGGGTCACAACCCCTGCCCTGACCTTTTTTCGCTTTTGTCCCATGGCCACGCCGCTCATGACCCAGTACCATCGGATTAAGGCCGAGGCCGGCGACGCCATTTTATTTTTCCGCATGGGCGACTTTTACGAGATGTTCGAAGGGGACGCGGTCACGGCCTCGCGCGTGCTCGGCCTGACATTGACATCGCGCAACCACGGCGGTTCCGCGAACACCCCGCTCTGCGGTTTTCCCTACCACGCGCTCGAACGTTACACCGCCCGGATGATCCGGGCGGGCCTGAAAATTGCGATCTGCGACCAGGTCGAGGACCCCAAAACAGCCAAAGGCATCGTCCAGCGTGACGTGGTGGAGGTCATCACGCGCGGCACGGCCGTCAACCCCGAAATTCTTCTGGAAAAGTCCAACAACTATATCGTGGCCGTGGCCGGGGATGAAAAAGGCGCGGGCCTTGCGGTCTGCGACGTATCGACCGGCGAATTCTTCCTGGGGGACCTGCCCGCGCACCGCCTGGCCGGCGAACTCGCCAAGCTCGGCCCCACCGAACTTTTATACCCGGCCGAATCCGGGAAGGCCGGCCCCCCGCCCGCGCTTAACGCCGCACTTCCGGGCACGGTCTTTACAGGCCTTGACGGGTGGCGCTTTGGCCGCGACGCGGCCTACAAGGCGCTCACCGCCCATTTCAAGACCGCCACGCTCGAGGGCTTTGGCGTGGAGGGCCTGGGCGCCGGTATCGCGGCCGCGGGCGCGCTCTTTCGCTACGTCGCGGAAATGAAGCGGGACCGGGTGGACCACATCCGCAGGCTGGCGCCCTACACCGGCGACCGCCACATGGTGCTCGATGCGGCCACGCTGCGCAACCTCGAACTCGTGGCCCCCCTGCACGCGGACGACGAAAAGAGCACGCTCCTGCACGTGCTGGACCAGACGCGCACCGCCATGGGCGGCCGGCTCCTCAAGCGTTTTCTGGTCAACCCGCTCCTGGACCTTGATGAAATCAAAAGGCGGCAGGACGGCGTGGAAGCCTTCTTCAGCAATGCGGCCTTCCGGAACAAGGCCGTGGCCGTGCTCGCGCGCGTATGCGACATCGAGCGCATGAACGGCCGCATCGGCGGCGAGCGCGTGACCCCGCGCGACCTCTCGGTGCTCATGACGTCTCTCATTGCGGCTGGGGAGCTCCCGGCGCTCGTCCTGGCCGACGCTCCCGCCATTGTAAAAAACGCGGCCGCGCCCCTCTGCCGCCCGGCCGTGGGCGAAGTTATTAAAAAGCTGAAAAACGCGCTGGTCGACGAACCCCCGGTCACAATAAATGATGGCAACATCTTCCGGCCGGGCCACAGCCCGGAACTCGACGCGCTTGTGGAGGGCGCGCGCGAAGGCAAGGAATGGATTGCGGCGCTCCAGCAGCGCGAGCGCGAGCGCACCGGCATCGGCTCGCTCAAGGTTGGATACACACGCGTATTCGGCTATTACATTGAGGTCTCCAGGACCCACCTTGACCGGGTCCCTCCGGACTATCTCCGCAAGCAGACCATTGTGAACGGCGAACGCTTCATCACCGAAGATTTGAAGAAATGGGAGGACGTGGTGCTCTCAGCCGAGGAGCGCCAAAAGTCCATGGAGGCCGACCTCTTTACCGAGCTTCGGAAATGGGTCGCTGTCCACATCCCGGCCCTCCAGGAAGCGGCCGAAGGGCTGGCCCTGCTCGACGTCCTTTCGTCGCTGGCTGCAATCGCGGAACGGAATGCCTATGTGCGCCCCGAGGTCAACGCGGGAGATGAAATCCGTATCGAAGACGGACGCCATCCGGTCATTGAAAGCCTCGACTTTTCCGAAGCCTTTGTGCCCAACAACCTTTCCATCTCCGGCAGCGGACAGTTCATCCACCTCATCACGGGCCCCAACATGGCCGGTAAGTCAACCTTCCTCCGGCAGGTCGGCCTCATCACACTCCTCGCGCAGACGGGTTCCTTTGTCCCTGCCCGTTCCGCCATGATAGGCCGCGTGGACCGTATCTTCACGCGCGTAGGCGCCTCGGACCGCCTGTCCAAGGGGCTGTCGACCTTTCTGGTCGAAATGCAGGAACTCGCCAACATTTTGAACAATGCCACGGCCAAAAGCCTTGTGCTGCTCGATGAAATCGGCCGCGGCACCAGCACCTTTGACGGGCTTTCCATTGCGTGGGCGCTGGTGGAGCATATCCACGAAAAAATCCGCGCCAAAACCCTGTTCGCCACGCACTACCACGAGTTGACCGAACTCCCGCTCGTGCTGCCCGGCGTCAAAAACTTCAATGTCTCTGTCAAGGAGTGGAACGAGGAAATAATCTTTTTGCGCAAAATCGTGGAAGGCGCCTGCGATCACAGCTACGGCATCCAGGTGGCGCGGCTGGCCGGCGTGCCGCAGGAGGTCCTTGTCCGCGCCCGGGAGGTCCTGCGCAACCTGGAAGAAAACGAACTTACGCCGGACCAGAAGCCCGCGCTCGCACGGCACCTGGAAAAGAAGGAATCGCGCCCGGTTGCGGCCCCGGCAGAGGATCTGCAGCTCACGCTCTTCGATTCCGCCAACAGCGAGGCGCTCGATTGCATCCGCAAGCTGGATGTGGACAATTTGACGCCCGTGGAGGCGCTTATGCGGCTGGCGGAGATCCGGAAAAAGCTGCTGGGGTAACGGAAAATTGTCAGGGCCGGTGGTGCTTCGGCACAATTTCCTGATCCTGGCGGACCCGGTATTCACGCGGAGTCACCCCGACCTCTTTCCTGAAAATACGGTTGAAGTGGGCCAGGCTGTTAAAGCCTGCGCTATAGGCAATGGTGGTGATAGAGTGTGTTGCTGTTAACAGGGTTTCGCAGATAACCTTCAGTCTGAGCCGATTGATAACTTGTATTTATCCCTTGACTCCGTGATTGCCCGTATATATTTTGTTTTAAGATGAGGCGTTGTCGATATTTGGTTTAATGACTATCAATTGGAGTTGCATGATGGCTCAACCTTTTCTTACGATTGCCTTGCTATCGCTGCCTTGCTTGCTTTTCGCACAGGCAGACTGGACATGGCGGAACCCTCTGCCAACAGGGGCTAATTATGATAAAATCATATTTGTTGACAATGAGTTTATTGCTTTAAGTGCAGACAATTACTTCAACACGTCAACCGATGGCGTAGTGTGGAATAGAAATGTAGCTAGCGCGAC
>JAZDKP010000027.1:0-2475 GCA_043802925.1 Fibrobacterota bacterium | reverse complement strand
CACGATGAGAGGAGAACCATAGGCGGACATGTCAAAACTCAAATGATCCGCATGCTTGTGTCCGGCCATCCTTAAAGAGTCAAACCAGGCCTTGCCATTTCTAAATGCAAGATAAAGTGCATTGTCATCCCAGGAGGAACGCATGCAGTAAAAACCGCCTTTAGGAAAATACGCGTTCAGGGGGAAATCCGTTTTTACAACAGGGTTTTTATTCTGATCCGGGCTATCGGCTAACGCTCCATTTGTAAACCAGAAAGCCGGGCCGTATATCCGTCCTTCTTGCGCAGTGATTTTTTTGCCAAAAATCAATGAACCGAAAGCAAAGATCCAATCGCCGCCCGTATCCGGTCTGGAATCTCCGAAAGGGGCAACCGTATGGTTCGGACGGGTCATATGAGACGAGAAATTGAACATTTTCTCCATTTTGTTTATATAGACCGAATCAAATTGCATGTTATTTCGCTTGGCGAGAAGCAGGGGAGCGCCAAACCACCCTATGGCGCCGTTATGATATCCGGGAGTTTCTTCAATATGAACTCCATCCTCAAGCACTTGAGTACGCATACAGCGGTTAAGCTCATTCATCGCTTGGCTTATATCGGAATGGGAGGTTTTTAATTCGGGAAGCATGGTGCCCACATAAAACAACCCTTCCATTAACATTAAATACCAGTTATGATCCGCCCTCGGAAACGCAACGGAAGAGACTTCTCTCAGCATTTTACCATGCTGTATAAAAGAATAAAGAACGCGTACCAGCAAATCCGCATTAAAAGAAGGGGCGCCTATAAAATACTCCATGGATTCAAACCATATTTTAGGACGAATACCCGTATTGAGAAGACTCCAGGGCTGAATGACATACCAGGCTTTTTCATCCTGGTATTTCTTAATGTCAGGCATTTTAATATTATCGATCCAGCCAGCTAACATGCTTGTATAGGCTTCGGCATATTTTTCATTGCCTGTTAGCCAATACGCTAATCCGAGAACATGAAACATGGGATGACGGTTGAGCTGTATCTGATATTCATTGTCCTCTTTTTTCTCAAGCCAATTCGGAGGTGTTCCGCAGTTCCAGTACCTTTTTTGCCAGTACCACCATCCGTTTAGCTGAGAATCGGCTACTGCAACAACGCTTTTTATTTCCTCCGGACAAAGGGCCCTATATTGCTGTATTAAACGAGCTTTATCCTTATGATTGAAAAGCCAAGTTACATTGTCCCTGTTTTGATAGTATTCTAAAAGTTTGTTTACGGCTTTTCGTTTGTCTCCATTTTTATAATATGTTTTACATTCAACAATAGCGCTGTGGGCATCATCAAGCTCGTTAAAAACCAGCTTAAGCTGTTCTTCTGAAGCATTTATTTTGCGGTCATCGTGTTGAAATGCCAGGGAACCTAACGACGCAATCGAAATGAATATTAGAGATATTACCGTTCGTTTAATCTTACCCTCCCCCTTATTTCAAATACACCAGTTTCCGTTCCAAAACTTTCGTTCCGGCCTGCATGCGCAGCAGATAAACACCCGAAGCCTGTTGCGTTCCGGCCCACACAAGCTTGTGCTCTCCCGCGTCTTTTTGCCCGTCCAGAAGACGCGTGATACGGCCGCCTTTCACGTCAAAAACATCAAGGATGACCCTCTGCCCGGCAGGTATTGAGAACGTGATCACAACCGAGGGATTAAAGGGGTTGGGCTGAATCCGTATGAACGGTGCCATTTTGCCTTTAAGACCGGCTGTCCCGGCAGTGGGGATATCGTTTGATAACACCTCCAGCATCGGCGATGAGGCCCTGCTTTCCCGGCTCAAGAAACTGAGGTAAATATCGGCTGCACCCGGATCATATAGCCCCAATGACAAAATACTGTCTTTGGCCAATTCCTGGTTGACATAAGAGGTCACGTCCGTCTCGTACCATACCGTGGTTGCACCGGAGGCAAAGGAAAAGGTGTCAAGCGCCGGACCCAAAGCGGGCTGATTGGACCAGGTCAGGGTGTTCTCTGTCCAGGAATCCGTTGAAATGGGATACACCCCGGCAATACAGGCGCCGGACAATGGGGTCGGCAGGTATGCACGGACCTTGAACGTAACAGATTCGATAGTCAAGCCGGAAAGCCTGGACAAATTGAATTTGAAGAATGCTTTTCGGGTATAGCCGCTGTTGGCGGTTTTAACAGGTAGAATGGAATCCGTGCCGTAGTTGACATTGGCATAAGACCCATCGCGGGTAAACGCGTCGGCAATGGGACGCAAATAAATGAAGGGCCGGACTATCAGGTTCGCGGAAGCCGTCCATCCAGGCGCAGCGGAACTGCATTGCACAGCAGCGATCCCGGCATACAGGCCTGTTGTCACCTGGCCCGCCGGAGAAACACCTGCCAGGGTATCCGGCAAGAGCGTCCATGCAAACGTCTCTGACAACGTATCCACGCTCGAATCCGGATAGAGACCGAGGACTTTGAACGCCCCGG
>JAZDKP010000026.1:0-6761 GCA_043802925.1 Fibrobacterota bacterium | reverse complement strand
CCCGGCATACAGGCCTGTTGTCACCTGGCCCGCCGGAGAAACACCTGCCAGGGTATCCGGCAAGAGCGTCCATGCAAACGTCTCTGACAACGTATCCACGCTCGAATCCGGATAGAGACCGAGGACTTTGAACGCCCCGGTGTCCTGCAGCCCCAATACCAGCGTATCCGGAAAGAGCCGTATCCCGGAAAGGGTATATTTGACCATGGAAAGGGCCACCTCCGTGGTCTCGCCGGGCAGCACCGGGACAGGGGCCGAGGACACGGTCCGCCAGGAGAACTTCTGGACAGTCACCTGGTTCGCCCCGGTATCGGTTTTTAACACGACCCGGCCCAACGAATCGGTGATATCGGAAACAGAATAGGCTTTGAGCGCCGTACAGGAAGCGCCGACAACCGGATTGTTGGATGCAGAATCAGTCACTGTAACTCGGACATACCCGAAAGCCTTGTGAATTCTCCTGAAGGTTGCCTGCATGGTCTTGCCCTGTTCCGACACAAAGGAAACGGAGGTTGTGATGCTGTCCGTGGAGACGGTGATGGTTTTTGACGAACTGAGGAGGGTAAGCGGGTCGTTCAGGGTGAAATGAATGGTGGGCTGAGTATGCGGCGGATAAGTGGCGGAGAAATAGAGGCTGTCCGGTGTTGTGCGCCAAAAGGCCACGCAGGGGCTGTCCGCCTGGACCATGCCGCAGATACCGGGCTTCCAGAACACGGCACCCAGCGCATGCAGCTGTGTGTTCTCAACCGCCTGCAAGGTGTCATTGTTTGCCACTACGTGCACACCAGGCGTAGCAGCATACGCAGCCATGTCTGCTGCGCTTTTATTCGGGAGCACGGCATAGGCATAAGAAGCATTGGAAGCGTTGATGCCGTGGTTCATCCAGAGAGTCACCATGGGGTGAGTGCGCAGAATCGTGTCTCCCGTTCCAATGGCCGACCAGCGTCCGGTCTGGTTCGCGGTTTTCGCTGAAAGATCGGTTCCGCCGGGAAAATAATAGCCCATACTGTCGCAGGCGGCCCAGGTGGCTCCCAAAATATTGCCGGACCAGTCCAAACCTGAAGTAACGGTAACACCCTCCACTACCAGCGGCAGATTAGAAGCGGACAAGGGGCGCTGGTTCACGATGGTCTCAGCGGAATCTGTGGAAGGACAGTCAATGTCGTTGCCCAGACAGACTATTTCTTGATCAAAAAAGAACCAACTTTTCTTGGCGGTCAGCACTTCTCCTGTGCTGGAAAAGTCCATGGCCGAGACGCCATAAGAGCCGCATTCCACGCCGCCTACAAAAGGCCGTGTGTTGGAATAAGCCGCACCCGTGGGATAACTCTTTTTCTGAACCGTGATGCCGGGCAGCCGGTTCCAGTCGAGCGTTGGGATGACATTATCTATGTTATATTCATTACCTTGCCGTAAAATGTAGGTCATACCGTCGGAAAGGTGCCAGGATTTTTTCCCTTCGTTATTGACCAGTTCCGAGCCCTCAATACCAGGCCCCATCATCTTGACGGAAAAGTAGTAACTCGTCCGGCGATGAACGGTAAAATAGGTTGCATAATAATTCTTGTGTCCCAACGGCCAGGCTGCAGGAACGCCGCCGTTTTTGACCGCGGATGCATGGGCCGCGAGATCTACGGGCAATGGAATGTCCCAGGTCAAAAGCATCTTCTGGGCCGCCTGTTGGAAAAGCGTCTGGTAAGGACCGGTTTGGCTGGCCATGAGTAACATGGCGGTCAGGCCGTAGGTGCTGTTGCTGACTTGCGAGGCCCGGACGATATTCCGTCCGAGGACCGATACGTCATAATAATTATGATACAGGCACCAGGCGGTCCCTTCGGCGTTAAAGCCCGTGATGACATCAATATATGTTTGGGAAAGCGCGTAACCCGTATTGCGGGTGAATAACAGGTAACGGGGACCGTCAGCCGCGACCTGAGCGCCATACCCGCCGATGTAAAGCTGGTCAAGGTGGTGGACGCAGGAATAGTCGGGCCGGATGCCATCACCGCTCGAATGGATTCTCAGATCGCCCCGCGCAAGGGTCCGGGCCTTGTTCAGATAGAGCGTATCACCGGAAACAATGCCGTAATAGAGATTGCCCAACCCTTGGGTCACCATGTCACCCGGATTGGAGGCTGGACTCGGATAGTCAAGACACCATTTAAGGGTCGCCAATGCCTGTGCAAAAACAGCCGAATCCACCTTGCCCTCCATGAGCATCAGGGTCGGCCCGTAATACATGGGAATACCCTGATACCAGTACCACCAGTTGTTGATTCGCGATATGCCCGAATAGACAAGATCGTGTATGGAATCAAGCGCCAGTTCAAGTGCGTTCTTTACGCTGTCGCTTTGGTAGAGTCCTTGACCGGGTGTGTTATACGCCCGCGCCATCTGCATCATCCGAGCGTAGTGGTTTTGGGCCGGCCAGGGTGAAACCGCCAGCGCCGCGGCATAGTTGATGTCCGGCCATCCGCCCCGGGGCAGGCAAGCGATCATGTAGGAACGGGCTGAGGTTTCCAGGTCAGTCAACGCCTGTGCCACAATGGGATCCGTGGTATCCGCCCCCGTTGCCGTCAGGTAGCTGGTGACATTGGCGCGAAGCGTGTCGATATCCGTTGCGAAAAGACCTGCAGGGGTCAGGCTGACCGCCAGCATCATTAAAATGAAAAAGATGTTCTTCATGGGAAAACCCCTTTTCTCGGTTTATCAACCCCCAACAATGTCCGTTGTCAGATAACCTGCCATGTTTATTTTAAATACACCATTTTACGTTCAAGAACATTTGACCCTGCCTGAAGCCGCAACAGATACAATCCGGACGCCAATCCCGTACCCGTCAAGGCAACCCGATATTGCCCGGCCTCTCTCTCACCCTTCGCAAGTTGCACCATCCGGCTCCCCGTGACATTATAAATGTTCAAGGTGACGTGTCCCTTGATGGGTATGGAATATTCGATGACGGTCGACGGATTAAACGGATTGGGAGAGACCCGCAACGTAAGCGCACGGCCTGTTTCCGAGAGAATCTCTCGCCCTGTCGGCAATGCGGTATCTTGTGACAGGGCGGTTATTTGCGCCGGTGTCAGTGCAACATGATAAATCCGGACCTCATCCAAATCACCCAGCAAGTGAACAACCGGTGTGACCGCGGCCACCCTCTCGCCCAACTTCAAAACACCGCTTGTGGAATGCGCCAGGGTGGTCGCGGACCCGGAAGAGGTCGTTCCGTTGTCAACGCCGTTGATATAGACCTTTACATCCGTTGCACTGTTGAAGACGGCGGCGACATGGTTCCATTGGTTCGTACTAATAACGCCGTTGCTGCTATAATCTTTTCTCGATGAGGCACTGGGCGTTCCTCCATTGCCGAATCCTGCGGAAACTTTTCCTCCGGCACTGAGTCCCATCCAGCTTCCGTAATACCGGCCGCTAACGTCCTCCGTGACTATCAGGGCCTGCGATTGGGTGGCCCCATTCACCTTTACCCATGCGGAAAAACTGAACGGGAAGTCGAGGGTCCGCGGACTGCCGGCCATTGTGACGGAACCCGAGGAGATCGAATCAACATGAACCGCGTTGTCCAGTTTCCCGGAAACCCTGCTGCATCCGCTGTTCTGGCTTCCATGATTATTGCCTCCCGACCAATCGTAGGCAATGTCACCCCTATTCTCGTCGAAAGGCCACCAACCGGTCAGTCCGATGTTTTTATCGCTGCAGATAAATTGTTGAATTGTACCGTTCGGCAGCGTATGGGGCGGCACCGAACGGTCATTAATGTTCCCCGCCTGAAGTTCATAGAGAGCGCCATCCGTCATGGGTGAAACCGTTAACAGGACCATGGTTGGATTGGCAAAAAGCAATGCCTGGCTTACGGTCAGGCCGGAAATGCCATAGTTTGCTGTTGTGGATGCGCTCAAGGAATCCAACATCTTGTTGAACAAAAGAAGTACCTTGTCGTTTCCGAGATTCTGAACACTAACCAGTGCCAGAGAAAGGGTATCCAACGGAGGGAGTGCGGTCAGTTCGTTACTTGGATTCCCTTCCTTCCCATACCCATTTACCGCTGAAATTTTGTAGCGATATTCCGGAACAAGTGCGAAGTCAACAGTGTAGTCCGCAAAAACAGTATCTGTTGTTGCCGCAACCAGACTATCATTCCGGTAAACCAGATAACCGGCAATTTCGGCGAGGTTGGCAGTGCCGGGATGCCAGGCAATATCCACCAGGTTCACCTCCACGCTACTGACTTCGTATAGAACGGGAGTCACGGTGCCCAGTGTATCCTTCAGTCCGGCCGGACGGCCACTGGCAATGATTTCTATTGTGTGGGTTCCGGATAACATGGGGATACCCATCCAACCCGTACCCTGACTCTGTGGCGTTACCGGTGTGCCATCCACAGAAACGCCTTGGAGGCCGGGATAATAAAAGGTTACCGTCTGCGCGGAGGACAATGTCACTTCTCCGGTTTTATTAGAAAGAAATCCTGATATCTCACCCGTTGCTTTAATTCCAACGCTGTTTTTATAGAGAACGGATGTTCCGACTAAAGCGAACGCATAAACCGTATCCGCCCGAGTCCGCACGAGGCCGACCTCACCGTTCAGCTGAATACCGTTGGCAAACAGAACCGCCTGCCCATTATCCGACCAACCAACCAAATCTTTTTTATCCTGGCTGAGGGCAACCTCTGCCCCGGTATTTACGTTTTTATCAAGATTGCCGCATACCGCGGGAATATAAGTTGCCGTAACACTTTCGGAAGCGCCTGCCGGCAAGGGAAAAAGAACATTTTCGAAGGTAATCGGGAGCGTTTTCTGCTTGGAATAGGCTGCGATGGGCGCTTTTTCATGCGTGTAGCCGGATATTTCTTTTTTATCCAGACAATAGAGCCATCCACTCTGGTCAACAGAGAGGCTCAACGATTCCTTTTCCACAGGGGTAATAATCAGATTGGGAAGGGTATCTCCATAATCGGTGAAGATCGAATTGGCTGTTGTTACGGGAGTTGAAGGAAAGAAATGAAACAACTGCTCTGCACGGCGGGAGGTGGAACTTCCCGTTATTTTATCGCGCAAAAGCCAATATTCACCTTTAATGAACATCAATTCACGGTAATGGCGGAAGGGGGTTCCTGTGCCATCGTAATGGCCTTTGGCATAATCGAACAGATTGTGGATGGCATGCTTGTCGTGATAGGCGACTTTGTCGCTGGTTCCGTTTCTTGCCGTGCCATCCATGATAATGGCATTATGCGCCCTTTGCTGGGTATAATAACTCGTCCAAATCGTGTTGTAGTCGCTGCCCAGTCCTGGGTCAATGAGCAACTGGCGTCCATATCCTGCCAGAATAATATTCAAGGCATCGTAATGGGAATGATAGCCTCCTGAGGCCATATCAAAGTGACCGTAAAGCGAAGCCGTATCGTGATATCCTTTTCCGGAACGCATGGTGAAAAAACGCGAATTGGGCAAATAATTCGAGACAAGGACCGTGTCCCGGCTGGTCAGATCCATGAAAGAATCATAGGTTGCTTTTCCGTACATCAGCAGATTGAGCCATCCAAAGTCCTGATCGCACAATACGTCCTTGAAAACTTCGTTCCCGAAAAACGCTGTGGCCGGGGGGCCGACAGGGGCACTGCTGCTAATTCTAATAGGATTATACTTGAAAAGCTGCTTTTCGTCAGAAGCAAAAAAGTGATCACCCACGGCAGGAGGAAGGCCGTTCGGCATATCAATATTCAGGAAAAGCTGGTAGCCTTTCTCGACCTTGCCGAGTGATGCGGCGGAAAACCCCGCCACACCGTTGAACCGGCAAAGCATTTCACAATCAATGAACTGTTTCACACAACCGGTATGATAACCCGGCGTCAACTCGTTATAATAACCGTCGGCAAGCAATCCCGCATTAATCTGTTCGGTGAGGCGGGCAATGGCCAGGTTTTTCCAGGTTGGGCTGTCCAGCCATTCGGGGAAAAGAAGCCCGAGATTCAACAAACCCGCGCATTCGGTGACCTGCCAGTTTCCCGCCCGGGCGGACAGCTCAAACGGCGCCAAAAAATATCCGTGCTGCATGATGCTTTTATAAATATTGAAATAATCCTGATATGAAATTTCAACGGCCCCGGAAAAATACCCTAAAGCTTGAATCCAGGTTCTCATCCTTATCCCTGCATCCAGGCTGCGCCATGAGTTGGGACTGCTGGAAATAACGGAGTTTGCGGAAATCCACTCACTCGCAAGGGCCCAAAACTTGGCCCGATACGCCGCATCCCCGGTTAACCAATATGCCTGTCCCAATACGGGCCATTCACCATTCCGGTTTAATTGAACCGGATATTCAACGGAGCCGCCGGGTGGAATGGATTGCCAATCGATGGGCCCGGGAAATGTCACACAAATGCCGTTGACGCAAAAAGTATTGGTTAATGTAAGGTCGGCCGAAGCGATGACCCCGGCAGCACGCGCATCCAAATCGGGATAGGTGGTCCGCAACAAAACCATGGTGCTGTCTTTCTGGAAATAATTGTAGAAATATTTTCTATCCGTCCTGTGAATCATAAAATCAACATAGGCCCTTTTTGCATTTTCATAATCATTGCCGGAGACATAGGTTTTCACGGAATCGAGACCTGCGTAGTCCAGATTCATGGATGCAAAAAATGCCGAATCGGTCGGCAGGCTTTGTCCGTTCAAAGGCATAAACATCCCAAGCACCACCAGGAGGGCATAGGCGGGAAGAACTAAAAAATTAAT
>JAZDKP010000025.1:0-21267 GCA_043802925.1 Fibrobacterota bacterium | reverse complement strand
AAGCCCTGGTTTGCGGTGGAGGTGAAAATGAGCGACACCCACCCCTCTGCTTCCTTGAAATTGTTCAAGGAGAAATGGAAAATCCCCTTCGCTTATCAGGTGGTTAGAAAGACGGGGGTTGACGTGCTTTCGTCAAATATCAGGATAATTTCAGCAGACCGGTTTCTGGGAAGTCTGGTCTGATCCGGAAAGGACCCCATGAAAAAAACGCCCAGGGCTTCCCCCGTCAATGCGGCTGCAGCCGCTCCCTCCGGCTTTCAATTCCTCGGCCCGGTCGTTAAAAGCCGTGTCCTCCAGAACCGCGTCGAACTCGACCTCGCCAATGCCAAAGGCGCGGTTTACATATACGAGGATGGAATCGTCCGGTTCCGCTTCACGCAAGCAACCGGTTTCTCCCTGGCCCCTTCGTATGCCGTTGTTTATGCGCTGCCGGAAAAGACAACCTTTTCGACCAAAGAAGACAAAAATAAGATCCGGATCACAACCAAAGCCCTCGTCATTGATATCGTGAAGTCACCCTGCCGCGTCTCCATCTACGACAGCAAAATGAACCTGCTGAACGCGGACGAAGCGGCTTTTGGCGTAGCCTTTGACCAGGGCGATGTGCGCTGTTTTAAAAAGCTGATGAAGGATGAATTATTCTACGGACTCGGCGAAAAGACGGGCCCGCTCAAAAAGAACGGCAATGAATACACGCTCTGGAACACCGACGCCTTTGCCTACACCGGACGCACAGATGAGTTGTACGAGTCCATCCCATTCTTTTACGGCATCAAAGACCAAAAGGCCTGGGGCATCTTCTTCGACAACTCCTGCCGTTCACGCTTCAACTTCGGGGCCAGCAACAACCGCTTCTTCTGGTTTGGCGCGGAGCAGGGCGAAATGGACTATTATTTTCTGCACGGCCCTGAAATCAAGACCGTGCTCTCGAGCTACACCCGCCTCACCGGCCGCATGGAGATGCCGCCGATGTGGGCGCTGGGTTACCAGCAATGCCGCTACAGCTACTTCCCTGAATCCAACGTCCGCTCCATCGCCCGTTCGTTCCGCGACCGGCAAATCCCCTGCGACGTCCTCTACCTCGACATCCACTACATGGACGGCTACCGCGTATGGACCTGGGACAAAAAACGCTTTCCGGATCCGGAAAAAATGATCGCGGACTTGAAAAACGACGGATTCAAGCTCATCACCATCATCGACCCCGGGGTCAAGGCGGACCCGGACTACTTCGCGGCGCAAGAAGGGCTGAAGGAAGGCCTCTTTGCCAAGTATCCGGACGGCGAGAACTTTCAGGGCGAGGTCTGGCCTTCGTGGGCCTACTTCCCGGACTTCACCAAGCCGGCCACACGCGAGTGGTGGGGCGACAAGCTTGCCGCATTCCTGAAAATGGGCGTCGAAGGGCTGTGGAACGACATGAACGAACCCGCGGTCTGGGGCAACCATTTTCCGGACATCGTGCAGTTTGACGACAACGGCCACGGCGCGAGCCACAAAAAGATTCACAACGTCTACGGCCATGCAATGGCGCAGGCGACGCGCGAAGGCATGCGCCGCCATTCCAACAAGCGCCACTTTATTCTCACCCGCGCGGGCTACGCCGGCATCCAGCGGTATTCAGCCGTGTGGACCGGCGACAACGTGGCGAGCGAGGAACACCTCGGCCTTGCCTGCACCCTCCCGCAGAACATGGGCCTTTCGGGCGTGCCGTTTGTGGGCACGGACGTGGGCGGCTTTGTGGACGTCTCCACACGCGAGCTTTACATCCGCTGGATGCAGCTCGGCGCCTTCACCCCCTTCTTCCGCCAGCACGCGGAATACGACACGACCTACAAAGAGCCGTGGATGTACGGCGAAGCAGCCGAATCAATGGTCCGCGACGCCATCAACCTGCGCTACCGCCTCCTCCCCTTCCTCTATCACGAGTTCCATGTTGCGGCAAGGACCGGGCTTCCGGTCATGCGGCCCATGATTCTGAACTTCCAGGACGACCCGGAATGCTACGACCCCAACGCCGACCTCCAGTTCATGGTCGGCGATAATGTCCTGGTCGCGCCCGTGCTCAAGGTGAAGGACGAAGTAAAACGCGTCTACCTGCCCAAGGGCGATTGGATTGAAATGAACACGTTGACGCGATACGATGGCGGCAAATGGACGCTCGTGGAGGCGCCGCTTCACCGGATTCCCTGGTTCCTGAAGGAAGGCGGCATGGTCCCCATGCAGGAGGTCCAGCAGTACGTAGGCGAAAAGAAAATAGAACAGACCGAAGTCTGGGTTTTCCCCGCGAAAAAAAGCGTGTCTTCGCTGTACGAGGATGACGGAGTTTCTTACGGCTACGAAAAAGGCGAATCCACGCTTACGGACCTCGTGTGCGAAACCAAAGCGGGCGTCATCGAACTCTCGGTCTCACGGTCCAAGGAGGGATTTTCGCCTGCGCGGAAACATTGGCTTTTCAAGATATTCTGTAACAGTAAGTCCGGCTCGGTGATGTTGGACAGGAAAAAACTTGAGGCCGCGCCGTCAGCCGAAGCGTTGACCAACAAGCCGTCGGGTTTCCATTTCGCCAAAGCGGAACAGGTGCTTTACATCAAGGTCGCGGACACAGGGGCATTCCAGGTCCGGATTGCCTGACACAACCGGGAGCATCATGTTCAGAGCCTCCCTTCTTATGTTTCTTCTTCTGGCCGCGTCCCTCTGGGCGCGGCCCGCGCTGACCGTAAGCGCGGGTTACGGATACACTCACTACAGCCCGGATGACCTGAACGAGGTCAACCGCATTTTTGAAAAGACGTCCCAGTCCATTGGTTTCCGGGGCTACACGGTGGAGCCTTTTTCCGGCCACGGCGAATCCATGCTCAGCCTCGGACTGCAGTGGAAACATGTCGCCTGCGCGCTGGAAGTCGAGGTCTGGCGCGAAACTTTTTCGCAGCGCAATGTCCCCTTTTCCGTGACCGGCTTCTCGGGGTCCGTCAACGCGGACGAAAACTATCTCTTTCTGCCGGCCTGCCTGATGTTCAAATATCCTTTCTTCTGGCGCAGACTTTATATCACCCCGGGATATGGTCCCGGCATCATGTTCGGAAATGCCACCGTCAATATGGTCACGGACTTCACCAGCAGCCGCAGCGACGACGAGGTGACCTACACGTTTACCTCGGGCGTCAACATCATCCACCGTTTCAACATTGACGCGTTCTACCGTGTCCTCCCCTGGGCCGGCATCGGCTTTTCGGGCGGCTGGCGTATTTCGCAGATTCCCTATCTCGAGGTATCGGAAAAGAAAGGGAACTCCTTCATGTTCAACCTGCTCTTCAACGGCGGCGCGGACAAAGGAGATCGTCTTTATACCGGATACGAGACGCTGAGTTTTGTGACGCCGTCCGAAAACCAGTCCTTCCATCATCTCGTCGTCGGCGACATGACCGGTTATTATCTCTGGCTCAAAATGGTTTTTCTGATAGGAGAGAAACGATGACAAAGATCATGCTCCTGGCCCTGTGTGCGCTCCTGCTCCTCTCCTGCTCTTCAAAAAAAACGTCTGTTAGCCCCGAACCCCTCGGTCCGGCGTTCGTGCCCGCTTCGCCGCTCGATACAACACTTTCGTTTGTCACCTTCAACATGGCCGTGGGCTTCGATGCCGAACGGATGCTGACGCAGGACCTGTCCAAGCCCCGGACGGTGCTCACCGAGGGACGCACTCTCGACAGCCAGTTTCTCGCCTCCCTTCCGGCAGAGCGTGTCCGCGCGCTCGCGGATTCCATCAACACCTCACGGCCCGATGTGGTGGGCCTGCAGGAGGTCCTCTATCTCATCAACCGCCAGAACTCGCAATCCGTGGATTTTCTGGCTCTGCTGCTGCACGCGCTCGATTCGCTGGGCGCGCCCGTCTACGGCGTTGTCCGCCAGGTGATGAACCCTCTGCCCGTCAAGGTGACCGTCGACGATGCGCAGGGTCGTGATTCCATCGACATTTATTTCCAGGAAGGCAACGCCATTCTGTACAAGCAGGCGACCCTGACGCTCGCTGCAGCGGATTCCACGGTTTATTTCGTGGGCATCCGGAACCTGCCTTACCTCTCCGGCACGTTCGAAATTCTGCGGGGGGCCGTTTACGCAAGGTTCCGGACCGCCCGGAACACCTTTCTGAACGTCTTCAATACCCACTTGGAGGTCGAGTCGTTGGCTTTGGTCGGCTTTCCCCAGGTGTCATTTCTGATGGATTATATCCGCGCCAAACAGCTCTCGGCCGAGGCCGTGGTGCTGATGGGCGACATGAACGACCCGCCGGACGGCGGCCGGATTGCGGCGATTTTGAACGGGAATTTTACAGACACCTACACGGGCCCGGCACGGACCTGCTGTTACGAGATTCCGGATCCCGCCATTTTGCCCACGCGGCGCATCGATTACATTTTTACGCGCGGAATAGTGGCTGCCCCTTCCTCGGGGGTAGGGCTGAACGGAACCTTCCGGCCCTATTCCGCGGACTTTAGGCTGTCAGACCATGCGGGCGTGGCCGCACAGGTCACCTTTCACTGATATCAGGGCAGTGCCACCGGAATCCGGGTCAGAAACATATCATTCGCTTCCATGTAGACATCAATGGACAGGCTGTCGAAATTGCTTACCGCGTAATAATTCACGACCGGCGCCGTTCCGGTGGCAAATAGGGTGTCGCAGGAGCTGCGAAGTGAATCAATGACCACCGGCATGGTCGAGGTAATCATAGCGCCGGCAAAATCGAGCGGACAGGTAAGGAGGAGGCTTTTTACCAGTTTGTCGTATGCATCGTTGTTGTCCAGCGTGTACACCTTGTGGTTCGTGGAATCGAAGTAGATATACATGGACGTCCCCGTGACCAGCGGCACGTCGCCGTAATAGGAACCGATTTTTACCACCTTCCAGACCGACCCTTCAAAAAGCCCGCCGTTGCCGTTTACCAGCACACCTGTTATAATGACCCGCATCGGATAAGCGCTGCTGAAGATTCCCGTTGCCACAGCGGTGTCACCGGTCACGGTAACGACCTCCGGAATGGTGTCGGGATTGGCCGTGTCGCTCCGCATGACCCAGAACAGCGTATCGTTCCGTTTAAAATAGGTACCCGTGGAATCGATGGAGTCGCTTGCGGAACCGCGGTGCTGGTAAAGATAGGAAACGCCTGAATCGCTGAATGTCGGCCCCGTATTGCCTGGGGCGCCCGTGGGGTTGTTGTCACCCGCCGGAGAGGGATTCTTACCCGAGCAAGCGAAAAAGAGAACCGTAAGGACGAGGGTGAGAAGGATAAACGTAAATTTCATGGGATTCTCCTGAGTCAAAAAAAGGATTCCAGTAAAAGATACTTACGCTCAAAGGATGAGTCAATAGTGGAAATATGAGCCGCCTTACTTCACAATATCAAGCAATTCCACCTCAAAAATGAGCGCGGAATAGGGCGGGATGGAGGCCCCGGCCCCCTGTTCGCCGTATCCGAGCGGGTAGGGAATGAACAGCTTATACTTGCTGCCCACCGGCATGAGCTGCAGCCCCTCGGTCCATCCCGGGATGACCCCGTTCAGCGCGAACGAGATAGGTTCCCCGCGCTTGTAGGAACTGTCAAACTCCTGGCCGTCCACAAGCGTGCCCCGATAATGGACTTTGACCTTGTCCGTGGCCTTGGGTTTTGCCCCCTTGCCCGGACGTTCCACGCTGTACTGAAGTCCGCTCGCGGTCACGGTCACGCCTTTGTTCGTTTTGTTTTTTTCCAGAAAATCAATGCCGGCTTGCTTGGCCGTATTCCCCTGCTTGGCCTGGATGCGTTTCAGCCCGGCTTGGATTATTTCCTTGGTCTGATCCGCGGAAAAGAACGTGGGGCGGCCATTTATGACATCGTCGACACCACGGTGGAAGGAGGCGGGATCCACACCCATCTGCTTTATCTGCGCCCCCACGTCCATGCCGATGGCATACCCGAGACTGTCTTTGACGAGCTGTGTCTGGGTGGGCGTCTGCGGAAAGGCCACGGAAATGAGAAGAAGCAGGAAGAGGAAGGGAAACGTACGACACATGGGGACTCCTTGGTACGAATGTGGTTGAGATTTTAAAACCATGCCTAAAAATATAATTCAGCCTTTCACCAATCAATCAGAGTCCGTGCAACCCCGTATTATTCTTTAGTAAATCTTGCCTTACCCTATATAATATTGAATATTATAACCCTTAATAAAAACGGTTCCAATCCCCCTGTGGGAAAAACCATGAAGGAGCCTGCATGACCATCCGACTTTCACTTTTCTGCATTCTTCTTTGCGCTTTGTCCGCCTGCGCGCAGGACACCGAATTCAACCAGCTCTTCCAGGACCTTGTGCGCAGCGATACCCTTTCCGGTAAAGCCGTCATTGCCATCCTGCCCTTCAAGGCCTCGGGCCAGGGCATCACCGAAGATGCGGGCCGGGTCGTGGCCGAGTTCGGCGTGGCCTTTTTGCGCAGCACCGGCCGCTACCATGTGGTCGAACGTGCGGAGTTGTCCAAGGCCGTGGAGGAACTCAAGCTGTCGCAGAGCGGGCTCATGGACGAAAGCAGCGGCCTCAAGGTGGGCCAGATGCTTTCCGCAAACCGCCTCCTGACCGGCACCATTTCGGACATTTTTGGCCGGCGGATGATCACCGCGCGCATGGTCCGCACCGAAACCGGCGACATCATCGCGGGCTCCACGGTGACCCTACCCGCGGCTGCGCTGGACCAGTTCACCCGCGAACTCCTGGGCGAACGCATGCAGGTCACGGCGGTTCTCTTCCGCTCGGCAGTGGTGCCGGGCTGGGGCCAGCTCTTCACCGGACATCCCGTGCGGGGCGGCGCCTGCCTCGCGCTCTTCGCGGGCGCACTCACCTACACGCTCTATAATGCGGCCCGGACCAATGACGCCAAGGGTGTAAAAGATGATTATCTGGTCTTCCTCAATTCCGCGTCGCGCGAGGGGGAAATGAACGCCCGGCACAACGCGGGCGAGAACTGGGACGCCCTGGTTCGTGAATACAACGACAAGCTCTACGGCCTGTACGACGACTACACCGCGCAGTACGACAAGACCGTCCTGTGGGGCGCAATCACGGGCTGCATCTGGGCGCTCAACCTCGTGGACGCCTCCTTCGTGGGCCGCGAGTCACAAAAGAAATACGAGCTCTATTTCAGCGCAAGCCCGGCGGCCTCCGTGAACGCCCGGCTCGCTTATCATTTCTAAAGGATTGCCATGAAAACCCCGATGAAAAAAATAGTGTGCTTCGCAGGGGCCGTGCTCCTGCTCGCCTTTCTTCTGGGCGTCCTCTCCTGCGCCCGCGATGAACGTCCTGTGAGCCCGCTCGATGCCAACACCGCAGATGAACTGCAGGCCAAAGGCAGCATCACGGGCGTGGTCCGGGGCCAGGACAGCCTCCCTCTCTCCGGAGTCCTGATCACCATCCCGGGGGCCGGGTATTCCACGGTCTCCGATTCCGCGGGCGGGTATGTCCTCTCCAGGGTCCGGTACGGAACCTATTCCATCCGTTTCATGCGCTACAAATACATCGACACCTCTGTCACCGGGATCACCGTGGCGCTGGGCGAACACGTGCGTCTTGCCGAAGCCATGACCGTGCGGCGCTTCACCTGTATCATCCGCGGCCGGGTCGTGACCGCGGGCACGGGCGCTCCCATTCCCGGCGCGGGCGTGGCCGTGTCGCAGCAGTCGCTCTCCACCCTTTCCGACGCCGTGGGCGAGTTCACGCTTTCGGACGTGGACCCTGCGGCCCGTCTGGTGCTGGCCGCGCAGAGCGGCGTGGGCTTCGGCCAGCAGAGCGTGCAAATGGCCGCAGGCGCGATGCTTGAGAACGTGGTCATCACTCTCAATCAGGCCGGCGGCCGGATTTCCGGCACCGTGGGCGGGAGCGCACTCGCCCGCACTGCGGGCACCGGGGCCGCGGCCAAGGCGCGCGCAGCCTCCTACGCGGGCATCATCGTGAGCGCACTGGGCGGCGCGCTGCGCGACACCACCGACAGCCTCGGACGCTACCTCCTGCGCAACGTGCCCAGCGCGCTGCCCATTGACGTCAGCGCCCCGCCCTACGGCACTTTCTCAGGGCTCATGGTCACCGAAGGCGGCGTGCTCGCGGGCGTGAACATCACCCCGCTCAACGCGGTCACGGCGCACGGTGTCACCCTGCGCGACCGGCGTTACCTCGTGCCACATGACAGCACGGTCACGGCCGAGGCCCTGGTGGAAGGCGCGGACCGGGTCGCGCTTTTTCTGTGGGATTTTGACAACGACAGCACTTTCGACTCAGTGACCACGGTCCCTTTCCTGAAGTTGACCGCGGCGCTCGCGGACAGCCAGGTCCTACGTTACGGCGTCATTCTCGGCACAGGCGACACCCTGGCCTCGGCGCGCATCAGCGTACTCCGTATCTCGGAGGTCCCGCGTGTCATTCTCGGGCCGGACCTCACCGTGGCCCCGCGCGAAATGGCCTGGCTGCTGGGCAGTGCGGTCTGCCTGTCGGGCGGGCTCCGCTCCTTCTCGTGGGACTTTGACGGCAACGGCACTTTTGACTGGACCCGGCCCGACCAGGGCCTTGTGGGCCACCGCTATTTTGACGCCGGTACCTACTACGCAGTCTTCAAGGTGACCTCCCTGCAGGGCCTCACCGCATCCGACACGGTGCGCATCCTCGTCACCGGCGGCGGCCAGACCCTGCCCGCAGGCCAACTCCCCCCCCCGGACATCACGGCCCCGGGTGACAACGACACCGCGGCCCCGGACTTCACACTGTGCTGGAAAAACAGCGGTGCCGGGGTCACCTATTCCGTGTACCGCAACACCTTTTCCCCGCCCGAAAGCCTGCTTGCTACCGGCATTACGGACACCTTCCTCGTTGTAAACGGCCTCACCGTCGGGCAGCGCAGCTGCTTCCAGGTGCGCGCCTCCCGCGCCGGGGACAGCACGGCCTTTGGCCTCACCGTTTCCTACCACATCGGCGTCAACCACCCGCCCGTCTTTACCGCGCTCCTCCCCACAAACGATTCGACTTTGCGTACGGACAGCATCACCCTCGTCTTTCCCGCGCACGATGCGGACGGCAACACAATCCACTACAACCTGTACTACGGCCCCGACTCGCCCCCCGGCCTCTTCCGCACGGGCCTTGCCGACACGCTGCTCCGCGTGGCGCCCACAGGCGGCGGGGTGCAGAACGCTGATTATTACTGGCAGGTCGAGGCAAGCGACAACAAGGATTCGATCTTAAGTCCGCTCCGCCGCTTTATCTGGAAGCGGCCCAATCAGGCGCCCTCGTTTTCGACGCAGCCCGGCGACCTCGACAGCACGGTCATGGATGACGGCAGCCTGCTGGATACGTTGCAGGCCTCGGACCCCGACGGAGACCATATCCGTTTTGTCAAACTCTCCGGCCCGGTCGGGCTCTTGCTCACGGACAGCATCTTTTCCTACACCGCGTCCATGGCCGATACGGGCCTGCACACGCTTGCCTTCGCGGTCCTCGACTCTTTCGACGGCGCAGACACGCTTTCCCGCAGTCTCCGGGTGGTGCACCGCAAAAGCACGGATGCGACGCTCTCCGGCCTCGTCCCCTCGGCCGGCGCACTGACTCCGGTCTTCAGCGCCGCGGTCCGAAACTACAGCGACACCGTGCCCGCGGATTCCGTTCTGTACCGCCTCACGCCGCAGGCCGCGCACCCGCACGCACGCATCGCGGTCAACGACTCCACGGTCCTTTCCGGGAACGCTTCCCCGTCCTTCTCCCTGGCCGCGGGCCAGAACCTTCTCATCGTCACGGTCACCGCGGAAGACGGCATCACGCAGCGTACCTATCTCCTTTCCATTTTCCGGCCCAAAAGCTCCGACACTTACCTGCGCACGCTTTCCGTGTCCGCAGGCACGCTCCGGCCTTCGTTCGACCCGCTTGTCTTTAATTATGCCGACACCCTGCCGGCCACCACGGACAGCCTGCGCCTCTCTGTTGCGGCGCGCAACCCCTTTGCCACTTTCCAGCTGGGCGACACGACCCTCAACGTCTCCGGTTTCCTCTGGACCGAACCGCTGTGGAATATCAACACGCGGCTCCAGTTTCAGGTCATCGCCGAGGACGACACCAGTACCCGCGTTTATTATGTGGATATCTATCGCGCGCCCTCCACGGATGCGGCCCTGGTGAATCTGACGATGACGCCGGGCACACTCTCCCCGGTTTTCGATTCGCTGACCTTCACCTATGCGGAAACGCTCCAGTATGACGATTCCACCGTCTCGCTGACCCCTTTCGCGCACCATTTTGGCGCCTCTATCACCATCGGCAGTCAAGGCGCCTCTTCCGGCTATCCTTCCTCACCCCTGCCCCTCTCCGTGGGCGACAACGCCATGGTCGTGGGCGTCCAGGCCGAGGATGGGATATCGGCAAAGAGCTATACCGTGAACGTGCATCGGAAAAGCAGCCCGCCGGTCATCACCGGGCTTGCGGACTCGACCCTTGACGCAGGCCGCGGTTTCAGCATGCTCATGCTTGACAATTTTGTCACGGACAAGGACAATCCAGCCACCTCCCTCACCTGGAACGCCCGGGTGCTGCACGGCTTCGGGACCTTACAGGGAGTGAGCATAAACATTGACCCCATGTATCACTACGCTAATTTCAGCCTCCCCGACACCAGCTGGTTCGGGATGGACTCCATTATCTTCACGGTCACGGACCCCTCGGGCCTTTCCGACACCGACACCGTGGTATACCGCAAGGCAGGATGGCGCCTGTTCACCCCGGGGGCCGCGGACACGATACTGGCCATGGCCTTCCCCACGTACAATATTGGATATATCGCGGGCGTGGGCGGGCAGATATTCAAGAGCACAGACCACGGTGTCACCTGGACCCCGCAAACCAGCAACACCCCGCACACCCTGCGCGCGCTCTCGTTCACGGATGCGCTCCATGGCTGTGTAGTGGGTGACAGCGGTATGATCCGGATGACAGCGAACGGCGGGGCCACCTGGACCGCGCCCGTTTCATCCGTGCCCATGGGCCGTCTCACTGCAGTTGGCTTCACAAACAGCACCCACGGCTGGGCCGCGGGACTGCCAAACGGCGGACCGGTCATCATCCGGACCACGGACGGCGGTCTTCATTGGGTGACCGGCGACCCGTCCAGCCGCTGCAGCGGAACCCCTGCGGGCCTGCATGTGGCCTCGGGCGCGATTGCGCAATTTGTCAATGCTTCCAGCACGGTATTCCGGACCGCGGACAGTGGGGCCACCTGGGCCAGTTCGAGCATGTCCGCAAACGGCCTGTTGTACGACCTCTTCTTTGTGGACGATTCCACGGGCTGGGCCTGCGGCGACAATGGGGAAATACGAAAGACCGTGAACCGCGGGCAGTCCTGGACCAACCAGACGCGGTTTTCGATGGCGCCCTATACGGGCGTCCACTTCAGCGATAAAAACACGGGCTGGATCGTGGGCAACAACATACTCTATGGAAGCATTGTGCTGCGGACCGAGAATGGCGGTGCATCGTGGACAAATTTCTATGTGAGCCCGAACCCCGTCGTCACGGATGTTGCCACCTTCGGCGCACGCGATATGATCATGAACGACCGGAACGTACTCCTGCACTACGCCGTGCAGCCGAATCCCGCATTCCCGTAAGGGCGTGCAACAACAGCCCCTTAAAACTAAAAACCTCTTTACCGAAAGGGTTAAGAGGCGCAGGGTCGAAAACGGGTATGCGGGATATTATGACTGATTCACGGATGCCTTGTATTCATCTGCAATCGTCTGTATCAACTCTTTGACTGAAATTATTTTCTTTGCCCGGTAGGCATTGGCTCCGGCAAAGGCAAAACCATCGACCAAGTTCCCGGTCTTGGCATTGGCCAGGGTCAGAGCGATACAATACGGGCTATTCACGACATCGCAGGTCAGGAGGCAGTGATACGGGCATTTAAAGGGTTTCTTTTTCCCCTGTTCAACATCGGTGATATAACTGTTCCTGATGGCGCGGCCCGGCATCCCGACAGGGCTCTTAATGATTGTAATGTCTTCTTTTGTACAGTCAATGTAAGCCTGCTTAAAACGTATGTCCGCATCGCATTCGTTTGTTGTTACAAATCGGGTTGCCATTTGCACCCCGGCCACGCCAAGGGCAAGGAATTTACGGATGTCCTGCCCGGTATAGACCCCTCCGCCCGCTATGACGGGTATCCGTTTGCCATATTTGACTTCAAAAGGTTTTACAGCCTCTATGACTTCCGGGACCAGTTTTTCCAATGCATATTCCGGCAGGAAGATATGTTCCGCCTTAAAACCCAGATGACCGCCTGCAAGAGGGCCTTCGACAACGACCGCATCCGGCAGATAATTATAGCGGTCCATCCATTTCTTGCAGATAATTTTTGCGGCGCGGCCGGAAGATACGATCGGAACCAGTTTACTCGTGGAATCCTTGCTGACAAACTCCGGCAGATTCATCGGTAATCCTGCACCGGAAAAAACAATATCCACTTTTTCGTCAATGGCAATTTTTACGAGTTCCGCGTAATTGGTAAGCGCGACCATGATATTGACGCCGATGATTCCCCGGGTCAGCTTCTTTGCTTTCTGGATTTCGCTTCTAAAAACCCGGGCATTGGCTGCAGGCGTTTCGGTCCAGTAATCCGGTTCGGACATTCCAATGCCGGGCGTTGCAATGACTCCGATGCCCCCCTCGTTTGCAACGGCGGAAGCAAGTCCGGAAAGCGATATGCCAATCCCCATCCCTCCCTGCACGATAGGAATAGATGCCTTAAGATTTCCTATGATTAATTCTGGTAATCCATAATCCATTGAACAATATCCTTTACCGCTATTATCATCGATACTGGAAGGGAACTCCTTTTTCCCGGTCGCTTTGCCGGGATAACCGGTATTATTAGAAAATAACCCTTGCGAAGGCTAAAAATAAAGGGGAAAATACGGCGCGAGGGTGATTTATCCATCCCCGATGCCTCCGGCCAATAATAATGATAGTGCGGACTCAAAAGAGCGAGTATCTTATTGTGAGTCAAACGGTCTCTTAAGTGAGGGACGAACCGGTCCCAAAACTTTTAGAAGCGAAATCGCCGGATGCCCTACCCAGGCCGGACAGCAGACATACGATGAAAGTACAAGCCTTGACACCTTCTGAGATCGCCGCCATTCTGGAGCGCGCCTGCGCTAAAAGAGAACCGCTCAGAAGCAGCACCAACGCGCTCCGGCTCGTCAATTCGCAGGGAGACGATCTTCCCGGGATTGTCGTAGAGCAATATGGCCGTCATTTTGTCATTCATGATTTCCACAAGGCGTCCGAAACCGCGCTTGAATCCGTCATCGAATACTTCAGGCGCCATTATGACCCTGAGTATCTGATCGTCAAACACCGGTATATTGAAGGCGGCAAAGAACATGACAACAGAAATATCCGGGTCATTCTCCACCGCAGCGAATCTCAGACGATTGTGACCGAAAACGGCCTCCGGTTCCATGTGGACCTTAACAATACGCTCAACACCGGTCTTTTTCTCGATATGCGGCGGACCCGGAAAATGGTTTCAGAACTCAGCCGGAAGAAAGAGGTCCTCAACTGTTTCGCCTATTCCTGCTCGTTCGGCGTGTATTGCAGGGCCGCGAAGGCCTCACGGGTTGTCAATATTGACGTGAGCGCAAAAATATTAGACAAAGGGAAAAAGAATTACGCGTTGAACGGTCTGAATCCACGGGAACACGAATTTGTGCTTGCGGACGCGCTTCGGTACCTGAAGGGAGCGGCCAAACGGGACAATCGGTTTGATTGTATTATTCTGGATCCGCCCACCTTTGCCCGTTACCAGGGAAAGGTGTTTTCCATCACCCAGGCGATGCCCGAGCTTCTGTGTCTTGCCTTTTCGATTCTGAAACCCGGCGGCAACCTTCTTGTCGCAACCAATTGCTCGGCCATTTCCGGTGAGATGTTGAAAAATGAGGTTCTTCAATGTTCGAAACAGGCGGGGCGCGAAATAAAATTGATGCTACCGCTTGAACAGGATGAAGACTTTCCGGGAAGCGGAACCATGAAAGAGAGTTTTTTGTCGTGCATGTTGGTGAAAACCGGACCCAATCCGCCCTGCGAGTGATACACCAAAAGCAATTTTGCTGATTCGTTAAGCATTTACGCACATCTGCTGACACATACTGCCATCCGGCAACACGCCATCCCGTTGCTTTATAATGTTGATGATTTTTCCTGTTCGAGGAACCATTTCCAAAGCGGCTGGAATCGTATTTCTCCGGATTTGCCGAACCAAGTATGTTGTTCCACCGCTTCGTGGTTTTCCGTTAATACGACCAAATCGGAACATTTCAGTTCGCTGCCCGCACTCAACAAGGCGCGGATTTCTCGCTCCCGCACGTCTGACGCGGAGACATCCCAGCAGACCTGAATCAATCGACGGACCCCATTGCCCTGTTTCACCAGGAAATCCACTTCATGATGGTCACGATTCTTCCAGAAAAAAAGGTCGAGTTCCCCTTGAAGCCGCTTCTTGTGGAGTGTGATGGCGACAAGGTTTTCGGCCAAGCGTCCGGTGTCCGTGCCGATGGAAAATCCGCCGGCGGCCACCAGGCCATTGTCAATGCAATATATCTTCTTGTTTGTCCGGACCTGTTCCCGAACCTTCCATGAAAACCGGCTGAGTGTGAAGAACAGAAAAGCCTGCTCAAGATAACCAATGTATTTTTCAGTGGTCCTGACACTCTTGCAACCCGACACTTCCGCAATTCGCGCATGAGAATATTCACTGCCGACATTTGACATCAGATAGCGGGCCACCGCCTGTATGCCGGTATGCACTCGAAGGCGGAAACGACGGACGATATCCTTGTATATAAGCGAGTCCAGCAGCGTGCTCAGATAAAACCGTCGGTCCACTGTTTTGAAAAGGGGTTCTGGAAACCCCCCGTCCTTGAGATAGGAAATCAGCTGCCGGGCCACTCCCGAACCCGTTGTTCCAGCACCCGGCCGCCTGATGGCGCAATATTCCGTAAACGAAAATGGAAATAACACATAGGGCAAATGACGACCCGTCAGATGCGTCGTCAGCTCTGAACCCAGCAAGTGAGCGTTGCTGCCGGTCACCATCAGTTTCCGCCCCTGACGCTGCAGACGGTTGAGGAACAACTCCCATTTCGGAAGGTTTTGTATTTCGTCGAAAAGGATATGTGCCGGACTGTCCCAGACCTCATCCACGGCATCCATCAGGGCATTGGTATCCGAAAACCCGGAAAGAAATTCATCATCGAAATTCACGTATCCGAATTTTCCGGCTGCTTTAACGAGATGCATGACCAGAAACGACTTGCCCGCCCTGCGTGGCCCCAGGATGACCTTTATCAGATCATTGGCATCGGCATCGATTACAAGGCTGCGCGTGACATAGGGTTCAGCGGTCTTTTCCTCGAATTCAATCTTTTGTTGTGCGAGAGTTCTTTTTAACATTGGTACTGTTTTAAGCAAAAATACATATCAATGCAATCATAATGCAACTAATTACGCATTTAACAGTATTATAAGAGTTTTTATGCTAAAATTCACATGCTTTGGATTTTGCCGGGCTTTACAATTAAAAGTCCCCTGTAACCGTTTGATTACAGAGGACTTGTTTTAAAGCAGGAGACGAGAGTCTAACAGGACGGGCTTTCCGAACTCTTTGGAATTGACATGGCGGAAGATAGCATAAAACCTTCAAGGAAAAATAAAAAAGCTCTGCCGAAGGGATAGCGCAATCCCCTCAAAGGCCAGTGGGTCGACAATATAAACGGTGACTTTGCCGCCTGGAAATTCTGCAATTACAATCATCAGCTATAGATACTTGTATGGTTTGTTTTCTATATTTATTAAATGCCCGAAAGAGAAAAAACCATCGGTCAAACCGAGTCTGAAATCAGCGAAGCGGCAATCAGATTTGAAAAGGAGTACATGGGACGGGGCCCGCTGTCCTGCAAAACAACCATCATCGACGATATGGTCTTAATCCGGCTGAAGGGCGTCTTGACAATAGCCGAACTGCAGCTTGCCACTTCAAACGATTTCTCCAGGGGACGCGGGCTGATTAAAACCATGCGCGCAGAACTCCTGGAGAAAGGCCGCCCCCTGCTTGAAGCCATGATTGAAAACATTTTAGCCGTAAAAATCCGCAGTTTACATACCGATATCAGCACAACTACCGGCGAACGGGTGATTATTTTCATTCTGGAATCGCCGGCAGTCGTGCACCGAGCCGGCATAACGATTTCCCGCCTGCACGCGGGGGTCGCCGAAAATTTAATTTCTTGATTGAAAATCGTTACAAAATATATCTTGATTGAAGTAAAAACATTGATCGTTGGTTTTTTGGCGGTTGATGTCTTTATAAAACCAAAAAGCTGATAAGTTTTTGCCGAACCCGTTATTCCGGGAGCGGCTCAAAAGTAAAGGCTGAAATTTCCCGACCCGGGAAATTTCAGCCTTTTTTATTTTAGGAGGCAAAATGAATTACCGTGAATTCGTCATCGAGCATGAGCAAATCATCATACACACCAAAGGTGAAATCTGTATTCGGAAGGAGGATTTGCTTCGCAGCGGGATTTTTCGACATATTTTGAAACTTTATCTGGAAAAGCTGCAGTCCGAAGAAGCGCCTGTTCTGGAGATGTCGGGGCTTCAACGTATCACAAAAACCGGACGCCTTGGCGCACTCTATGCCCTGCTTTGCGAATTGAATGCCGCCAGGTTGGATGCTGTCGCAGGGAAATCGCTCCTTGTTCCAAAATCTTTTCCTGATTCTCAACGGACTGGATTACATGAATTCGTGGAAGGGCTTTATGATTTCTGGCGTTCCTTTGACAGATTCATGGTGCTTCACGCAATGCCGGGCCCCAGCGGTTTTGAGCAGCGGCCTTATCGTTCGTTCAACGCAACCATTGAAACATTATCCCATACGGTGAGGGCATTGTACCGGGATATCTGCGAAAATATCATCGGCGCCCATCCCCGGGTCTATCGTCAGGTATCGGCCGGCTGCAATATCGGTCTTATCGCGCTTCCGCTAACCGCACGAATGCCAAAGAAATATCAGGCTGTTTCAGGCGACATTCCCTTTATCCGGCAGGTCTGGATCACGCCGCCCATGATAATGGATCCGCCGATGAATGTCCGGACGGGACGGTTCGAGAGGGTGCCTGTCAACCCTCTGGAGAACGTCAGGCTTAAAAAGGAAGAGTGGCTCTGTTATCCAGCTTGCGTGGGGGACCTGACAATTTTCGTTTATTTTCATCAGACCTTCATGGGATTAGGTTGCACACTGGCCAATCTTTTTGAACTCGCGTCGGATGAAAGTATTGAGAAAGGCCCTGATGCACTTTATTTCTTCGGCATGCCGGAAACAGCCCGTTGCGGATGCCTGGATTCGAAGACCGTCTTTTATGATGATAAAAAGCATGACATTCTTGTGGCGGCCGTTCCGGGCAGGAGCGATTTCGGATATTTCGGCTATCTTAAGAAAATGACGCTTACACTGCACAACATCATCATGATGAAACGGGGGCGGATGCCCTTCCACGGCGCCATGGTGCATATAAGCCTACGGTCCGGCAAGCAGGCCAACGTGCTCGTTATCGGTGATACGGCCACGGGCAAGTCCGAATCCCTCGAAGCATTACGTATGCTGGGGCAGAAACATATAAGCGAAATGCGAATCATTGCGGATGATATGGGTTCCCTTGAGGTTCGGGATGGGCGCGTGATTGGGTATGGCACGGAAATCGGGGCCTTTATCCGGCTGGATGACCTGCAGCAAGGCTATGCGTTCGACCAGATTGACCGGGCCATCATCATGAGTCCTCAGAAAGTGAATGCACGGGTGGTTCTGCCGGTCACTTCGTTCAGCGAAATAGTGCATGGTTATCCGGTTGATGTGCTCCTCTACGCAAACAACTACGAAATCGTTGATGAAACCCATCCAGTCCTTAGACGGTTTGAAACGCCGGTCGAGGCCATGAAAGTTTTCAGCGTCGGCGCAGCTATGGCCAAAGGGACTACGACCTCGACCGGACTGGTTCATAGCTATTTCGCCAATATTTTTGGCCCCTCACAATATCGCGCGCTTCATGAGCCGCTGGCGCTGCGAACCTTCAAGGCGGCATTCCGGAAAAAAGCCTGGGTGGGCGAGATACGGACCCAACTGGGTGTCACCGGGCGGGAAACGGAGGGGCCCCGGAAGGCCGCGGAGGCATTGCTTAAACTCGTTGAGCAGTCATAAGGAGGACGCTATGTTCGGCTGTCATTTTGGTAATGGGCATCAGCAGATTCTCAAGAGGTTTGAGGTTTGAATATGAACCTGGCGGAATTAAGAATAAAACATGCCGCAGAGTGCCTAAAGGCAGGGGGTGTTGTCGCTTTCCCTACTGAAACGGTATACGGCCTGGGGGCGGATGCTTTTAACCCGCAGGCCGTGGCCGCCGTGTTTGAGCTCAAGAACCGGCCATTTTTCGACCCGTTGATTGTGCATATCGCTTCGCTTGAGCAGATGGACGCTCTGGTAAAAGCCATACCGCCCAAAGCACAAAAACTCATCGCCAAATTCTGGCCCGGGCCCTTGACAATTATTTTGCCTAAACGTGACAAAGTTCCCGACATCGTGACCGCAGGTCTCAGGGGTGTCGGTATCCGGATGCCGGCACATCCCGTGGCGCTGGAACTCATCAGGATGGCCGGTACACCGGTGGCGGCGCCAAGCGCGAACAAGTTCGGAAAGCTGAGTCCTACCTGTGCGCGTCATGTGGCGGATGAATTCGGGACCCGGGATTTTGAGATTATTGACGGCGGGCCGTGCAGGGTCGGCGTGGAATCCACCATTATTTCATTCATGAACGAAGCGCCCGTGTTGTTGCGGCCCGGCGGAATAGCGGTTGAAGAGATTGAGCAGGCCATAGGCCCTGTCATCATTCCCGCGCCGGGCGAGTGCGCCATGATGTCGCCCGGTCGTGCGGAACGGCATTATTCACCACGGACCCGTATAATATTGGATTCGTCCATTGAAAGGATGCCCAAACATTATTCTGTCGGTCTTCTGACCTTTATTCCCATCGAGGATATGATAAAATATGATGCGGTCGAGGTGTTGTCCCGAACCGGCGCATTCAGGGAAGCCGCGGCCAATTTATTCTCAGCCCTTCGCCATCTGGATGCTGCGCATCTGGATGTCATCATTGCCAACCGACTGCCCGAGACCGGCCTTGGACGCACTATCAACGACCGCTTGACGCGTATGAGCGTCGAAAACGAAAAACAGACTAAAGTACGCGATGTTTACGATTTGAACGACTTGGATAAAACATGGCAAACCTGATTGCGGTCGACAAGTCCGGAGATGTGCTCCCTCAATATCAGAAGACGCCGGTTTCCGATTTGCTCGAGTTTCACAATCTTGGCCGCGAGTTTGAACCCTTCGACAAAGCCAGGCTATTGATAGGCATGTGCATTGATAATCGGAAGCAGTTACGGCTGCCGGGTAATTTTGCTTTCATTATCCGTACCGGCGGAGCGAATCTTAGGTACAGCGAATTCAAAATATCCTATTGTATCGCCATTGGCGGAGTTAAGTGCGTTGTTTTAATCGCTCACTCTCTGTGTGGAATGGTGAATGTGTTCTCGCAAAAGGACCTGTTTGTGAATGGGTTGGTGGAACATGCGGGCTGGAGCCATGAACAAGCCACTGACCATTTTATGTCCTACGCGCCAATGTTCCAAATTGGAAATGAAATTGATTTTATTCTCAGCGAAACACGGCGATTGTGTTCACGATATCCAAACATCCTTATTGCCCCCTTGTTTTACAGGACCGAAGAAAACAGGCTCTATCAAATCGCAGAATAGCCAAACCCATCAGGCATGCCCCCGTATTTGGGGAAGATCCCTGCCTCCTCACCCCGTTTTTGCCGTTCTTTCCAATTTAAAAGCCCCTCGTAACTTGTGTGTTACGAGGGGCTTATTTTAAAGCGGGAGACGAGACTTGAACTCGCGACAACCACCTTGGCAAGGTGGCACTCTACCACTGAGTTACTCCCGCAGCAGACTTTTTTTCAGCTCATTAAAATAAATAATTCGCCGTGACACCGCCATAAAAAGTTTTATAGTTCTCGCTTCCGCTGGCCGCGTCATCGTAACCGTATTCGTACCCGCCCTTGCCCGAAACCGAGAGCATGGACGAAAGGCTGTACTTAAGCTCACTTTCGCCGCCATAGAGGGTCTGCGTCTCAGTGGTTGAGGCGGAGTACTCCGTTCCGGTCGTGAGGTAATATCCATTGATGCCCAGCGACAGCTTGCGCGGGACCACGTCAACCGTAAACTTGTCACTCACGTTATAGGTGGTCTTTTTTTCGCCCCGATCCTTTTTCTCTTTATATTTGTACGAGGCGTCGAGTTTGTTGGAAAAGCGGCGTTTAAGAAACCTGTTGGACACAGAGCCCTTGATGCGCTGCTGGTAGCCGTCGTTCTTGTTCCACTTGGTGGAATCGACGTCATAGTCGTTTAGGTCGTTGATGAATAAGCGTTCGTACTCGGCCTTGACGCGCAGGCCCGACACCAGGGGCGTGTTGAGGGGCGAGTTCCAGACTACCGCGGCCAGCACCTGTGTGCGGCGCTCAGCGTCGTCGTACTGCGTGGCCGTGACAGTCTGCTCGGCACTGTTTACCGTGAGCGTCGTGGTCTTGCTTTTGGCGTCAACCTTGAGCAGCGGCTTGGTCTCGTAATAGAAGGAGCCGCCCGGCTCGACGGAGAAGTCACCGATGGCCATTTTCAGACCCAGGCCCGCCTTGAGCTTGTTCTCGACCGGCTGGTAAATGAAGTCCGTGTTGACGTAGGTCTTGTATTCGTTTGCGCGCGCATCGACATCGGTTTCGATGAGTGTGATTTTATCCACGCCAAGGGTGTCGGCCTTGATACCCACGACCTCGGAAACCGAGGACTCCCAGTCAAAAGCGGTGTTGAGCTCAAGAGTCTTGAACTTGCCGTTCAGGAGGTTGAGCTCGTACACGCGCGAACCCGCGAACTTCGCCTTTTGCAGCGGGCCCACCGTGGGCTTGATGGAAGGATTTCCGCCCGTGAAAAACTGATTTTCAGCGCGCAGGTATTCGACATTGCCCGAAAAGCCCTTGATGGAGAAGTTGACGCCAGCGAGACCGGCCACGTTATTCTCGTCGATGGCCCGGTGGATGACCGTATC
>JAZDKP010000024.1:0-3456 GCA_043802925.1 Fibrobacterota bacterium | reverse complement strand
CCATAGATGATTGAAATAAGTTGGTTCGTTATCCCAGAACTCCGATTTGTCCAAGTTACACCATCTACAGAGGTGATAATGAGACCATGATCAGTCATACCACCCACGGCTACATATTGGCCATTGCCATAGGAAACAGATGTTAGCCAGTCAAATGTCCAGAAACCTCGGTGCCTCCATATTACACCATCTGAAGAAGTAAGAATGGTGCCACGTTCGCCTACAGCTACATATTGGCTATTGCCATAGATAATTGAATAAAGATCGTGATTTGTTGGCAGCGGATTACGCCACGTCCAGTCAACCTGTGCAAAGCATGAAACCGCGAATAGAATGGTAAATATTTGCGACAGCTTTAATATCTTCATACGCCTTCTTTCAATGAGTCCTGAATCAAATTTAAAATACCTCTGTTCTGTTCGATTGTCAAGGCATTTCCTCGCCGACTGTTCGCGGCTGCCAAGTTCTTGCCTGTGTTATCTCAAAGCCAGGCATTTCCATTAACCAATCTTGACCGGCGGCACGGGGGCCGCCGATTAAGCATCGTTTACTGTTTTATTGAGGATGGGCCAGGGACGACCCATCCAACGAGGCCGTCTCCGGCCTCGTTTAATCGAAAAACCCATCTTGGTTAAGCGGCGCCCTCCGCGGCGCCGCACTTGCGGGCTAAAAGAGGCGGAGGATTCTCCTCTTTTACGAATTTCATGAACACCATTTTCTCCTCCAACACCCAATTCCCCTGTTGACTTTCCCTTGTATTTTGTATAGATTTAGTGCTGTATGGACACATCATTCGCCATCTCTAATTCCGGGTTAAGCGTGACCCAGATCCGTCACGATGTCACGGCCAATAACGTGGCCAACATCAACACCGACGGGTTTGGGGCAAGCCGCGTAAGCCAGAATGATGAGAATCCGGGTGTAAGCGTGGGCGCCATTCGCAAAACGCCGAATGTGAATCCCAATGGCCCCTCCAACACGGATTTCGCGGTTGAGGCGGGTGAAATGATAAACAACAAAAACGTCTACGGTGCCAACGCCCGGGTCTTCAAGGTGCAGGATAAAATGGTCGGTGAACTCATCGACCTGCTCAGTTAGTCAGTTCTTTTTATATTGCCATTCAAGGGCAGGCGGTACGCGGAAGCAGTTGTGTCCGGTTTCTGGTTACGTGTTTCCGGTCTCTGTACGGTTTCTGCTCAGTTTCTGTTTCTTACCAGTCTCTGTAACGGTTTCTGTTCAGTTCCTGATTCTTCGTGTCCGGTTTCTGGTTTCTTTTCTTTCCGCGTATCGCCTGCTTTAATCTTCGAGAGGGCCCCATTACAGGGCCCTTCTTTTTTCCTGCCATTCCTTTGTACTGAACCGGTGATAAACCGCGTCCGTGCGGAACCCTTTCAGCGCGCGATAAATCAGAAAGAAAGCCCAGGGCGTTTTGATGGGATTGTAATACTGGTCCATCAGTAGATGCACGACCATGGCCGAACCCACGCTCAAAGCCGCCCCCGTAAACCCCGTGAGCACAAGTCCGAGGGAAAGCAGCAGCGCGAGGTCATACCCATGGAAAAAAAGCACGGTGCGTTCCGCCTCGACATGCATTTCGCTTTCGAAAATACGATGCGGCCCCTGGGTGAAACGGTGATGAATCATGAACTCCGGCAGATGGTCGATGTCAATAAAGACGCCACAGACGAAATTAAGGGCTGTTAATGCAGGTGACCGGGTGGCCGCATAGACCCCGCCGGCCAGAACCAGGGAGGCCGCGGCGTGGGCAATCGGTCTCACGGTTTTTTAGGTTTGCGGGACGAAAGGAAGTCCTGGACGCGGGCCATGATATAGATGATAATACCCAACCCGAAAAGGCCGAGGGAGATATATTTAACAAAATGCGGAAGCCCGCCCTTATTCCAGAGAATCATGAGGATAAGCGAAAGCAGAAGCAGTCCGAAACCCGCGAGCCGGAGCAGGACACGCCGTGTCAACCAGAGGGGCTTTGACGTCCCCTTGAATATTTCATCGAGCTGGGTATCACTGAGTTCGGCTTTCTGCGGGCCGGATACGACTTTTCTGGTTTCTTCGAGATTTTCCATGATGATAAAATAATATTATTTGCGGAAAACGCCAAGCCCCACGGGGACCCGGTCGAGGCCGGGCAGGATGGAAAGCGCGCCCGACCCCGCACACATTTGCGTGGAGGAGCCGCCGTCCAGCGCGAGGCAGTGTTTGAGGCCCAGCGCCCCGGCGATGAAGCCCATCTCCTGGAAGCTCACCCCCTGGCCGGACGCGATAAAACAGAGACGGCCCTCCCGATCCTCACCCACGGCCGAACGGCGGTGCCGTCGCAGGATTTCGAGTTTTCCGTTCAAGGGGTCCCGGACCTCCTCCGGTATGCGGCCCTCGAAAAGAAGCATGGGGAAGGACTGTAGCGCTTCCGGCGGATCACCGAGGGGCTGCGTCCGGTAGAAAAAGCGGGTGATGGCATTGTCAGAAATGAGCGTACCTGAATAATTACCGCGATACTGCGAAAACTTTTGCCCCCCCTTGACCGTAAGCCCGAGCGGCCGGAGTTCGGTCGTGCGTTCGTGGATGTAAAAATATCCGCCGTTAATACCCGCCACAGCACCTTCTCCCTTAACCATATTTTCGATGAAATTACCCTTGCCCGGCCCGCCAAGGAGGCGGAGGATAAAGCGGTCACGTTCCATACGGAGCAGCCGGAGGCAGACAACCGTGGTATCAGGCCGACCAAGATACAGGGTTCCAAGGGAGAGTCCGGACTCCAGTTCCTCCCAGCGCACTTTGGGACCGAGACAAGCGTTACCCTGGGTCCAGAACGGCCGCTGGAGACTGGCTTTTGGAATGGAATCATGAAGTACGCCAGCGCTGTCGGTCACAAAAAACAGCGGCGCAGCCGGAAGGACGGCAACAAGGAACAATAAAGCGCCTACTATAATGAATAGAACCGGAAAAAGCCTCTTTTTTGAGTGAAAAAGGGGGAGGTGCATGGATATACTCCTATTTGATAGCCTTAATCTAATAAAATAACGTCTTTTTTTCACACTATTAAACCTTTCAGTAAAAAAATATGGTTTTTCTATTTTCCCATTTTTTATTTTTACCCTACTATGGAATTAAAAATCATTGTTACTGCCAAACAGGTTCCCGACACTCACAACATCACCGGGCAGGCCATGAAAGAGGACGGCACCGTGAACCGCGCCGCCCTGCCTGCCATCTTCAATCCCGAGGACTTGAACGCCCTTGAGATGGCCATTACCCTGAAGGAACGCTTCGGCGCACAGGTCACGGTGGTTTGCATGGGCCCCCCGCGCGCGGCCGACATCCTCCGCGAATCCCTTTACCGGGGCGCGGATCGGGTCGTGCTTGTCACGGACCGGGCCTTTGCCGGGGCCGACACCCTGGCCACGGGATACACGCTGTCCCAGGCCGTAAAAAAGCTCG
>JAZDKP010000023.1:0-8484 GCA_043802925.1 Fibrobacterota bacterium | reverse complement strand
TGAAATCAGGATTTGCAAAAATGAATTAGAGGCCTTGGTAACCATCGGTGAATTTAAACCGGATTTGATAATCTTAGACTACCAATTGATTGAAATCAATGGTTTGAAGATCGCAACACAGATACGTGAAAACAAACTGTTTGAAAACACGCCGATTATCTTAATCTCAGGCATTGTTGAAGACGTACCCATTGAAAAATACGGGATCAATGCTTTTATCAGGAAACCATTTACAATTGGGCAAATAGAAGAGGCTGCAAGAAAATGTTTGAAACTAAAATAAAAAAACTGTGCCTTCAAGTGGCTTTGCCCATGCTCGCTTTTTTATAGACAATTTTAAAAAGTTTTTGAAAGAACCACCAAAAAATTAACAGTTGCCTCCTGGCAACAAAAAGTATATCTTATGCTGCATATACGGCAAACGCTGCAAATACTGCTTATGCTATATAACGTATAAATCGAAAAGTCATAACACATGAATAACGCTATCTGCCCTGCCTGTAAGAGCAAGCAAATTAGAATTTTTGACAAAGGCGTCAAGAAAATCATCCGATATGTCCAAGGTAACAACCGGTATATGTGTTATGAGTGCCATTCCACCTGGCGGGAATTCAACCCTCTCCGGTGCCGCAAAATAGAAATAAAACGGCGCAGGCCAAACAGGACGGCTGCTGAGTAAATTCTTATGACCCTGACCGTTCGCAACCTGAAAACATTTACCGTTGTCGACATACAAGACCTTACCCAAACCTATGAGGAAGTCGTCATCCTTAAGGACAAGATTGAAACCTTGATTGCGATGGGAGAAAACCATCTTGCCATTAACCTGCGCAATGTAAATTTTATTCACAGCTATTTTATCAAGATACTTTCCATGACCTATAAGAAACTCAAGTCTTCCGGCGGACAATTGGCCCTTATTGAACCCAACGATATAACCCTTGAGATTATCAAGGTTGTAAATTTGGATACCTATATTCAGATTTTCAACAATGAAAGAATATTTGCCCGCTCATTGGGTTAGAATCGAGCGTCTCATCCCTGCCGGTTTTTCAGGTGTGCCGGAGGCTTAATTTTATACCCATGGCCTTCTTCTGGTTCTGGAAATTCATAAAACTAAAAACTTTTTGAACTATTTCCCTTAATAATAGACTAATTTATAGAAGCGATCCAACACATTGAGGGAGGTCCTATGAAACAGATTCTGTTCACTCTGTTTGTACTGTCCGCGCTCACGGCCTGCGGCCATGCGGCTGTTATTTACCAGGACGCCTTTGACGCTGACAACGGCAACTGGAACCCATTTTTCCATAGCGCCTATACCATTGCGGGCGGCAAGCTCACCGTGCAATCCGACAGCGCAACAGACCTCGACTGGATCGGGTATCCCCCCGTGGACGCAAAAAACTTTACACTCACGGTGGAAACCGAGGCGACCGGCTACAATTCGAATGCCCGTCTGGGCGTGGCCTTCCGCACACAGAACAACTTCGACTGTTACCAGTTCCTCATCTATCCCTCGGGCGATTTCATCATCAACAAGTACAAAGGCGGCGCGTGGGCCGATTTCTCCGGCCACAAAACCATCGGAAATTCCTTTATCCGCGGCACCCAGAACACACTCACGGTCGTGGTGCGCGACACACTCATGTCGTTCATGTGCAACGGCCAACTCCTCTGCAAGGTCGTCGATACCGGCATCACCGGCCTGGGCACATTCGGCCTCATCGCAAACGGCGTCATCACCGCCTCGTTCGACAATCTGATGATTACCGACGCCACGGACGACATCCATTACCGGAACCTGTTCGCGGACGACTTTTCGAATAGCGCGCTCCTCGGTTGGCGCAACTATTCGGGCAACGGGACCTTTTCCGTGCTGTCGAACAAATGCCAGGCCGTGGCCGCGTCGGGCAGCAGCTTCTCCATCCTGATTTCGGACGGCAATTACGGTTCGCGTGACACCGTCACGGCCGTGGTTGAGAAGACCGCGGGCAACACCTCCTATGTCCTCGGCCTCCTCTGCCATTATTCCCTCGTGCCCATCGACGCCACCACGGTGCGCACGCAGGGTTACATTTTCTGCATCCTGAACGGCACCAATTTCACGCTCCTCAAGCTCACCGCGGCCGGTGTCTCCATGCTCATCAATCCCCCCCTGCCCTCCACCTCCATCCGGGCGACCGGCGGCAATACCCTTAAGGTGGTCAACGGGGACAATGCCCAGCTCAAGCTCTACATCAACAACGCGCTTGTAAACACGGTCACGGACACCGGCACCCTTTACAGCGCAGGCGGCGTGGGGCTCGTTGCCAACGAAGGCGTCACCGCCACGTTTGACGACTTTCGCGTGGCGGCCGAGGGCGCCGTGGGCGTCGAAACAGCCATGGATCCTCCAGTGGCGGGCGTTACAGCCGGAGTGGACGCGGAACCGAATCCGTGCAATCCATCGACACGTATCACACTCAACGGACTGGAAAAAGGCGGCGCAGCCTCCCTGCGAATCTTCAACATGCAAGGCCGCATGATCGCGAACCTTTCCGGAAAACTCCGCGGCAACAGCACGGTCTGGGACGGCGCGGGCCATCCCTCCGGGCTCTATCTCGCCCGTGCCTCGTTCAACGGAAAGACCGCGATCCGTCAGATCCTGCTTGTCAAATAAACGACCGGTAACGCAGGGCTGAAATAGTGTGCGTCCCTGCGTTCCGGCTGGATTTTTTGACCCTTTGCACCCGCATGGTAATAATGCTATTTTTCCTCTGAAATGAACCTTGGCGCCATGCGCGGAATCCTGGCCGCGCTCCTTATCCCGGTCGCATTTACACAAGCGATAGAGCGTCTCGAACCCGCCGTCTATTTCTGCAACCGGCCCGAGCAGGTCCTTTACAAGGAGCCGCTCAACACCACCATGCCCGCGGGTAAACTCCAGTTTGGCATGGCCGTGGCCGTCAAGGTGCGCCATCAGGACTGGCTCGGCCTCTTCACCCTTGACGGCATCAAGGGCTGGGCCCCGGCCGCAAGCCTCCTGCCCAAGGCCGGGTTCGCGCAACGGTATCCGCATATCGCACTGAACGAGGAAGGCCTGAAAAAGCTCCTGCAGGACGCCACGGCCGCGGCCCCTGCCAAAAAGAACGAGGCGCCTGCCGAAATCCTCGTCCGGAACAAGGGGGAGACCGAAGAGGTATACGTCCGCAAAGACAACGTGAACATCCGCTCCAAACCCACGGTCAATTCACGCGTGCTTCGCCAGACCTTCCAGGGCGAGGCCTTTCGCTTGGCGGACATGATCCGGGGCTGGTACCGCGTGGAATATGACGAGGGGCTGTTCGGCTGGCTTTCCGAGGAGTGCGCCTGGCCCGATTCGTCAGAGCATACCATCTCCCTAAATAATGACGCGGGCATGCCCAAAGCCGCGGGCACCTATATCATGGCCGAACCGCGGCCCGACACCCGTATCGTGGCCAAGGCAAAAAAAGAGCGGGTATACGAAATCCTCGCGGAACAGGAGGGTTGGCTCCATGTGCGGTTGGACAGCCTGCGCACCGGCTGGATTCTCGACGCCGATTTCCGCGTCATCCGCCAGGGCCAGAAAAAACGCCCGGTCCTCTTCGCACCCGCGGCCCCGTTGCCCGCAGCTCCGCCGCCTCCACCTCCGCCCGTGCCCGCGCCCGAACTCGCCCTTGTGCTCCATACCCATACCGGCTTTTTCAAGTCCCCCAACCCCCGCCTCAAACCCGCCCGGATCGCAACGGCCGGAGAGGCCTTCATGATCCAACGGATGAGCCTGGAGTGGGCGCGCATCGCGCTCCCCGGCGATGACACCGTCTATGCCCCTTTGCGCGCCTTTGGCCGAACGGCCGACCTGTTCGGCCTTTTTGACCGGGACGCCCGCGCTGTTAAGCGCACGGTCCTGTCGGTGGCGCTTCCAGCAGTCCCGGCCATCTGTCTTTACAAGGGCCCATCGGCAAAGTTCGCAAAGGCCGGCATTGCCGACGAAAAGGACACCCTCCTCGCTTGCGGCGCATTCGGCGGATACCAGTATGTTGTATCAACACGGCTCATGGGATGGGCCTGTTCCGGCCAGCTCTCCTCTCCACCCGATTTGAACCGGGGCCCCAAGGGCCGCGCCCTCGCGCCCTCGCTCGCGGCCCGCGTCCAGGCCGCGCCCAAGCTGACACGCACAGAGTTCCTGGACGGCATGACGGCCGCGCTCCCCGCGGACCTCCTGCCCGCCCCCACATCCGATTCCGCGCTGATAAAAACCTATCTTGCCGAAATGGAATCATACCGGATCCACATCCGCGCGCTTCTGGATTCCAAGACCGCGGAGGTTGCAGCGGAGACGAAAAAACGGGATGAAACCGATCAGCGGCTGTTAACCGCCCGCATGGACAGCATGGCCGCAGACAGCCAGCTTCTGTCCCGGAGCACCGGGGAGTTGGCGCGGCTCGATTCCCAGCGCATCGCGCTTAATATCCGCTTCACCTTCCAAAAGGACAGCCTGGCAAAGGAACGCGCACGCCTCGAGCAGTCCAAAGACGCGGTCGCGCTTCTGGCAAAGCTCAAGGAGGAACAGGCCACGCTCAAGGGCGAGATAAATATTTTAAAGACCCGATCCAAAGACTCCCGCGAACGGGCCATGAACCTGAAAGCACTGGCCGCGGTGGAGTTTGACATCGACACTTCGGCCCGGGCCAAGGACAGCCTGCTCCGCTTCGCGTCCGGCTGCGATTCCGCGGTCCGTGACAAGGAGCTCCGCGCTTTCCGGCTCGAAGGCGATATCGCCACGGCCGGAGCCATCAAACCCGAGGAGATCCCGGCAAAGATCGCGCACATCGACTCGTCCGACGCGGCACTGCTTCCCGTACAAAGGGAAGCCGCCCTGGCGCTTGTTCAGCGGCAGCAGAACATGGAAAAAGCCTTTGCGGAGGCGCGGGCACAGGGTGCCAAAGCCTCCTCGGAAAAGCTCACCGGACTGCGCAAAGAGCGCGCCGCGCTCGATGCGGCCGTCAAACAGCTCATCGCGGCCAACCCGGACCCCAACCGTCTGCTCGAAGAAAAACGGCTCGCGCTTAAAGAGTCCCTGCTCTCCACGGTCCGGTAACATCGGAAATCACCAAACTGTTTTCTTGTAAAACGCCCCAATCTCCCGATCGGATGTCACAACAGAGACCCCAAAGTGGGCTGCGGTTGCTACGATGAATCGATCCACGGGATCGCGATGTTTCCAATTCAGGTTGAAGGCCTTGACAACAATATTTTCGTCGAGTGGAATAATCTGGATAGTATCGACTTGTTTAAGCCGGGTTAAATAACTTTCCAGGGTCATGGGCAATTCTATGCTTTTTTTCTGGATTTTGATGCCGAGTTCCCATAGCGAGATTACGCTTACCAGTATTTCAGGAGTCTCTCTTAACGCTTTACAGGCCTTGGATGATAGCGCGTCTTCCGGTCCCAGTGTATACCAGATAAGCGAACAGGTGTCCAGAAGAATCATTTGAGTTCTTCCCATTCGCCGATTGTCGGTTCGGTAAGGTCACCCGTTATTCGTACCTTACCATACACATCACCAAAGATTTCCGACACGGATTTTCGTGCTTTATAGGGAGAGACTTTTAACACGGGATTGCGATGGTCCGTCACGATTAATTCCTCACCGGATTCTTCGACGGCACGGAAGTATTCGAGCATTTTAGCCTTCAGCAGCCCTTTTGAAACAGTCACCATTTGTCCTCCAATTATGACTATAGACATGACTATAGTTGATATATACTAATTACAACGGCTGAACAAGTAAAAAAAATGCCCGGAAGGAATGATTTATAATAGACTGAATCAACCTGCTTTGATCCGCTGGAGCGTCACCACGCATTCCACGTGCGCGGTCTGGGGAAAGAGATCCACCGGCTGGACGCGGTCCACGGCATACCCCTGAGCCACAAGAAACCTGAGGTCCCGCGCAAGCGACGCGGGGTTGCACGACACATAAACAATCCGCTGGGGCGTCCGTTCCGCGACCGCCCGTAAAAAGCCCTCTTCACACCCTTTGCGCGGCGGGTCAAACACCGCCACATCAAAGCACGGCAGGTCACGAATGAGCGTTTCCGCGTCACCACAGATAAATTCCACGTTGGCAATGCCGTTGCGTCCTGCGTTCGTCCGGGCGTTGTTCACCGCCTCGGGCACGGACTCCACGCCAATGACATGCCGGGCCTTCCGGGCGAGGAACAGCGAGAAAAAGCCGCTGCCGCAATAGGCATCCAGCACGGTCTCGTTGCCGGTGAGTTGCGCGGCCTGCAGGACAAGGTCTGAAAGCACGGACAACTGGCAAGCGTTCACCTGAAAGAACGACAGGGGGCCGATTTCAAACTCCAGACCATTCACTTTTTCCGTAATCACCGCCTCGCCGAGAAGGGTGCGGCAGTCGGGCCCAAGGATGACGTTGCCCGGACGCGGATTGTTGTTCTGCACGACCCCTTTGATGCCTGGATGCGATTTCATGGCCACCCGGGCCAACCGCCGGAGTCCCGTCACCTCCCAGCCGTAGGTCACGAATACCACGAGCGCCTCACCCGCGCGCCCATCCGCACGGGGCGGCGCACTTTTGATGAGCAGATGGCGCAGGCCGGAAGCAGGCCGCTGTTCGTTGTAGGGCGCCACGGTCGTTCGCAGCACGGCCTGGTTGATTGCGGAGAAAATTTCATTGCCCATGCCGCAGTGGACCGGGCAGGAAGCGAGGGGGACAAGGTCGTGGCTGTCAACCTCGTAAAACCCGAAGGCCGGCTTTCCCTTGTGCAGGCGAAAGGGGACCTCCACCTTGTTCCGGTAGCCGTGCACGCGTTCCGATGGCAGGCAGGGTTCCACGGGGACGCCGGAAAGGCCGCCGATGCGCAACAGCACGTCCGCGACGCGCTCACGCTTGAAGGTCAACTGCCGTTCGTACGACAGGTGCATGAGCTGACATCCGCCGCATCGCCCGAAAAGCGTACACGCAGGTTCCACGCGGCCCTCCGCGGGTGCGATCACATTGACAAGGTCCGCGCGACCGTAGCTCTTTTTCGTCTCCGTGACACGGGCCGCGACCCGCTCGCCGGGCAGCGCGCCCGGTACAAACAGGACATAACCGTCATGTTCGGCCACGCCTTCACCGTTCACGCCAAGCCGGAGCACATCAAGTTCAATACGCTGGTGGAGTGTCGGTTTCATAAGGGGGGTCCGTTGCCCTTGCATTGATTCTAATATTATCTTACAACGGTATAAGATAATTATTCGCAGAGAGAGCCCATGAGTGTTCCGGAAAAAGCAGGTGCGCGGATCTATCGCTATGGCGTGGCCCTTGAAAAGGGTTCCCTGGGCCGCCTGCTCGACAAGTTCGGCGCGGATGTCATCATCGGCCACCCGACCTATTTCAATGACTCCACGATCGGGCCCGAACTTGAAAAAGGCATCCTCGGCGCGCCGTCCAGTTTTCCAGGGCAGAAGATTGCATTCATTGTCTCAGACGGCACGCTGACCCGCGACCGGAACGACCCCCGCACGCTCGATGCCGCAATTGCGGCCGCAGCCGGGGCGCTCTCCGAACTCGGCCCAGAACAACGCGAGCGCATCCTTGTCGTTGCCGGTTCGTATGACGGGTACGACGGCAATACCACGGCCGGCAAGGGAAGCGCGCTCCGCGTCATCTACGAGGAAATGGCTTTCGTATCGGCGCAGACCCTCATTTTACTCGACGGCGACCTGCGCAACGACGTGGCGCACTGGCAGGCGGTCTATAAAAAGGTCATCGACGCACACCGGATTGAGTTCCCGGATCGCAACTATTTCATCACCGCGCGCTACGCCCGCCACTTTGTGGACGCCTCCATCACGCGGCAGGTGGTGGGCCCGCTCACCACGCTCTTTGGCACCTTTGTCCCGGGCGGAATTTCGGGCGACATCGTGCTCTCCGCGGACGCCGTGGCCCTGGAGCGCAAGAGCGAATGGACCGACGAGCGCCGCCGCTACGGCACCGACATCGCCACCACCTTCGACAACATCGCCAGGGGCACGGTCATTTACGAGGCCTACCTCGGCGCCAAGCTCCACGACATCACCGACGACGCCAAGCTCTCGGTCATGCCCGGCGAAGTCATCGGCTCCGCGCTCGAGCGCCTCCTCCATTACGAACGACTCGACCGCCGCGTCTCCCGTGTACTCGAAGGGGACGCACCGCTCAAACACGCCATTGCCTGGGGCCCGGAAAAACCGGTGTCGGCTTCATCAACCCGGGCTTCACCGACGCCTTCAACCTGTCAAAAAAACGCGCCTCCCTGCTCGAGCGCTTCCCTTCTTTTTCGCCCGCGCTTAAAAGGACGCTGACCGCGCCTTCTTTTTCAACCCTCGGACAGCGGGTCCGCAGTCTCGAGGCGGCCATCCGTAAAAAGGAACCTGCCCCGCTTTTCCTGGACCTGACCCCGGATGAATGGATCATGCTCCTGCACGAGG
>JAZDKP010000022.1:0-23341 GCA_043802925.1 Fibrobacterota bacterium | reverse complement strand
TGTTTTACCACGCGGGTCTGGACAGAAGCGATATCCCAGGATGCGAACCACAAATTTTTTCCGTTCGGCTTCGCTTCGCGGAAATGGGACCTGAAAATCGGGTGCAGGTTAAATTCGAGGATGAAAAAATACTGGGCATTGGAGGTGTCCCAATCGGCCGACAAGACAAAGATCTGGGAATTATGCACATCCGGAGCAATGTGTATCTCGAGCATATCGTCGCCGTCGATGACCGTGCCGCTGTCAACGGTCTGGACGATGTTGCTGTCGGATATTTGCGCGCCGAGGTAGAAATTGTCCGCGTCCCAAAGCAGTTTGACGCATGAAGGGCGCAGGCGCACGGAATCGCCCCAAGGGGCCGCGTATGCGGTGAGCGAATCCGCCGTGGCCCAGGAGGCCTCGTTCAGCACGCCGTCAACGGTGACGGCCGTGGCGGTGAAATGAACGTCCGCGGTCCGGATGGCGGATGCGGAAAGAACAAGAAGCAGGCAGGAAATGCCCGTGAAAAGCCCCTTCATGCCCCCCATTTTCTTTCTTAATTAAACAAGGTTATTTGTCGACGAAGAGCTGCTTGAAGCCGTCGAACTTCTTGCGCATGGTCTCGATTTCGACCTTGCTGCGGTCGAGGTCTGCCTGCATGCCTTTGAACTGGGCATTGACCGTGTCGATGATTTTCTCAAAACCGGTCTTGACGTCCTTCTGGAGCCGGGAAATCTTTTCTTCGAGACGGTTGACCTGTTCGTCCGTGTACTGGCGGATTTTATTCACTTCATCGCTGCTGCCCGCGGATTCGGAAAGCTGGCGCAGTTTGTCGCCGAATTCGAGAAAACGGGTGTCGAAACGGCGAAGTTCATCGCCAATCAGAAGGTTTTTCAGTTCATCGAGTTTGTCCGCCATATCGTAACTCCCTTGTTAAGTGGCTTAGTTTCTCTCAAGACAAAATAAAATTTGCGAATGGGTAATACAATTATTTTAGTATGATATCTTTGTATTATAGTGAAAATCTTTGCCCGCACTCCGGAACTTATGCCTAATTGAAACGAAGAGCATATGGGCAATGCGATAAAAAACGGGCAATTTGGTGAGTCCAAACACCAGCTTATTTGCATTCTTGTTGATTTATTTGTTTTTTATGATTATCTTTATCAATAAATTCGATTAAAGTTTTTTAATATTCTGCCGATACTTACAATAAGGGATAATAGATATGAGAATACAAAGCATAGTCTCACAGTTTAATGTCGACGCGGTCAAGAAGATTGATCAGGGTCGAAAAGCGGCGTCGGCCTCCAAGGCCCCGCGCGCCACAGATTCCTCCTCCATCTCCTCCGATGCCCAACGCTTGAGCGCAACCGCTTCGGACATAAACACCGTCAAAACGCAGGCTGCAGCCCAGCCCGAAATCCGGGCGGAAAGGGTCCAGGAAGTTAAAGAACGCATCAAAAGCGGCTATTACAATTCCGAACAGTTCATCGACAGCCTGGCCGAAAAAATAATGAAGGACTTCGGTATCAGCTAATCCTCTTTTCTGAACATTTCAAAGCCTTGTCCCGTATCCTCCGGTCTATGCGCATCTGAACCAAACGAAAACCTTTCCACCCCGCAGTCCATCGCAATTTCAACAATTTCCTCGGTGGGATAGGTGTCGCGGGGCGCCTGGAAAAGCCCGCCGGTGTTGATTTCAATCCCCTGGCCCCGCGACCGCATAAGCGTGAAGATGTTCCGGAGAATGTCGTAAGGAATGACCGGTCTAAAACCGGGATAGACTTCGACCATGTAGCGCCGGATAATGTCCGCGTGGCCAAGAATGTCAAAGCGCCCCCATTCCATGAAATCCGCCATTTCCCTGTAATATTTCTGATACATTTCAGCCGGAGAGTGCTTTTTCAGGAAAGGAATGCATCCCGGAGAGGTAATGGGGATCCCATCGACCAGGTGAATGGAACCGATGACGTAATCAAAGGGCACGTCGTCGAAAATTTCCTCCATGACACCATAGCAACGCGGGTTGTTCTCGACCTCCACCCCCATCCTTATTTCCAGGTCCGGGAACTCCTTGCGCGCGGCTTCAACCACCAGGCGCGCACGCTGCAGCCGTTCGAGGTCGCGCGGAATCTTAACGCTGAAACGGCCCGTGGAAGGTTCTAACGTTTCGATATGGTTGGAGAACCCGATGGAAACAAGGCCGCGCATGCGTGCGATGCGGGCAAAATCGACCGGAAGGCCCTGTCCGTCATGGGAATGACTGTCGTGGAGGTGCCAGTCACGGTCGGCAAAACGCCGGAGAAAACGCTGAATGCGGGTCACTTTGAAACAGGCGCGCCCTGGGTCGGGGGTGTTTCGGGAAGGTCCGTGCCAAGGGAATCAGCCGCGGGCGCAACATCGCCTTTGTTTTTGAGCATATCCATGGAGACCTTGCCATACCGGCCCGTGTTGACCTTGACGCAACAGCGGAAGCCCACGTCGTCGTAGCCCTGTTTGAGGGAGAGCGGGTCCCAGCGCGAACAGCGCGCGCCGCGGCCGTTCTTGAAGGTGCCGCCGCTGGCACCCACACCGCCACCCGCGGTCCACTCGCGCACGTTGCCGATGAGGTCAAAAACCTCGTAGTTGCGGGTTTTACATTCGGGATGGTCGCCGGATTTGTGGGCCGCTTCGGACTGCACGTTGCACTTTTCAGCATCAAAGACATTGTAATATCCAAAGTCCCAGTTGTTCATGCCCTGACAGGCCTCGAGCCACTGCCGGTCAGAACAGAGATACTTTCCCTGCTTGTTGCACAGCTGCTTGGCCTGATACCAGGTTATACCCGTGCGGGGGAAGAGCCCCTTCTGGTTGGGGTATTCGTACCTGTCAATGCAGATTTCATAGATGCGCTTGGGGTTATAGTCCACGATGATGTATTCCATGTCCTGCGGACATTCCTTGAGATTGCCGGTGAGCTTGGACGGCAGCGGCACAAAAGGGCCGGTCTCGGAGTCGGCCGGGACCTCGGAAGTTGCCGGGGCCACAACAGTTGCAGATGCAGGGGCAGCGGCCGGCTGGCCCTGTGAAACAGCCATGCCGCACGCGAGCAGCGCGAGGGTAAGGCCCATCAGGATTTTAACCATGTTCCGCTCCTTGCCAATGTCGTTTTTTTCTAAACTAATTTGTTGGATGCCCGGATTTCAATAGCTGTTTTCCTCGTGCGGATAGAACAGCTGGGCAATCTGCCAACCCGGGAAGGAACGCCAGGCCTGCCCAAGCAATACACCGTAGAGATGGAAATAATAGTTATTGTCAAGCACAGGGCCGGCCTTTTTACGGGGCTGCTCGGCATACCCCACAAAGGCGCGCTTGATGGTGAGCCCGCTGCGGAGGTCCGTGACGCGGAGCTCCACGGGCAGGGTCAGGGCATTGTCCTTGAACTCGTAGGGAAGGAAATAGAGCTGGACCACAAGGGAGGCCAGGTCCCGGCGTTCCACGAAGTTATAGCGGCCCTTACGCGCATATTTTTTCAACTCAGCCTGGAGCGACGCGCTGATATTGTTAAAGTTTTCGAGCAGGATGCGGGACTGGGCCGTGTCCGCGGGCCAGTTCTCAAGTTGTGTGATGCCGGACTCGTTGACATACCCGTCGTAAGAGAGATTGGCAAAACGTGCGTCGACCGGCAGGATGATTTTTTTTTCAGCAGCGCAACCGCACAGAAAGAACGCGGCCAAAAGGCTGAGCAGGGCCGCACACCGGCCCGTCCTACCCGCGTTTTTTTCCAAGAACCGCAAATTTTCCCCTTTCCGAAACCATGCCGCGTCCCCCTGACAGGTAATATAAATAAATACCAGGGACAACGCGGCGACCCGCCCCGTTCCGGAGGTCCCAGAGAAAGAGCCGCTGGGACGAAACAGAGGCCCCGGTCCGTACGCTTTCGGCAACACGTCCCGCCTTCAGCTCGCGCACCAGCGCGCCGGACAACGTGTAAATGCGGCAGACCGAGGTTTCGCTTTTGGAATTGTCGACCACGGAAAAAAGGTCCTGATCGGAATAGACGGGATTCGGAAACGCCCGCGCTTCAAAAACATCCTTGAGTCCGATAAAAAAGACCTTTTCGCCGGCCGCGTTTGCAACCGTCCGCACCTTGCCGTAGGCCAACACCCGGTTCTGACCCGTCCAATCGAATGTGACACCCGCCAATGACACGGAATCAAAGGCCATGAGCGTAAATTGGCGCGAGGCACCGGTCGTATCGATGAATTCAAACCGCAGGGATAGGGTTCCGGCCGTTATCAGGCTATCGAGAACCGGGCTGACCGCCACGCGGTACAGGTGGTTATAACTCCCCAAGCCCAGCTCCCTGGTAATGGAAGCGCCGCTGGTATAGAGCAGGGTAAAGAGGCGGGTGCCCGCGGTGTCCGGCTGCCCGGTCGAATCCTTTAGCCGATAGGTAACACTGTCCAGAAAAATCTTCACGAGGCGAAACCCGCAGGTATCGCGAACCACCGAGTCGCCCGTCTGGAACAGGAAGATGGAATCGCTGGTCATGCCGGTGAGTCTTTTCTGGTCCGAATTCGGATTGAAGACGCCATAATATTCGGAATAGTGCTGCGAGGAGGACCAGCCACTCAAGTAGGCCAGGGAGGCCGGGGTCACAAGCAGTGATTCGGAAATATTCTGTATGGGCAGGGAGCGCAGTTCCGCGGAAAAATAAACCATCGAATCCGTGTTGGACGCCACGGTGAACCCCACGTCCTGGCCATCCACACGCCCCTGCAGGAGATGATACTGGAGCGACAGAGGCAGGAGAGTGTCCATGGCACCTTCGATGAAGGTGCTGATGTCAGCCGTACCAACGCTAACCGCAGGCCAAAGCGCGGCATCGCCAAAGGTCGTGTCCGCATACGCGCTCCGCTCGCCGGTATAGAAAATCCACCGGCCGAATTCTGAAAAGGCCTCCGGAAAAGTCAGCAGAGGATCCAGATACTGAAGCGCACGTGTAAAGACCTCCCGCGTTCCGTTGATGCCTGAACCGTAAATCTCCCAGGCGCGCCGGTTGACAACAGCACCGTAACGTTCGTCCAGAAATTTTGCCCAGATTAACCGATCATAATCCTGTGTCCCGGCCCCATCGAGCGGAACCTCCGGCTTGAGAAGCAGGCTGGAGGGAGACTCTACGTACTGGATATAATCGTTGACGTCAGGATAGACCTCGTCCTCCATCCATGCTGCGGACGCTTCGTTAAAGAAGTTGATGTTTTCCGTATACCCGAACTGGATCCGGTGAAAGAACTCATGCGCAACGGTCACCTCATACCCCTGTTTGCGTGTGACGGACCCAGAGAGGGGCAAAAAAGACATGTCGTTGTCAAGTTCAAGGCTATCGGTGCCCGGAATGGCATAACCGTATACATTGCCGAGGTTGTGCATGTAAACGCGCAGCACGGCTCCGTTGAACGCATATCCGAGTGTCTGCGCGATATAAGGAATGACCGAGTCCAGCGCGGCCGCAGCCCACTGCACATAGTCGGACACCCCGTCCGCACCGGCCATCCAGCCCGAAGCCGTGAGTGACTCGACATCCAGGGCGGGTACTGCATCCGGGTCGGAAGCCGTGGAGGTATAATGGATGACATAGCGACCCGCGGCGCGCGGGGAAGCATAGGTGCGGTCAAGATGCGCGGCCTGCCGGGACCCGAGTGTCTTGGCAAAAATAACCGGCGAGGATGTCAATGCCGGCATATACGGAGTAAGACATTTAACCGGGAGGAGCCCCGATTGTCTGAATCGAAGCGTATCCATATTGACAATATCCCAAGCCGTTAGAGCGGCCTGGACTTCTGCCGCAGTAACCCGGGCCTGTACCGGCAGAACAGCTGCCATGGTTATCAGAATGGAATAAAGAATTCCTTTACGATTTTTACAGAAAATAGCCATTTTTCAAAAAAATACGAATCCTGAGCACCGATATCAACCGTAAAATAAAAGCTAAAGTGATACTTGAAACCTTCCGATAAAAAGAATGAAAGCAAGGACCATGCACCTTCCCTTGGTGCCCGTTGGCTTTAAATGCTTCCCCAAACTGTTTAGGGCCTTCGTAAGAGCGGTTCAAACTTTCTTCAACCTCATTAAAAAGGCAAGTTTACTTGCCTTTTTTTATTGATATCCGGCGTGAAGAATTGTATTTTACGTAAACCTTTTATTAGCAAAGGGTTGACATGCTTACGCTTATTATTATTTTAGTTGGCCTTATTGCCGTGGTCCTTACCGGCTTTTCGTGGTACCGGAATGTCGAACTCCTGGCACTCCGCATCCGGAAAAAAGATCTCACCCCTTCCGACATCTATCTTGATTACCCCATCCGGCTGGTTTGGCTTTTATATGTCACGGTGCTTTCAGTAGGTTTTATCGTTAATAATCTTTTTTAATTTATGCCTAAAAGTTTACCCATCTACAGCATGACCGGTTTTGGCCGGGGAACATCCAGTTCAAAAAAACGGAAGGTCAAGGCTGAAATCAAGGCCGTGAACAACCGCTACTTCGAATGCCAGCTTCGCGGACTCCGGCTGACCCCCTCGCTCGAAGCCGCGGTCATGCAAGTCGTAAACGGATCCATCGAACGCGGCACGCTCGTTGTCCACCTGAACGCACCGGAACAGATGTCTTCCATCGCGCCGCGCTTGAATATGGACCTGGCCCTGGTCTATAAAAAGATTTTTGAAAAAGCCGCGCGCGCGCTCAAGTACAAGGAACAGCCCACGCTCGCGGAACTGCTCCAGATGCCCGGCGTGCTTCAGTCCAACGACTCAGAGCCGGATGCGGAATTCGAACAGGACGTCCTTTCCGCGGTCCGCAACGCCGTCACATCACTGAACGAGATGCGCGCCTGCGAAGGGGCCCATCTTGCCGATGACCTCGCCGACCGCAACCGCTGCATTCAGCAGGAGATCGCGAAAATCGAAAAGCAGGCGCCCGAACGCGCCGAGGCATCGCGGGAAAAACTGACGCGAAAATTCGGCGAACTCGTGGCCGCGGCCGACGAATCCCTCCGTTCCCGCCTCTTCCTTGAAACGTCGCTGCTCGCGGAACGGACCGACATCACCGAAGAACTGACGCGGCTGAAAAGCCATTGTGACCAGCTGCAGGAGACCCTGCACACGGGCGGCGGGGTGGGGAAAAAACTGAACTTCCTGGTGCAGGAAATCAACCGCGAGGCCAACACCATCTCCTCCAAGGCGGGCCACAGCGGCATCATCCAGTGCTGCCTGGTCCTCAAGGAGGAGACCGAACGTATGCGCGAGCAGATACAGAACCTGGAATAAACCACAACCAAATAAGGAGTCCCTCTTTATGAAACGGAACTTCAGCGAAGAACTTGACAAGAATGACACCAATTATTACGAACTCTGCAACGTCTCCTCGCAAACCGCGCGCATGATTAACGACCAGGTCAAACTCGACAACCGCGAGCTCAAGGTCAAAGTCACGACCGAAGCCCTGGGAAAAGTCCTGGACGGCCGCGTGGTCACCATCAAGGACGACGAAACCAACTGACGTAGTTTTTTGTTATGGACCTTTCCGGAAAAAAGATCCTGGTGGGAATCACCGGGGGCATTGCGGCCTATAAAATTCCGGGCCTTGTCCGCGCGCTGATTCGGGAAGGAGCCGAAGTCCAGGCCATCCTCACCAAAAACGCCGGCGAATTTGTGGGAAGGGCCGCGCTTTCCACCCTCACCCAACGGAAGGTTCTCGAAGGGCTTTTTGACCAACCCGAAGCCCTCTCAACCGCCCACATCGCGGCCGCAGAGTGGGCCGATGCACTCCTGGTGGCGCCGGCCACGGCCAACGGCCTGGCCAAGTTCGCTTCCGGTATCGCCGACGATTTCCTGTCCACCACCTACCTATCAGTCAAATGCCCGGTCATCGTGGCGCCCTCAATGAATGAAACCATGTGGTCACACCCCGCCACGCAGGCCAACCTGGCGCTCCTCAAAAAACGGGGCGTCCGGGTGATTGAACCCGGGACCGGTGACCTCGCCTGCGGCACGCAGGGCAAGGGACGCCTCCCCTCGGAGGCCGTGCTGGTTTTTTCGGTCCGTTGCGCACTCAGCCGGCAGGACCTGCAGGGCCAGCGGCTGCTTATCACCTGCGGGGGCACGCAGGAGGCGTTCGACCCGGTGCGCGTGCTCACCAACCGCAGCAGCGGAAAAACGGGCATCGCCATTGCCGTGGCCGCGCTCGAACGCGGGGCTTCGGTGACACTGGTCCACGGGCATGTCACGGAGCCCATTCCGGAATATGTGCACACCGTGCGCGCGGATTCAGCCGCGGACATGCACAAGGTGGTCACAGGGCTTTTCCGGGACTCGGACGCCCTTATCATGGCCGCCGCGGTCGCGGATTTCACCCCGGCCCAAACCTCCAAGGAAAAAATTAAAAAGGACAAAGGCGTACCCGCACTGGAGCTCAAAGCGACCGCGGACATCCTCAAGGCCGTGGCCCGAAACAAGGGCCGCCGTAAAATAGTGGGCTTTGCCCTCGAGACCGGGGCCCATGCGGAAAAATCCGCGCTTGCCAAACTCAAAGAGAAAAAATGCGACCTGCTGGTGCTGAACGGCCCCGCGGCCCTGGGCAGCGAACGAAACCGTATCACACTCATCCATAAAAGCGGCGATTTCCAGCGTCTCGACGAAATGGACAAACGCCGGTCCGCGGACGTCCTCCTCGACGCACTCGTGCGCCTATGAACAACCTACAGCGCCGCTACCTGGCCCAGCAGCAGGAACTCGGCCATTCCGTCCTGTATTTTGAACCCGCACCTGCTGCCAATATATCCGCTGAAAAGACCGCGCCCTCCCCGCCCGCTCCCGCGGCCCCCGCACCCTCCGGAGACAAGGCCGCCCGGCTCGAGGCGCTTTACGCGCACCACCAACAGTGCCAGAATTGCAGACTCGGTAAAACGCGGAACCGGTTCGTGTTCGGGAGCGGCAGTCCGGACGCGCGCCTCCTGTTCATTGGCGAAGCGCCGGGCGCGGATGAGGACGAGCAGGGCCTTCCTTTTGTGGGCCGGGCGGGCCAGCTCCTGACCAAAATGATCGAAAGCGGAATGGGCATCCCGCGCAGCACCGTCTATATCGCCAACATCCTCAAGTGCCGTCCCCCGGGCAACCGCGACCCGCAGCCGGACGAACGCGCGGCCTGCACTCCCATCCTCCTTGAGCAGATTCGCATCATCCAGCCGGAGTTCATCTGCTGCCTGGGCCGCATTTCAGGCCGTTTCCTGCTCAAACTCGATGATTCGGTCCTGTTGAAGGAGATGCGGCAGAAGTTCTATGATTATGAGGGGACACGGGTCTGCGTGACCTACCATCCTTCGGCCCTGCTCCAGCACCCCGGCTGGAAGGTGCCGGCCTGGGAGGACCTCCAATTCCTCATGGCCGCCATGGGCCTTGTTATTCCAAAAAACATTAAATAGCTTTTCTATAAGTATGAAAACACCCCTGTTTTATGAGATGAAGAAAGGAAACCCCGCTTCCCTGAAAGGGCTCCTGATTGTCTATTGCCGGGTGATACAGGTCGAAACGCCCGATAACCGCAAGAGCCCCATCTACGAAATGGCCAAAAGCGGAATCCTCGCAGCGAGCGGCGATTATCGGACCCAGAACACCCTGAACGATTTTCTGAAAAAAGAACTCGGTCTCACACTCGACGACCTGAGCAAGCCCGAGAACGCGAACCTTTCAGGTCTGCCCGAAGGCATGGACCCGGGTTACCTGCGAAAGAAGATTGAATCCATGAAAGGCTTTGAGGAGATGATACCCACCCCCGCCAAGCTGGAACATTTCGGATCCGAGGAAGAGGTACTCTCCCGCGACACCGACATCTTTTATCTTGGGGAATTCGAAAGGCTCGCGAACGCGAACCTGGCCGTGAACGCGCTTTCCATACTTTACCAGGCCATTTACAGGGAACAAGCGGCCCGTTTCATTTCGCAGGAAATTGAAAAAATGCTTTTAACCACGGAACGGGATGTAAACCAGGAGCATTACACGATTGAGCCGGACAAAGTCGAGGCCCGGCTGCACCGGGAATTCCTTCCGGAACTCATCTACAACCGGGACAATCCCGAAGAGCTAAAACGGTGGACGGACCGGCTTAAAAACTACCTTTCAGGCTATAAATATCCGGAAGAGATTGAAAAGATTATCATGCTTTCCACAAACAAAAACCTGAAAATTCAAGAAGTGCAGGGGGTTATCGAGTTATATATCAGAAAAATTGCGGCCCTTCTGAAGGAAGACTATAAAACAGTCGGCGCGTTGAAAAAAGAGATTGAACGAATTGAAGCGGGCAATACGGTCTAGGGGCAGCTCAAACGTTATTCAAACTTGATTGACTCCATCCCGCTCTCTTTAAGAAAGGATTCGAGGTTCTCTTTTGAAATCTTTTTCCGGCCATAGGGAAAGCTTACGACCTTCAACACGCCTTTTTTAATCCAATTGTGGATTGTCGGCGTAGTGACATTGCAGATTCTTGCAACCTCACTTGGCTTATACAGTTTTTCCATCGCGCCTCCAAAAGAACTGAAAGGCAAAACTTTTATGTCTAAATCGACTTGTTTATAATATAATAAATCATTCAACTAATTATCAATGTTTTTTAAAATACATAAAAACCAAGAAAACGAAAAACAATCCATTTCTTTTATAACTTGATTCCAACCCGAAGCAAAATTATTTTTTGCTTCAAAAGAATGGTTGAAAAGGGGTCAAATCCATGAAATTTTCTGATTTGCTTAAAGAGTTTAACAAGACGGATAAGGCCATTAAAGTGACGCTTGGAGACGAAATCGCCTTGACCTGTAAAATTATGGACATACAGGATGATTTCGTAAAAGTGAACCTGCTGGCTTTCAATAAAGCGACCCGGAGCTTTGACCCCACTTCAAATTTTTATTACGTCCCCATCGCTTCAATGCTGTTTGTCGAGGAGCTGAAGCGTTGATACAAGCAACGCCTCTTTTCTTCCTCACTATTTGCTATATTTTATTAACACAAGCGTCAGCGATAACGCCGGATGAACTCCTTTTAAGGACTGAAAAAGGGTTTCTGGATTCAAAAACCATTACAGCGGACTTTACACTCACAATCCAATGGCAACTGCGCGATACGACTGAGAAAAAAAAGGGTAGAATTTATCTTAACCGGCCAAAGAAATATCGAATCGAGCTTGAGGACGCCCTGTTCATCACGGACGGCAGCACGTTCTGGCGTTACTCTGCCAGAAACAAGCAGGTGGTAATCAATGACGTCAGTGAAATGCAGGACGGCTTTCAGCCCGGTGAGTGGTTCCTTAAATATACGGACAAGTTCAAGCCCGTGGGCCTCGATTCCGGGCAAATCGCAAAAGCACGCTGTTACATCGTTTCGCTTGTGCCGAAAGAGGGCGACCGGTTCCGGAACGTCACGGTCTGGATAAATGCAAAGAGCAGCCTGCCCGCCAAATTCGAAACAACGGATAAAAATGATAATGTCGCGGAATACCTCATCACAGCCATCACAAAGGACAAGCCGCTTGCGGACTCCCTTTTCAGCTTCCGGGCCCCCAAGGGTACGGAAGTCATCAACATGCGCGAGTAGGCGCCTCCTTCTCGTTCTACTCCTTTTAGGGCTAACCCTCCCCCTCCACTCTGCGGGCGGTTACGGCGGCATCGAAGGGGGTGCGTTCATTTCGGGCAACGCGATCACGGAACTGGCCTATTCTCCAGGAGATTCCACCCTTTTTGCGCTCACAGGTTCGGGACTGAGCTACGCCAGGATTGACCCCGCCAGCGCGACTGTGAACTGGTATAATTTCAGTGGAGAAACATTCCAAAGCGGGCTTGTTTTCAGTTCCATGGCAGCGGGAGATGGTTGGGTTTTCGTGACCGGCTACACGGAAAAAAGCGAAGGCTACAGCGGCGGCAACATCTATTTCAAAAGCCGGACAACGCCATTCCAGCAATATTATCCCGCGTTTGCCGATGGCTCCACATTCATGAGGCTTCCCTACGATGCCATGATTCTTGATTCCCAAGTCTATGTCAGCCTTCTCTCCGGAACGATACTCCATGGCCCCATTCCACCCAGTGATACATCCTGGCGCTGCATGCTCACAAAGGGTACTTCAGTGAAAGAGCTGATACGGAAGAACGAGCTTGAAGCCGTGGCCTTAAAAAACGTGGGCGACAGCCTGGACAGTTACCGCGACCTCCTGGGTCTGACGGACACGCTGCTGTTTGCACGGGTAGAGACCCTTTTCAAGACCGATTCCGTGGCCGCGGACAGCCTTCTCCGTTCTCCCGCCTATCCCGATTCCTTCACGTTGAAATGGAAGAGCCAACGGTTTGTCTTTTCCGTGCCGGACAACGACACCATCTTAAAAGACAGTGAGCTTTCGTTCAATCGGAGCATGCCCTCCCTGGCCGCGCTCATCGACTCCCTCCGGCAGGTCGTACTGCCCAACGATACCACGGATATCCGGCATTATATAGCGTTTCAGACTCTGCGTTACGACACTCTGACCAGCGCAGTCCGCCCCCGCGATTACCCGCCTTCGGATTATTCCTTGAATTATTCAATCCGTTTCTTTTCATTATCCGGTACCGGTCCCGTGATCCTGGCCGGGTCCAGCGGCGGGCTGCTGCTTTCATCGGACCATGGAAAAACGATGAAGGACATGCTCCAGTTCAGCAGCTTGAAATATGCGGGAGGCGGCGTCCCGATTGTGACTCAAACCTGTTTGCAGAAAAAACCCTCCGGCGCTTTCCGTTCATTCATCTGCACTGAAACAGACACCCTCGCCTATTCGGCCTGGGTCCCGGATACGCTGCTCGACAATACCGGGACACGGCTCCTCCATGAAGACTCGCTGAAGAAATGGACGGTCCTCGATTTCGGGAACAATGTGCAGGACCTTGATTTTCTCAAAGACACGGTCTTTGTGGCCTGCGGCCTGAACTCTCCGGCCGTGCTGCGTAAATTCTACATCGCGGATTCCATAATCAACGGCGCAACCCCTGACACGATTCAGGTCTGGAAAAACGTTTCCATCACATTGGAAGGCTTTCTGGAACCCCAGCGAGGCATCAATACCGTGACCATCATTCCCGTTGATTCCGCAGCGTACGAAATCTGGGCCGGGACGGACAAGGGACTTTACCGGCTGCGGCCGGGCACAACGCGCTGGGACGGATTTGAATTCAAGCGGGGACTCGAAGGAGGGACAGAGACCTACGCCTATCCCACGGTCATCCAGCCTGGATACGTGAGCGCTAACATCGCCTATTCGCTTTCCGCCGATGCGCGCGTGACCATCGATGTGTATGATTTTGCCATGAAAAAAGTGCGGACCCTCATCAAAAACCAGCCCCGTCAGAAGGGCTTCCGCAGCGACGTGAGCTATGAGGACCGCTGGGACGGCCGGGACGAAGCCGGACGGCCCGTCTCCCCGGGCCCCTATTATTACAAAATCACCGCGGGCAGCACGGTCATGTTCGGAAAAATTGTCGTCTTCGGCGCCAAGGATTATTGATGACAAAGGTTGCTGGATTCTTCATTCTGCTGCTGTGCGGTCTCGCTGCCGCAGACATGGACGCGCTGGGAGGACAACCCGCCTCCTACCTGCGCATGGGCATCGGCAACCGCGCCGAGGCCATGGGCAACGCCCACACCGCGTTCCTGGCCCCCACCACCGTGGCCGCCTACTGGAACCCGGCCATGGCCGTGATGACCGACAGCCGGTTCCTCATGTCCGGGGGTTACCGCTTCCTTTCGCTGGGACGCCGCCAGGGCTATGTATCGCTCAACGGAAAAATCCCGCCACGGCTGGCCCTTTGCGCGGCCCTGCTCTACCATGGTGACAACAGCATCCCCATCTACGACAATGACGGTTTCAAAACCTACGACGGCTACTTTATGTCGCTGGCCACACACATCGGCCTCGCCTACAAAGTCCGGCGCCGGCTCGCCTTGGGCTTTAACACCACCATTCACAACAACAGCGTGGTCGCGGGCACGGGGGAAAAGGAGAGCATCTCCTCGTGGGAACTGGGCAATCTCGACCTCTCGGCCTTTTACCAGGTCAATACCGACCTCGCGCTCGGATTGAACATCAAACAGATTCAAGGGCTCATCAAGTGGGAAGTCCCCACCTCGGGCACCGAACTGAACACGGTGATCACGCACCACGTGCCGCTCGAGTTCAAGACGGGCGCGGCCTGGTCCCACCTCATAAAGGGACGCGTCTTCCGCGCGGCCGCGGATGCGGACCTTTACCTCGTGCCAATGGAAACAGAGAGTCTCTCGTTTTACCAGCGCTTCAGGCAGGGGGAACAGACCGTGGAGTTCCATATCGGCGCGGAGTACTTCCTGTATCCGGAATTTCCGCTCCGCGCGGGATACAGTGCGGATGGTTTTTCGTTTGGCACGGGCTTCTATTTTCTTCAGGGCTCCCTGGCCCACAGTAAAATCGATTACGCCTTCACCCTTGAACCCAACGGTTCCGGCACCACCCACGGCCTGTCGTGGACAACCGACTGGTAATCTTTCTATGTTTTCTACAATGAAACGACTGTTTTCACTCTTACTTCTACCGGTGCTGGCAGCGCACGCAGGCCTTATCCACGAACCGGGTGAAACGGTCCTCCCGCTCATGAAAATGCCGCTTTCCGTGCGTACACAGGCCATGGGAGGGGCCGGCGCAGCGGCCGTAAACGACGGCGCCTACGCCAGCGTCAACCCCGCCGGAATCCTCGCACTTTCCAGCGACGCGGTCTTTCTGGAGCACGCCAACTACCTCCAGGGTGGCCGCATCGAATACCTGAACGCCACCCTCCGGTACGGCCCGGTACCCGCGGGCGTTACGCTCCAGTACACCGACTACGGCTCCGCGCCGCTTACCACCGACGGGTCGGACTTCAACACGGACAACACCTTCCACACCTACGATGCCGTGGCCACCCTCAGCAGCGGATTCACGTTCAGGCAGGTGCGGTTCGGCGCCGGGCTCAAGGCTTTTCGTCATTCCCTGTTCACCGAAAGCATGTCCGGCGCGGCCCTGGATATTGGCGCGCTGTGGGACACCCCCCTTGCCGGCGTCACTGCGGGCGCGGCGCTCCTCAACCTGGGGCTTGCCGAAAAGGTGGGCGATACACGCTACCCCCTGACCACCCTGTTGCGGGCCGGCGCGGCCTATTCGCGCCTTGTCAGCGACCGGCTCGCGGTCAACGCGGCGCTTGATGTCAATGCCGCCAATGACGGCACGCTCGCGTTTCCCCTTGGCGCGGAGGTGCGCTGGAACGGGCTCTGCATGCGCGGGGGCTACCATTTTCTGCATGACACGCAGAGCTTTTCCGCGGGCGCGGGATTCTCCTTTTCCCGCTGGACGCTCGATTACGGCTACCTCCATTTCCGCGAAGGCCTCGTGACCGAAGGCCGGCCCCATTCCTTTGCCCTGCATATGGCCCTCTGATTTCCAATATTTATATTGCTTAATTCCCTGTAATAGTTTAATTTTTAACCCATTAGCAAAGTTGACATCTGGACAAAGGAAGAGTCCATGAGCATGTTCGGTTTCCTGACAAACGATATCGGCATCGACCTCGGCACAGCCAACACGCTGCTGCACGTACGCGGCAAGGGCATTGTCATCAACGAACCGTCCGTGGTCGCAATCAACAAGCACACCGGCAAGGTGGTGGCCATCGGCTCCGAAGCCAAGCGCATGCTGGGCCGCACGCCCGATGACATCAGCGCCGTGCGCCCCCTGCGCGACGGCGTCATCACCGATTTCAACCTGGTCGAGTCGCTCCTCAAGCACTTTATCAAGCGCTCCATGCGCTATTCATTCTTTGTCCGGCCGCGCGTGGTCTGCGGCGTTCCCTCGGGCATCACCGAGGTCGAAAAACGCGCGGTCATCGATTCGCTGACCTCGGCGGGCGCGCGCGAGGTCTACCTCGTGGCCGAACCCATGGCATCGGCCATCGGCATGGATATCCCGGTCGAGGACCCGAGCGGCAACATGGTCATTGACATCGGCGGTGGCACTGCGGAAATCGCGGTCATCGCGCTGTACGGCATCGTGTGCGACGCTTCGGTGCGCGTGGGCGGCGATGAAATGGACGAGGCCATCATCCTCTACCTGAAAAAGACCTACAATCTGCTCATCGGCGAAAGCACGGCCGAACGCATCAAAATGCAAATCGGCTCCGCCTATCCGCTCGAGGAGGAACTGGAGATGGAGGTCAAGGGCCGCGACCTGGTGGCCGGCATCCCCAAAACGCTCAAAATCACCTCCGCCGAAATCCGCGAGGCCCTCACGGAGCCGGTGAGCAGCATCGTCCAGGCTGTCAAGCAGGCCCTTGAACAGACCCCGCCCGAACTGTCGGCCGATATCCTCGACAAAGGCATCGTCATGACCGGCGGCGGCGCACAACTCCGCGGCCTCGACGAACGGCTGCGCCAGGAAACAAACCTTCCCGTCAACCTGATTGACGACCCGCTCTCGCGCGTGGTGCTGGGCACGGCCCGCATCCTCGAGAACCTCGACAAGTACAGGAAGGTGCTCCTCCCCACGGGCCGGTAACCACAGTCGGCATGCTGGCGCTTATCCTCCGTTTCCGCCTGTTCCTTTCCTTTGCACTCACGCTTTTTATCTCCCTTTGGCTCATCAACATGGAACCTGGCGGCCGTTTCGCGGTCGCCCGGGCCCTTCAGGTGACGCTGCTGTCGCCCGCACAGTTCCTGGTCAATAAGATCAACCGGTTCCATAACATCTTCGGGGAAAACCGGCGGCTCCTCGCGCTGGACACACGGCTCACGGCCGAGAACGGCATCCTCCGGGAAACCGCGCGGGAAAACCAGCAGCTCCGGAACCTCATCGGCTACCGGGCGACCTCGCCCTTCGCGCTGATTGCGGCCGAGGTCATTGCAAGCAAGCGGGACATCCTGTCACGGAACCTGGTGGTGGGGGCCGGGACCCGCGACGGGGCCCGGAAGGACATGCCGGTCATTGTCCTCGAAGGCGTGGTGGGCAAGGTCATCGAGGCCTATCCCTTCCATGCCAATGTTCAGCTCATCAGCGACCCTTTTGCACGGACCGGCGCGCTCTTCTCCCGGATCAATGTGCCGGGAATTCTCGAGTGCCGTGACGGCAACATCCCCACCATCCAGGTCTACCTCCACCATAACATCCAGCCGGGCGACTCCGTGGTCACATCCGGCCTCGGCGGCCTCTACCCCAAGGGACTGTATATCGGCCGGGTGTCGCGCGTTCTGCCCGGCGACGAACTTTTCAAGACCGCGGAAATCACCCTCCACAGCGGCTTTGACAACATCGCAAACACGTTCATCATGAACATGCCGACCAACTGGAAACCCTTTACCGGCAGGGAGCCATGACCCCTTCGCTCAAGGCCCTCTGGTATTTCCTCGCGTTCCTCGTGCTGGTCGTGCTGCAAACCACCTTCTGCCGCCTCATTTCCGTGGGCGGCATCCAGCCCGACCTCCTTCTCATTTTCATCATCTTCGTAAGCATGAAGGAGGGGCCGACGGCGGGCGTATGGACGGGTTTCCTGGCCGGGCTCCTCTTTGATGTCTATTCACCGCAGAACCTCGGGAGCGGCTCCCTCGCCAAGTCCATCATCGGGCTGGCCACCGGCCTCCTGGATGAGCGGACCATCAAAATCGACGACCGGCTCCGTCTCCTCATCATGTTCACCGCCGCGCTGCTCCACGGCCTCATCCTGCACGCCTCGGTCTACCCTGTCGCGTCCGCCTTCACCGTTGCCTTCCTGCCGCAGATTCTGCCGGGAGCGCTCTATACCACGCTGGTCGGCGGCATCGTGGTCTTTATCGATTCACGCCGGGAGTAAAAGGCCATGGCCGTTTTTTCCGGCGACACGCAATGGCACAGTCAGGGGAAGTTCCGCCTTCTCATCCTCTTCTGGCTGGCCGTCTTCGTTGCCATCCTCCTCCGGCTTGTCTACCTCCAGATTGTCCGCGGCGGCTATTACCATACGCTCTCAATGGAAAACATGATGCGGCTCAAGGTCATCAAGGCACCGCGCGGCCTCATCTGCGACCGCAACGGCGCCATCCTGGCGCGCAACCGGCCGTCGTACGCCATCGCGCTCCTGTACCACCGGATAATAAACCGCCGGATGCTCATGGCCAACCTCCTTCGGATTTCGGACAGCACCGGGACGCCCGTCTTTGACGCGCGCGAACTGGCGCAGGCGTTCGAGACGGCGCGGTTTCGCCGATTTGAGTCTGTCAAGCTCGCCGACGATGTGGGAATGGACGTTGTCACCATCGTGGAGGAGCACATCCTCGACCTGCCCGGCATCATTGTGGAAAAAGAGACGCGGCGCGAATACCCCTACGGGACCCTCGCCTCCCATGCGTTGGGCTACATGAGCGAAATCCCGGAGAACCAGTTCGACAGTCTCAAAGCAAAGCGCGGATACCATTTCGGCGACCGCATCGGCAGTTTTGGCCTGGAACAGCAGTACGAGGAAAAATTCCTCTGCGGCCGGGACGGCGAGGAATATGTCATGGTCGATGCGCACGGCCGTGAAATCCAGCGCATTGAGGAGATGCCCATGACCACGCCGGTCCCGGGGCGCGACCTCTATTCCACGCTGGACCTCACGGTTCAGAAATCGGCCGAGGAGGCCTTCCCGGACTCCCTGAGCGGCGCGCTCGTGGCCCTGGACCCGCGGAACGGTGAAATCCTGGCCATGCTCAGTTCCCCGCGCTTTGACCCCAACCTGTTCTCCCTTTCCTCCAAGAAACGGAACCGGATGTGGCGCCAACTCATCATGGACCCCCGGCGGCCGCTCAACAACCGCGCCACAAGCGGCACCTATCCCCCGGGCACCACCTTCAAACTCGTCACGGCCACAGCCGCGCTCAACGAAAACATCGTGGGCCTCGAGGAGACCTTCAAGCCCTGCTTTGGCAGCTTCCGTTTCGGGAGCCGGGTGGCCGCCTGCTGGAAGCCCGAAGGCCATGGCCGCGTGACAATGATTGACGGAGTCAAGCTCTCCTGTGACGTCTATTTCTACCAGGTGGGCCTCAAAACCGGCATCGACTTCGTCTGCCAGTACGCACGCATGTTCGGGATGGGACGGCGTACCGGCATCGACCTGCCGGATGAACGGGACGGCGAACTGCTGGACCGCGAATCGTACAACAGCAAATTCAAGGACCGCGGCTGGGTCTGGACCGAAGGCCAGGTACTGAACTCCTCCATCGGCCAGGGGCAGACCGTGACCCCCGTGCAGTTGGCCCTTTATGCAGGCGCCCTCGCCGAAGGCCATTTTATCTACCGGCCCCACCTCTTCCGTTTTTCACCCGTCAACAGCCGCGAAAAGGTCGTATTTATACAGGACACACTCGGTGAAATCATGCTCAAGGACGGGACACGGGACATGATTGTAAAGGCCCTCCGCGCGGTCATGCAAACAGGCGGCACGGGCGGCCGGGCCGCGGTCAAGGACATCGACGTGGGCGGCAAGACCGGTAGCGCTGAAAATCCGCAGGGCGACCTGACCCACGCCCTGTTCATTGCCGTGGCGCCGCTCACGGCCCCAACGATTGCAATAGGATTAGTTCTGGAGAACGCCGGCCACGGCGGTTCCATTGCCGCGCCTATTGCAGGGCATGTGCTGAACGTTTATTTTAACAAGGACACACTCCGGACCCCCTTATGGACACGCTGACAAAACTCAAGAACAAAACGGACCTCGTTTCCGTGGGCCTCATGTATATTCTCATCCTGCTGGGAATCGCGCTCATTTTCAGCGCCACCCACCACAACGAATTCGCCTGGATGCGCAACCTGTACCGCCATCAGATCCTCTGGATGGTGATTGGCACGGGTGTGCTATACCTGGCCATCCTCATTCCCTACCGCATCCTGTATGATTATGCCTATCTTCTTTATGCTTTCACGGTCATCCTGCTGGTCCTGGTCATCCTCAAGGGCACGACCATGGCAGGCGCCACCCGCTGGTTCGCGCTGGGTTCCATCAAGATACAACCCTCGGAATTCGCAAAAATAGGCGCCCTCCTGGCCCTGGCCCGGTATTTTTCATCCCATGAGATTTCCTTTGAAAAAGTCGCCTCGCTCATAACGCCGTGCGCACTCATTTTCATTCCCATGGCCCTCTGCCTCAAACAACCCGACCTTGGCACCGCGCTCGTGTTTGGCGCCATGGTCATGCCCATGCTCTTCTGGGCCGGTCTTACGGCGGCCGAAACTTTTTTCGTCTTCTCGCCCGTGCTCAGCCTCACCCTCGCCTTTAATACATGGTTCTGGGCGGTCTTCTTTATCCTGCTCTTCTTTTTTCTTGTCAAGTACTGCCGCAACATCTTCCTGCTCTCGGGCATCCTGCTCGTGAATTTCACCATCGGCATCATCCTGCCCATTCTCTGGAACCGCCTTCATGACTACCAGAAAAACCGCATCCTGTCGTTCGTGGACCCGCAGAACGATCCCATGGGCGCGGGCTACCAGGTCATCCAGTCGCAGATTGCCGTGGGTTCGGGCGGGTTCTTCGGCAAAGGTTTTCTTGGCGGCACGCAGACGCGCCTTTCCTTTCTCCCGGAACAGCACACGGATTTCATCTTCTCGGTGCTGGGCGAACAGTTCGGTTTTCTCGGCTGCCTGGTAGTGCTCGTGATATTCTTTGTGATCCTCTACCGTATCTTCAACACCGCCAGCGAAGGGACCAACCGGTTCCTGAACCTTCTCGCCGTGGGCATCGGCGCCCAGCTCGCATTCCACGTCGCCATTAATATTGCCATGACCATCGGCCTCATGCCGGTCACGGGCCTGCCCCTTCCCTTCCTTTCCAAGGGCGGCTCCTTCCTGCTGACCTGCATGGTACTCATGGGCATCGCGGTGAGCATCCCCAAAAAAAGCGGAGAATACTGACATGCTCCAGACACTGTTTTCCATCGGCCATTTCCAGCTCCACACGTACGGCCTCATGCTGGCATTGGGCTTCCTCCTCGGCATCGCCGTGGGGACCCGAAGGGCGCGCGCCACGGCCGTGGACCCCACCTTCATCTCCGACCTGGCCGTGGTCGTCATCCTTTCGGCCATCCTCGGCGCACGCCTGTTTTACGTGGCGCTTAACTGGGAGGAGTTCCGGGGCAACCTGCTCTCCATCATCAACCCGGTCCAGCCCGACGGCACCCTCGGCATCGGCGGCCTGGTGTTCCTGGGCGGCCTGGTCCTTTCGTTCATCACCACGCTCCTTTACACGCGTTACCGGAAACAACCGCTCCTTGAGGTGCTGGATGTGAGCATGCCCCCGCTCGCTTTCGGCATGGCCGTGGGCCGCATCGGCTGCTTCCTCAACGGCTGCTGCTACGGCCTGCCGGCCGCGCTGCCCTGGGCCTTCTCCTTTCCAGCGGACTGCCCCGCGGGCGCCTACCAGGCGGCCATGCAGGTGCATGCCCTGCACCCGGCCCAGTTGTACATGGTACTTGGCGACCTCCTCATGGGACTCCTTCTCATCCTCCTGGAGCGCTACAAACGCTTCACCGGCTTTACCACGCTCCTCTTTTTCATGTTCTATGCCGTGGACCGTTCCGTGGTGGACCTTTTCCGGTACTATCCGACGAACGAGCTCCATCACGGGCTGACGCACAACCAGATCGCCCTCGGCATTCTCTTCATCACCAGCGCAACAATCTTCATGGTCGCATGGAAACGCTCACGCGTGCGCGCCTGACGGTCCAACGGGCAGCCCTTAATTTCATCTTTCCGCCCCAGTGCGCGGCATGTGACGACCCGCTCACATCCGCGGACCCGCATCTCGTTTGCCGCGGCTGTTATGACGCCCTGGTTCCCTGCCTCCTCCCGGTCCAACGGCCCGCCGAAGAAAAAGCCTGCGCATTCACCCGTCATTTCGCGGCATTCGAGTTCGACGACCGGCTGAAACGCATCATCCACTTCCTGAAGTACGACCACAAGCGCACCGTGGGCGAACGTCTGGGGCAGCTCCTGTACGCACGGGTGCCGGTCTCTTTCCTCGAAAACGTGGACGGCATCGTGCCCGTGCCGGTGCATCCTACGCGGTGGCGGGAACGAGGCTACAACCAGGCCGAAGTGATTGCCGGTGTCGTTGCGGGCGGGGCCGGGATTCCGCTCATGACGGACGCGCTCCGGCGGGTACGCAGCACGCGCACGCAGACGAAGCTGAAAAAGACGGAACGAATTGACAACATAGAAGCCGCGTTTCAGGCCCGGGAACGGCTTGACGGGCGGACGCTGATTGTCTTTGATGATATTTATACGACCGGAAGCACCAGCGACGCCTGCACGCGGGCGCTTTTAGGCGCGGGAGCCAAGGAAGTGCGGGTGATGACGGTAGCGCGGGTGGTTTAAGCTTCCTTCGGTGCCTTACAAGCTGGGCCACGCTCACCTTTGAAGGCAGCTCGAAGCCGCTTATCGGATGAACTTTCATGGCGGCGGGTCACAGGAGGGCCATTCCGGTCGGAGACGGCTTTGCGTACCGTACGGCCGGCCTGCCATTCCTCCCAGGTCCATGATGTTTTCAGAGGTTCAGATCTTTTCACCGGCAACCTCGTCTTTCAGTATTTCCAATTCACGGCTTATGTCGAAGGAAGGCAGTGCGGACAAACGGGTAACTTCGCCCCAATCGACAGGCGTCGCGCCGCTCAAGCATACAGCCATGAACTTCCTGGCAATATCACGCATATTGGCATCCGGCTGCGGGTAATGAGCGAGCAGTATCCGTTCCACCAAGGCCTGTTCAGTCGGAATCAGGCTGATGGGGCCGTACGGAGTCTGAAGGGTTCGGAGAGGTGTTAAAGCTTCATTTTCCAGGAACCCGAGGAGATCAACGAAAAGTCCCGCGATCTTCCAGCTGCGCGGGCCGCCCGTTGCACCGAGGGGAGCCATGAGGTCTTGCGCCTTGCGTAAAGGAATCTGGGCGGGCGAAAGTCGGCAAAGGTCTATGTCCCCGGACATATAGGCACCCTCCGTGTAAAATTCCACGGCAGAACCACCCACAACTACCAAAGGCCATCCGGCTGCGGAAAAGACATTCGTAACAAGGCCGGCCAATTTCAAGGATTTCTCCAAGAGATTGGCTGTGCTTTCGATTTCACATAACTTGATTTGAAATTCTGTCATATTTCCATCGAACAAGATATACGGGAAAGAGTTCTAAAATCAAGTAAAAGCAAATAAAATACGTCAGAATCGATATTCCTCATTTATTTAATTATACATTTTTACCAGAAAAACGGCTATTATTCCCTTTGAGTGATGGAGCCGTCTTTACGATGGAAACTGT
>JAZDKP010000021.1:0-16259 GCA_043802925.1 Fibrobacterota bacterium | reverse complement strand
CCAGTACGCGCGTGCGCGTGGTCTGCGGCTTGTCCGAAACAATGGAGACTTTTTTCCCGAGCAGCCGGTTCAGGAGCGTGGATTTTCCCGCGTTCGGCCGGCCGAGAAGGGCCACCGTGCCGCCGTAGGTCTTTGTGTTTTTTGCCATGGGGGAAAAATACATTATCCTCAGCGTCGGGAGACAGGAGGAAACTCTCCCCATGCTTTACGGGGTATGTCGATGAAGCCAAACTTATCTATTGATGCTGACCTGCTCGTTTGTTCCAGGATGGAATCGAAACAAGTTCTGATATGTTGAAAACGGCAAGACCGTATATTGTGTATAAATAGCATCCAATAATTGCTATTTGCCTGTAATTATAGTATGTTAAAACATATGGAAAGAACTATTGGTTCAAAACTATTGGAATGGAAAGAAAGCAGGCAAAGAAAGCCGTTAATATTGCGTGGAGCACGGCAGGTCGGCAAATCTTTTACCTTGAAAAATTTCGGTCAGGATAATTTTAAAAACTGCGTAGTCGCGGATTTTGAACAGAAAAAGTCATTGCACAGGGTGTTCCAGAAAGATTTGGTGGCCCGAAACCTGGTTCAATCGCTTGAAGTGGAACTAAACCAGAGAATTATACCCGGCGAAACGCTTCTTTTTCTGGATGAAATTCAGGCTTGCCCGCGGGCGCTCATGAGCCTCCGGTATTTTTTCGAGGAAATGCCCGGGCTCCATGTCGCGGCCGCCGGATCCCTTCTGGAATTTTCCATGGAAGAAATCCCGTTTCCGGTCGGCAGGGTTGACTTTATGCGTATGCATCCCATGAGTTTCCGGGAATTTCTGATTGCCAGGAAGGAAGAGGTGCTTCTTGAAAACAGACCCGATCTTACGGCAACCGAGCGCCGGTCGGATTCGGTGCATGATAAATTCATGGAGATTCTGAAGGAATACTTTATTGTCGGCGGCATGCCCGAAGCGGTCCGGATGTTTGTCGAGACCGGATCTTACGAGGCGGTCAACCGTGTCCATGAAACGCTGATTCGATCCTATGAAGAAGATTTTCCGAAATATGGAACACGGGTGGACATGGACTGCCTGATGCATGTCTACGAAGCGGTTCCCCGTCACCTGGGGCAGCAGATAAAATATACCTCGCTTTATCCTGAAAAGCGGATAGAGTCCATCAAGGCCGCACTCAAAGTCCTGGAGCGCGCCCTGATTATCCATCCGGTCCATGCCGCAGACGTCTCGGGCCTGCCTTTGGGCGCTTCCGCCTCCGGCAAAATATTCAAGCAGGTATTTGTGGATATCGGCCTCGCCCGGCAGATGGCGGGAATCTCCGCTTCCCGGTTGCTGAACGAAAAAGACCTGCTCCACTCGTTTCGTGGCGCGCTGGCGGAACAATATATCGGCCAGGAGATGGTTGCCGTACGGGGAGGTTCGGAAAACGACAGGCTCTATTACTGGGTCAGCCCGGGAGTGGGCGACGCCGAAGTGGATTATCTGATGGTTGAGGACGGACGAATCCTGCCTGTGGAAGTCAAAAGCGGCCCTGCCGGCAAACTCCGAAGCCTGGCCCAATATCTGCTCCGCCAGCCGGAATGCCGGGAAGGACGGGTGTTTCACGGGGGCAATATCTTAAAGACCGCGGGATCCAGAATCCGGTTTCTGCCGCTTTATACGGATTTACGAATGGGATGACAAAGAAGCGGGTGTTTGTCATGAAATTTTCAGCCTCACCCTCTCCTTGATCCTATCGTCCGAACTAATTAGATTATCCCCATGCAGCGCCAGTTTCACGAAATTCTGCTCAAGTCCGAAGAGGGCTTAAGCCCCTTTGCCACGCGTAGCGACCAGACCCTCGGCCGGGTCCGCCGCATTGACCGTGACCCTTTCCGCCTTGAATTCGCGCGCGACGAAAACCGCATCCTCCATTCGCCCCCCTTTCGCCGGCTCAAGCACAAGACCCAGGTCTTCATGTCGCCCAACAACGACCACATCTGCACACGCATGGAGCATGTACTTCATGTTTCCTCCATTGCCATGGTCATGGGCCGCTGCCTGGGGCTTAACCTCGACCTCCTCTCCGCCATTGCCAAGGGGCATGACCTGGGCCATGCGCCGTTCGGCCACGCGGGCGAAAAGGCACTCGACGCCGCGCTCAAGCAGTTCAATAAAAAGGGATCCTTCTACCACGAGGTGCATGGCCTCCGCGTGGTGGACTGCCTTACTAACTATGGCCACGGTCTTAACCTTACTTACGAGGTGCGCGACGGCATTATTTCTCACTGTGGCGAAAGATTTGAGAAGGAAATAAAGCCCGAGCGGGGTAAAAACCTCTCCCGGTTATCCGAAATCCGCGACCGGAAGCATTATCCCTTTACGCTCGAAGGGTGCCTGGTGCGCATGGCCGACAAGGTGGCCTACCTTGGCCGTGACCTCGAAGACGCCATTGAAGCCAAGCTCATCAGCCGCGAAGACCTGCCTGCGGACATCCGTGAAGAGCTGGGTGACAGCAACGGGAAAATCATCGGCCGGCTGGTGAGTGACATCGTGATGAACAGTCTGGGGCGCGACAGCATACGGGTGTCAAAAGAAGTGTTTGCGCTCATGAAAAAGCTCAAGGACTTCAACTACAAGAACATCTATTACCCGCAGAATTACGCGGACCGTATTTCGCACATCCTTCAAAGCCTTTTCAACGAACTTATCGACATCCTTATCCGGACGCACGGGGGAAAAGAAAAAGGGGAGAGGGAGAAGCTCATCCGGCTTTCGCCCACACTTGCTGTTTTTTTCGATTTTACCAAAAATATCAATTATACACCGGACACAGAAGATTACGAAATCGTGACTGACTACATTGCAGGCATGACCGATAATTTCGCGCTTAGGAGCTTTAACGAGCTCTTTATGCCAAAATCAATGGTTTGATTCTACAATAACTCACAAAGAATCAGGTCGAAAGCGCGGGTTCCAGGTCAACGGGCAGGGAAAATTTGTTTTCCGGGCCTTTTACAAAGTTTTTAAAACTGGCGTAGTTTTGCCCCCGCCGTGACCGGCATTCGGTCAGAGCCATCATGAACTGGGTCTTGTTTTTTTCCCTCTGGCTTCCACAATAGTTGATATAAACTTTTGTTTTATCTGAACAGGCTATTGACCCGTGGCACTGGGTGCAACTGGTCTTATTGTATTGCATTCATGCCTCCTGCCTTTAAACCCGCACAGCTTGTATGTCCTTAAGCCCCAATCACCAATATATAGCGGCTGTTGTGTCTTCTTTTTTAAGAATAGATTAAATTTAAAAAAAAGTCAACAATTAACTTTAAGTTTTAGTTCAGGTTTTGCTTTATGAAAAAAGCCAAGGCGTTGTAAGAAGGCGACGGTGAGTTTTCACAAGGCATGGCTTTTATTGGGCTTAACAAGGAAGGATGAACGAAGATTGAAAGAAAGTGCCGTCTGTAATTCGTTGATTCTATGCACCCTATGCAGTGAATGCCGAAGTAAAAGGAAGATTTTTAAATTATGCTTGAAGACATAAAGAACTATGTAATTCATGTGGGTATGGTTGCCTGAAATAACAGGACCTGATTGTAATATAAAAATGTATTTTATAGATGACTATGGAGGTGAGAAATGGTCGCACTCAAAAATGTAGAATTTATCACTGATGCGGTAGGCCGGAAAAAGAGTGTTCTGCTCAGGATGAATGACTTTGAACGGCTGCAGGAAGAGCTTGAAGATCTCGAGGATGCCCTTGCCATTGAAAAGGCCAAACGGGAGGCCGGTGGATTCAAAAAATGGAAGGACTTTATTAAAGAAGTCGAAGCACCGGGAAAGCCCTGAAAATGGCTTTTAGCGTTGTCATTGAGAATCGGGCTCAAAAAGAATTTCGCAAAATACCCTTGCCCTTTAATCGTGCCATTAGGAAATCCATTGATGCGCTTGAACTCAATCCCCGGCCGCACGGCTGTAAAAAACTGGTCGCTTCGCCGGATGGGCACCGTGTACGAATCGGTGATTACCGTGTCCTCTACACTATCGATGACCGCAAAAGCATCGTGACCATCTACCGAATCCGCCACCGCAAAGATGCCTACGATTAATACGTTTCTTGGCAAGTAGAAAGAAACAAAACGTATACAACGTGAGTACGCCTGTATGTTGCGGTATGTTTTTCGTTACAAGATCACCCCAAATCATCACATCGCCCCTCTTGCTTCCCCGCCTGCGCAAGAATGATATTTCACCCCATGTCCAACCTTCAGGAACAGGCGCGTAAAGAGGCGCAGGAATTTAAAACACGTTCCATGTTCGGACGGGTGTTTGTTCTGGGAGTGAATTTTCTGGCCGGGCCGCTGGTGCTCGGGTTTTTCGGCCGGTGGCTTGACCACAAGACGCACCATGAGTACCGATACTTCATCATTGGCGTCATTCTGGGGTTGGTGTGGGCTTTTTACGAGTCTTTTAAAATGGCCTGGTATATTTCACGGGACGATAAAAAGAACGAAGCGGAAAATGAGCAAAAGTAACGCGCTGTTGATACTGCTGTCGCAGCTTGTGCTTCTTATAATAGCCGTTGCCGTGGCACTATTCGGCAGGCCCGAGGCCGAACGGTTCGCTATTATGCTTGGATGGGCCGTGGCCAGCCTCAATTTCACCACAGCCATGGTCGTCAACCTCCGCGCATTGCAAAAAAGTTTTGAGGCTTTCAAGCTCGCGCTCATGGTCTGGACTTCGGCCCGGCTGGGGGCCATGCTGGCCATACTTTTTTTTGTAATAAAATGCAAGAGGGAATTGACCATGCCTTTTTCCGGATCACTTCTTTCATGTTTTGTAGTATATATTATCGTCGAAGTTGCATTCTTTTACAACAAAGCCAAGCGGATGATGTCATGAAAAAAGCCTTTGCTGTGCCCGCCGCGCTCCTGCTTGCCGCTTCTTCCCTGTTTGCCGAAGGGGGCGAAACCCTTGAAGGCTTCATCATCCACCATCTGAGCAACCTTCGAGAATGGATTCCCTTTCCCGGTTTTAAAATCCCACTGGGGCCGGCAATTTCCGTCAAAGGCATTGATATGAGCCCCTCGCTGCATCTGCTCATGCTGCTCATCGCCAGCGTGGTCATGATTGTGGTGTTCGGTTTTCTTTACCGCAAAAAGAGCGGCGAAGCGCCCCATGGCATCACCAACCTTCTCGAATTCGTCGTGGTTTTTATCCGCGACGACATCTCCATCGCCTATCTGGGCAAAAAAGACGGCAGAAAATTTGCTCCTCTGTTCCTTACCTTTTTCTTCTTCATTCTTATATTGAATCTTATGGGGCTGGTGCCCCTGTTCCCGGCGGCAACCGGCAACGTCAACATCACGGCTGCGCTGTCGGCCATCACCCTTATCCTTATGATTGCGGGCGGGTTCATTAAAAACGGCCCCCTCGGCTTCATCAAGCTTTTCCTGCCCCCGGGCGTGCCCAAGGGGTTTTACCTCCTGGTGTTTCCCATCGAGCTCCTGGGACTCTTCACCCGGCCCTTCGCACTCACCATGCGGCTTTTCGCGAACATGATGGGCGGCCATGTCAGTATTTTTTCGCTCATCGGCATCATCATGATTTTCGGCTGGTTCGGCGTACCCTCCATTTTTCTGGTGTTGTTTATTTATGCAATCGAACTTCTGGTGGCCTTTATCCAGGCGTATATATTCACCATGCTGTCAGCGCTGTTTATCGGTTCGATGATGCATCCGTCGCATTAAGATTAGGAAACAGATGATATCCGGAAACCATAACCGTTTCAAAAGGAGAAACTCATGACGACTTTAGGCATCAATGCAGGTCTGGCCGCCATCGGTGCGGGTCTTGTGGCAGTGGGCGCGGGTTTGGGTGTGGGCCGCATCGGCGGTTCGGCCACTGAAGCTATCGCGCGCCAGCCCGAAGCTTCGGGCAAAATCATGACCACCATGATTATCGCCGCGGCGCTGGTCGAAGGCGTGGCCTTCTTCTGCGCGGCCATGTGCTTTATCGCGCTGGGCAAGTAACTTTTATCGTCAAAGGGCTTTTATGACCCCCGAAGAAACGAACGCGGCTCCGGCCGTGCACGCCGAGACCCAGGCGGCCCCGGCGCACGAAGCAAGCAACCCGCTTCTGCGCATCGACCCGGGCATGATGCTGTGGACCTGGATTGTCTTTTTCACGCTGCTCATCCTGCTGGCCAAGTTCGCTTGGAAACCCATCCTCAAAGTGCTCGACGAGCGCGAACAAAAGATTCGCAAGGCGCTGGACGACGCGGATGCCGCGCGCAAAGCGCTCGAGGACGCCATCCATCAGCAGAACCTGATTATCGGCAAGGCGCAGGAGGAGGCGGTCACGCTCATGCAGCGCGCCCGCGAGTCCGCGCAGACGTACGAAATGGAACTGCAAAACAAGGCCATGAAGGACGCCGAGCACCAGATCGAAAACGCCCGGCGCGTCATCGAGAGCGAAAAGCAGAAGGCCATCGCCGAACTCCGCAAGGAAGCCGCTGAAGTGGCCATTCTGGCCGCCACCAAACTGGTGGGCGCCAACCTTGACGATGCCAAAAACCGCAACCTGGTGGACAAGTACATCCATGAAGTCACGCGCTAACCGGCCCGCATCGGCCGAAAAGGGGCGGGTATGAACGCGACGCGGGTCGCCCGGCGTTACGCCGCGGCCCTGTACAAACTCGCGGCGGAGGAGGGGAAACTTCCGGAGGTCACGCGCGACATGGCGCTCATTGCCGAGGCGTGCCGTCTTTCCCCGGAACTCCTGGCGCTGGTTAAAAACCCGGTGCTCACATCGGACCTTAAAAAGGCCTCGCTCGACGCGGTCTTTGCCGGGAGCCTGCTTCCGCGCACGCGCCGGTTCCTGGCCTTCCTCATGGAAAAGAAACGGCTCAGCTTCCTGCCCGACATGGCCGCGGCATTTCTGGCCATGGATCGCGAAGCGCGCGGTGTGGCGGACGCGCATATGATAACCGCCTTTCCGCTGCTGCCCGAAACCCTGCAGCAGCTTATCAGCGGACTCCAGAAAAAATTCAACAAACGTTTTGAAATACGTTCCACCACCGACCCGTCGCTTCTGGGGGGCTTTGAGCTCCATATTCAGGACCGGGTGTTCGACTGCAGCGTATCCCACCAGATTCAGCTCCTGAGGAAGCAGCTGGTGGGCGAAAACGGTTAAGAAGGGAAATCCACTATGGAAGTGAAAGTCAGACCCGACGAAATCGCTGAAATCCTTAAAAAACAGCTCAAGGATTTCGACACCGCCATCCGTGAATATGAGGTGGGCACCGTGCTGCAGGTGGGCGACGGTATCGCGCGCGTCCACGGCCTCTCCGAGGTCATGGCCGGCGAGCTCGTGGAATTTGAGAACGGCCTGGTCGGCCTGGCGCTCAACCTCGAAGAAGACAACGTGGGCGTCACCATTTTCGGCGAAGACACACATATTAAAGAAGGCGACACCGTCAAGCGCACCCAGCGCATCGCGCAGGTGCCGGTGGGCGACGCCCTGCTGGGCCGCGTGGTCGACCCCCTGGGCGTGCCCATCGACGGCGGCCCGGCCATCCAGGCGGCTGAAATGCGGCGCATTGAAATCAAGGCGCCCGGCATTGTGGACCGCCAGAACGTGTGCGAGCCGCTCCAGACCGGTATCAAGGCCATTGACGCCATGACCCCCATCGGCCGCGGCCAGCGCGAACTTATCATCGGCGACCGCCGCACCGGCAAAACCGCCATTGCCATCGACACCATCATCAATCAAAAGTCCGAGAATGTCAAGTGTTTCTACGTGGCCATCGGACAAAAGCAGTCCTCCGTGGCCCAGGTGGTCGAAAAGCTTAAAGAAGCCGGCGCCATGGAATACACCACGGTCATCTGCGCCCCGGCCTCGTGCGCGGCCGCGCTCCAGTACCTTTCGCCCTATTGCGGCGTGACCATGGCCGAGTACTACCGTGACAACGGGCAGCACGCACTCATCGTTTACGACGACCGTACCAAGCAGGCCCAGGCCTACCGCCAGGTGTCGCTGCTGCTGCGCCGCCCGCCGGGACGCGAAGCCTATCCGGGCGACGTCTTCTATCTCCATTCGCGCCTGCTTGAACGCGCCGCCAAAATGAGCAAGGCCCGGGGTGGCGGCAGCCTTACCGCGCTGCCTATTATCGAGACGCAGGCGGGCGATGTGTCGGCCTACATCCCCACGAACGTCATTTCCATCACCGACGGCCAGATATTCCTCGATACCGAGCTTTTTAACAGCGGCCAGCGTCCGGCCATGAACGTGGGCATTTCAGTCTCCCGCGTGGGCGGTGACGCGCAAATCAAGGCCATGAAACAGTCGGCCGGCCCCCTGCGCATGGACCTCGCCCAGTACCGCGAGCTCGCGGCTTTTTCGCAGTTCGCATCCGACCTTGACCCCGCCACCCGCAAGCAGCGTGCGCGCGGCGAACGGCTTATGCAGCTCCTCAAGCAGGGGCAGTACAAACCCTATCCGGTTCTCAATCAGATCATTTCCATCTATGCGGGCACCAAAGGGTATCTCGACGAAATCGACGTCGTGGACGTGCTTCGATTCGAAGAAGAGCTGCTGCTCTTTGTCAACACCACCCAGAAGCCCTTCCTTGAAAAGCTGAAGAGCGTGGGTGCCATGAAGGATGATATCAAAAACGAGCTCAACGCCATCCTTGATGAATTCAAAAAGAGGTTCCGCAAGAAATAAGCCATGCCCAGCAGCAAGATTATCAATAAAAAGATAGCGTCTCTCAAGAACACCCGGAAAATCACCCGGGCCATGAAGATGATATCGGCCACCAAGCTGCGCAAAACGCAGGAGGCCATGGCCCAGACCCGGCTCTACGAGCAGGAGCTGAACGAGTTCATCCAGCGTTTGGCCGGGGGGCAATCCGTCAGCCACCCGCTTTACAAACCACACCTGGTGGTTAAAAACGTACACGTTCTTGTTTTCACCTCGGACCGTGGCCTTTGCGCGGGATTCAATGCCTATGCCATTAAAAAGGCGGTGGCGCTGTGCAAGGAACTCAAGGGAAAGGACATCGCGTACACTGTGAGTTTCTTCGGCAAACGGGGTTTTGATTTTTTCCGCAAAAAAGGCTGTCCCGTGCAGGAACACCATGCCGGGGTCATCAATGCGCCCAATTATGCGGCCGCTGAAAAGATAGGGAGCGCGCTCATCGACCAGTTCCTCCGGAACCAACTCGACGAAGTGTATCTGGTGTATAACGATTTCAAGTCAGCCATCTCCCAGGTCCCTACCATCAAAAAGCTGCTTCCGTTTGACCCTGAAAAGACGGGAAAGACGGTTCAGCACAAGGATTTCATCTTTGAGCCGTCGGCCAAGGAAATTCTGGACGCCTTCGCCCTGCGCACGGTCAAGTTCTTCATCTACCGTACCCTGCTCATTTCGGCCACGGCCGAGCAGGCCGCGCGAATGACGGCCATGGATTCGGCCACCAATAACTGCGGCGACCTGATTGATAAATACACGCTTCAGCGGAATAAAATGCGCCAGGCGGCCATCACCAAAGAGCTGGTGGAGATTGTGTCGGGCGCGGAGTCCCTGTGATTTAAGATTCGAAAAAAGAAATAATAGAAAGGATCAATATTATGGCCGAGCTGCAAAACGGAAAAATCTCGCAGATTATGGGCGCGGTGGTGGACGTGGAGTTTCCCGAGGGACAACTTCCTCCCATCCAGTCAGCGCTCAAGGCCACCAATCCTTCCATCAATAAGGCGGAGTGGAACCTGGTGCTGGAAGTGGCGCAGCATCTTGGCGAAAACAACGTGCGCACCATTGCCATGGATTCCACGGACGGCCTCAAGCGCGGGCTGCCTGTCCTGAACACGGGCATGGCCATTTCCGTTCCCGTGGGCCCCGAGGTCCTCGGCCGCATCATGAACGTCATCGGTGAACCCGTGGACGAGGCGGGGCCGATTACCACTAAAAAACGTTACCCCATCCACCGGCCCGCGCCCGCTTTCAAAGACCAGAGCACCAAGACGGAAATCCTGGAGACCGGCATCAAGGTCATTGACCTCCTTGAGCCCTATGTCAAGGGCGGCAAGGTCGGCCTCTTCGGCGGCGCCGGGGTGGGCAAGACCGTGGTCATCATGGAGCTCATCCACAACATTGCCAAGGAACACGGCGGTTACTCCGTGTTCGGGGGTGTGGGCGAGCGCACCCGTGAGGGCACGGCCCTTTTCGGTGAAATGAAGGAGTCGGGCGTCATCAGCAAGACCGCGCTGGTGTACGGCCAGATGAATGAGCCCCCGGGAGCCCGCGCGCGCGTGGCGTTGTCCGCTCTTACCGTGGCCGAATACTTCCGTGACGAAGAGGGACAGGACGTGCTGTTGTTTATTGACAATATCTTCCGTTTCACGCAGGCCGGTTCCGAAGTCTCGGCCCTTTTGGGCCGTATCCCCAGCGCCGTGGGTTACCAGCCCACGCTGGCCACCGAAATGGGTGAACTCCAGGAGCGCATCACCTCCACGAGCAAGGGTTCCATCACTTCGGTCCAGGCCATTTACGTTCCTGCGGACGACTATACCGACCCCGCGCCGGCCACGGCTTTTGCGCATCTTGACGCCACCACCAATCTCGAACGTTCCCTTGTTGAAATCGGCATTTATCCGGCCGTGGACCCGCTGGGCTCTACCTCCCGCGCGCTGCAGCCCGACATTGTGGGCAAGGAACACTACGAAGTGGCGCGCGGCGTCCAGGAAATCCTCCAGAAGTACAAGGACCTGCAGGATATCATCGCCATCCTGGGCATGGACGAGCTTTCCGAAGAGGACCGAAAAACCGTGGAGCGTGCCCGTAAGGTTCAGAAATTCCTGTCGCAGCCATTTTTTGTGGCCGAACAGTTCACGAACATGCCGGGCCGTTATGTGCCGCTCAAGGACACCATCCGTTCATTCCGCGAAATCCTGGACGGTAAACACGACGATCTGCCCGAACAGGCGTTTTATATGGTGGGCACCATCGAAGAAGCGCGCGAACGCGCCAAAATGCTGTAACCAAAAGAAAGGTCAACGTGTTTGACGTCGAAATTTACTCACCGGAAAAACGGATATTCAAAGGCCAGTCCAGGCACCTGGTCGCGCTCGGGACCGAGGGTTCCTTCGGCATACTCACCGGCCACGCTCCTTTTATGACCACGCTCATGCCCGGCCCGCTGCGGCTTGATCTCACCGACACCGAACAGGTCATCTTCGACCTGTCGGGCGGCTTTATTGAGGTTGATAATAACCGCGTCATCGTGCTGGCCGACAGCGCGTCCGAACACGCGGTCAAGAAATAAAACGAACCATAAAATATCATTTTATCGCAGTTGCTTACGGAAATTCAACGGGGAAACACCGTATTTCTTTTTAAACGCCAGGCTGAACGCGTAAACGGATTCATAACCGCAAGCGTCGGCGATTTCCGAAACATTCATTGTGGACACGGTCAGCAATTCTTGGGAGCGGGTGAAGCGCATGGCCTGCAGGGTCCGGCCCAGGCTAATACCCAATTCCTGCCGGTAGCGGGCGCGCAGGCGGCTTGCTGACATACCCATATAATGCGCAATGCCGTTGATGCGGATGTTCTCGTTCAGGTGCGTATGGACATAGCGCTGGACCCTGGCCGAGAGCGTTTCTTGGAGGGACGGCAACGTTCCCGTTGTTTTGACCGCAGAGTCAATGTTCCGCGAACCCCCCATCTCATTCAGTAATAGCGCCAGGAAAAGCGGTGTCCGGTTTTGCGTTCTTTTTCCTTTGGCCTCCTGGACATAAGCGCGGAGGAGGCGCGTCAGGGGTTCCGTCATGCAGGGTGTCAGAGCGAAAGATTTGTTTTTATAGGGTTCAAGGAATTTAGAGTTTTTCATTTCAAACCCGATATATATCCACTGACGAAGGGTGTTGGCGGGCGTGATAAAATGGTGGAACTGGAAGGGAAAAATCAAGAGCCCATGCCCCGGCCTGAAATCGTGTATGCGATGGTCCACAATGGCCTGGCCCGGGCTGCTGATATTGAAACACAGGATATGGCGGTAATGGAAGGAATCCAGGCTGGCGCGGTCCTCCTTTTCACGCAGCCAGATGAGAACATTGACCGGTACATCAAACGACAGGGGACGTGTACCCAGGTAAAAATTGGAAGGCAGCCCGAGGTGTTTAAGGCTGGCCAGTTCTGAGGCAATCGCTTTTATTAAAAAATCAGCCATATTATATATATGTTAATATAAAAGATTGCACTATATTTACAATAGCATTTTAACACCCGTAAATAAAAAAGAAAGGGGGCCTCATGGCACATCCCGTTTCCCTTGGCGTTATCGGCTGCGGCAACCGTACCCGGCACCTGCTTAAAATGTTGCTGTCCAAGACCCCGGATGTCAAGCTGGTCGCCGCGTGCGATCCGTTGCCGGAACAGCGCGAAGGCTTCCGCCGGGACTATAATCCGGACCTGGCCCTCTTTGATGACGACGCCGCATTTTTTTCCCATCCGGGCATGGAATGGGTGATGATCGGCTCCTGGAACGTCCACCACCGCCGCCATATCGAGGCCGCGCTCAAACAGGGCCTCAACATTTTCTGCGAAAAGCCGCTTGCCACCACGCAGGAGGACGTGGCCGCCATTTTAAAGATGGCCCGCGCCTCGGATCGCCGCATCATGATGAGTTTTACGCTCCGTTATTCGCCGCTTTACCGCAAAATCCGCGAACTCCTCGATTCCGGTATTATCGGGAAACTTGTCAGCTTTGAGTTCAACGAAACCATCGGGTTCAATCACGGCGGGCACATCATGCGCGACTGGCGGCGCAGGACCGTCAATTCGGGCGGCCATCTGCTGGAAAAATGCTGCCACGACATGGACCTGGCCAACTGGATGGTAGGGGCGCTGCCGGTTTCCGTGGCCTCGTTCGGCGGCAACGACTTTTTCCGGCCGGAAAACGCCGGCCAAATGGACCGTATCGGCATGGACGTCAACGGCAAGCGGGCCTATTGCAACTGGAACAACATTGGCGGCAATGCGCACCCCTTTTCCGGGGACAACGACATCGTCGACAACCAGGTGGCCATTTTGCAGTATGCCAACGGCGTGCGCGCCACCTTCCATACTAACACGAACGCCGGCATCCTGGAACGCCGGATGTATCTGTTGGGCACCGAAGGCGCGCTGCGCGCGGACTGCATCACCGGAAAAATCGAGTTTACGCGCATCGGCTTCAACACCCGGGTGGAGGTCCTGGACATGCTGGACACCCCCGGAGGCCACGGGGGCGGCGATGAAGTGCTGATCGACTATTTCGTGAAAATGATGACCGAAGGCGCGCCCTCGCTGACCCCGGTGACGGGCGGCGTTTCCTCGGCCGTGATTTGCCTGTCCATCGACGAGTCCAGGAACGAAGGCCGCATGGTAGACCTTTCGCCGCGCTGGAAGGCGCTGAGCATCGATCCGTGTGCGCCGGAAAGCGGCAGCGCGGAAAAACAGCATCGGGTGCTTGTATGAAAACATTCCTCAGCGCCATCCTTACGGCCGTGGCGTTTCAGGTTTTCTGTCCGGTTACGCTCTATGCCGCAGACATCGACACCGTCCGGAAACAGGTCATCGCATTCTATACTGCCGAAGGTGCGAACCGGGCCGACGCCAGGGTGGCCGCTTCCCTTTCTTCGCTTGATTCCAGCGCGGAAACGGCATTGTCAACGTGTCTTCCCAACGGAAGCTGGAGCGATGTGGATTATCATGAGGTGCCGGTGTCGAGCTGGGGGCTGCCTCCCGCGCATTATGGACGCATCCTGACAATGGCGCAGGCGTATTTCACTGAAGGCATCCCATTGTACCGGCAGGACACGCTTTTAAGAAAGATAGCGGATGCGTTGACCTATGTTCAGTCCTATGTTTATGAGGGGGTCACGAAAAGCCATTGGTGGTGGTATACCATTGGACTCCCCAATTATCTTTCCCCGATTCTTTTACTCGTCCAGGGGCATATCGATTCTTCGGTTTTTAATACCTCGCTCGCAACCTTGAATTATCTGATCAATGGGGCGCCCGTGGGTACGGGGGCAAATCTTGTATGGGAGTCCATGAACCATCTTCACTATGCCCTCATCACCCATAATACGCTTCGTCTGGGGACGGTCCGTACAAACCTTGCCTCCGTGTGCATCACCCACCCGGCCACGGGAACTTCCGGAGAAGGGATAAAACCGGATTTCTCCTTTCACCAGCATGGGGCGCAGCTTCAGACAGGACATTACGGCGGTTCTTTTGCAGTGGATGTCGCGCGGTATTTTCTTTTTGTCCATGGCACCCCGTACGAAGTACCCGCGACGAACAGCGAAACATTCTTCAAGTATATTCTTAATGGAACGCGCTGGGCCGTTTATGGAAACTGCTGGGACCCGTCGGTCCGGGGCCGGTCGATTGTACGATCCTACAGTACGTATGCGAGTGAAGCTTTTTATGCGCTGCTTATGATGTCTGCGATTCCCGGTGCTTACCGGGACACGCTGACGGCTTCGGCAAAAAAGATGCTTGAAAGCTGGCCGTATGGAATCTCGAGCCAATATGCAGGGATGATTACGCCTGTAAAGACGTCATCCGTGCCTCCGGCTTTCCCCTATGGTGTCAAACATTACAACGAATCGGATTATATGATTTCCCGCGGCCTTGATTATTTCATGTCCGTTAAGATGCATTCAAGCCGGATGATACCCGCTGAACTGGTCAACGATGAGGGGAAAAAATCATGGCATCTTTCGGATGGAATGACCTACCTCACCGTTAAAGGCGATGAATACTATCTGAACAACGTTCGTCCTGTTTTGGATTGGTACCGCCTTCCGGGGACCACGGTTGAAAGGAAGTATCGCGCGGCCGGTGCCGGTTATTCCAGCTACGGCACACGCGCATTCGTCGGCGGTTTGCATCAGGGGCACTACGGGGTCTCGGCGATGGATTTTGATGCGAACGCCTCTGATTTGACCGCGCTCAAAAGTTGGTTCTTTTTTAACGGGATTATGGTCTGTTTGGGCAGTGACATTGCCTGCCCCAACGCCAACCGTGTTGAGACAATTGTAAACCAGGCCCCGCTTTCCAGTGAAAGCGCACCCATTTATTCGGACGGCATTGAGCTTCCAACGTCCATGGGATGGACGGACACCCTCGCCAATGTCCGGTGGGTGCATTGTGACAGTATCGGATATTATTTCTTCCAAAACACCTCCCCGGTAATTTTAAAAAAGGCCGTACAATCCGGAACATGGTCGTCCCTTGCCGGCGGCGCCTCCGAAACGGTTTGTTCGGCCCCCATTTATACGCTATGGTTTGATCATGGAACGAATGCGCTGCGTCAGAAGTATGCCTATGCTGTTTTTCCGGCGGTTTCAAGGACGGACATGGCCGACTTCTCTGAAACGGTCGCTTTGGATGTGTTGGCGAATAACGATTCGATCCACGGCGTGCGGGCAAACACCCAGGAAGCCGTTGGCGTGGTTTTCTGGAAACCGGGTTCCATTGATAATATTTCAGTTGATTGCGCTGCGGTGGTTTTTTACCGATCCACGGCCGATTCTCTTTTCCTGTCGGCATGCTATCCTCCCCATTCCGCGGTTTCCTTTAACGTGTCTGTTCATGAAGCCCTGGAGGTGGCGGCATTGTCTTCCGGTATGAGCGTCAGCGCGACATCGGGCCCAACGATTGTCTCAGTCAATGCCGATAACGGGTTGACCTATACCGCACGTTTTGCAAGGGCTGCGGGTCCCAAGGGCAGGATCATGGCCAGGATTATGCAGGCCTCAGACAGCACTCCTTTGTATGCCGCTGACGCGAGAATTGTCCGTGCCGGTGGTTTTGTTGCCAGTCGGGTTGCGGACATCCAGGGCGACGTCTCCCTGTCCGTCACCACCGGGATCGCGCAACTGATTGTCAGCAAGCCTATGTTTGCACCGGAAACATTGGATGTCAATATCACTGGAGGAGATACGGTCCGGTGCAATTTCTATCTTACGGAACTCCCGGTTTCAGGCATCCGGATACAGCCGGATTCTCTGGTACTGCACCTGAATGACACCGCGACGTTGAACGTTTTTTCACGGCTTGCGGATGGCTATCTGATTGCCCTGAACGAACCCGTGGCGTGGCTTTCCCGTTCACCGGATTTGTTTACCGTCGATTCTCTCGGCGTGTTGTCCAGCTTTTTAACGGCTGGAAACGGATTTGTGTGTTGTTCATCGCGGGTCAATGGATATGTTGACAGTAT
>JAZDKP010000020.1:0-36855 GCA_043802925.1 Fibrobacterota bacterium | reverse complement strand
AGGCTGCGCGACCCGCCGTGCCGGGGGAGAACCACGAGGAGCTTCTTGATGCTGGAACCTTGCGTCATTTTGTGCAAATAAAATAAAGTATGGGAAAAGGGAATGCAATGAAACTCATCCTCCGGGATCCGTCAGGAACGTGGGCGGCAAAACAATAATTACTTATGGGCATACCGGAACAAAACAACAACCCTGTCTTTTAGGGTGTCGTATTCATCGTTAAGAACCTTATGCATTTCAATTTCGGTGTTGAAGCGTAACCCGATTCCACCGTTAAAGGAAAATATCGGCCCCATCCTGGCCGGGTCTATCTCTCCCCTGAATTTATCAAGGGCGGTGATAATCGCTTTAGCATCCGTTGTATCCGGGGCCACAATATCCAGATAGCTTTTTACGCGATTGCCGCCAGGATTAACTTCCAAAGTGTCTTTAATCAGTTTCCCTGTGTTGTTTTCAGCCACCGCAACAACTTCCGATGGGGTTGTTGGCTTCGGCTGTTTGTGCGGGCGATGTAAATGAAAGAATGCGTTGATTCCCTGCTGCCCATCACTGGAAACGACTCGTTGAGCGGTTAGGTACATTGCGCCACCTCCATCGATTTGTCAACTGTTTTGCGGCACGGCCCGCTTTTCGCGACCGTATCCAAGATTATCCGGAATGCATGGGTGCGATAAATGAAATCCTGTGGGCCGAACAGGGATTCGTAAGGCATGCCTAATTTGTTGTGTAGGTTCTTTATCATTTTCAGGGTCAATGGTTTTTTCCCTGAGAGCATTTCCGAGACCCTGTTTTTGCCGCCGATGATGCGGGCGATATCAACGCTTCTTAACCCGTCTTGTTCCATCCTGAATTTTATGGCATCCACCGGGTTGGGTGGGGCCATTGGGTAATGTTTTGCTTCGTACGCCTCAACAAGAGTGATTAATATCTCCAGTTTATCACCCTCCGGTGTATTCGGCTCGACATCCCAAAGTTTCCGGATTGCAGCCAAAGCGGACTTGTAATCCGCTTCGGTCTTAATGGGTTTAATATTCATCGGACCATACCTCCTCGGCGTTGATGGCGTCGTACTGTTTGTGCGTACCTATGAAACAGACATAGAGGCACTTAAACTCATATTTGGCCGCAACAATTAGCCGATATTTGTTACCCGCAATGTTAAAAACCAGTCTTTTCCTTCCGATAACACTGACACTGCCAAATTGCGCTTTTACTTCATTCGGGGAATTCCAGTTCGCCTTGGAAGCTTCCTGGTGCCATTCTTTGAGTGGTTGTTCGGAGTCGCTATGTTTTGGGTTTTCCCAGAAAGCTTTCAAGGTGGATTTCGAAATGATGCGCATAGTGATAATATATAAAATAGTTCCACAAAATGGAACTATTATTTGCTGGCGGCGAGTTCAATGTATAAGTTGTATTTAACTTATATGGAAGTTAAATCGACTTTGTTGTGGGCGAGCTTTTCCTGGAGGGTAAATACCAGGCGCATGTTTCCACCGGCGAGTTTGAGTGGGCGCAGAAAACGCTGCCCAAAGGCGCGCAGTTGACTGTGGTCACCCGAAATGACCATGCGGTCGACCGCCGGGTACGGCTTGTTCCGCTGGAGAAGTGGCTCGGGGAATAACGTGAATGGATAGGCTGGATACGATTGTATCCAGCCCGTTAAATTCGTATTTTTAACCCCATGCTCGTACGGGGAAAAAATTACACTGCGGTGTGGATGAAGGGCCGGTCGGTTTGCATGATTGACCAGCGCTTGCTGCCGCACCAGTTTAAAATCATCACATTCAAAGACTCTCGTGGCACCGCGGAAGCCATCCGCAACATGACTGTGCGCGGGGCGGGCAGCATCGGCGCGGCCGCTGGCTTTGGCGCGGCCCAGGTGGCGCTTGAGGCACCGGAAAATGGTTTCCACGCCTTCTGCCGGACCGGCTTCAACATCCTCCGCAAAACACGTCCCACGGCCCAGGACCTTTTTTACGCCATCGACAGAGTCGCGGCGGTGGTTGCGGCAGCAGAAAGCGTCCCGGCAGCAAAAAAAGCGGCTGTGGCAACGGCTTGGGCCATCTCTGACGATTATATCCGCGCGGGTGCGGCCGTGGGGCGCTACGGAAACACGCTCATTAAAAAAGGCTTCCGTATCCTTACCCACTGCAACGCGGGTTGGCTCGCGCTCCAGGACTGGGGTTCCGCGCTTGCGCCCATTTATGCGGCCAAGCGCGCGGGCAAAAAAGTCTTCGTCTATGCCGATGAAACGCGGCCCCGGCTCCAGGGTGCGCGGCTTACAGCCTGGGAGCTAAAGGAGGAGGGCGTCGACTTTGCGGTCATTGCCGACAACGCGGCCGGGTTTTACATGCGCAAAGGATGGGTGGACATGGTCATCACGGGCGCGGACCGCCTCGCGGCCAATGGCGATGCGGCCAATAAGATAGGCACCTATGAAAAAGCGGTGCTCGCAAAGGAGAATGGGATTCCCTTCTACATTGCGGCGCCGGTTTCAACCTTCGACCTCCAATGCAAAAAGGGCGACGATATCCCCATCGAAGAACGCGACGAGGATGAAGTGTTTTATATGGACGGAAAAACAAAGGCAGGCAAAATCGAAAGGGTCCGCGTCATGCCTGAAGGCATCTGCGCAAAAAATCCGGCCTTTGACGTCACACCGGCCAGGTATATAACCGCCATCATCACCGACCGGGGTATTGTGAAACCGGACAAGGTCCGCACACTGTTTTCAAAATGACCAAAGAAGAAAAGTATTCGCAACTGCAAAAGAATCTGCAAAGCATGGGTTCGGTTGCCATCGCTTTTTCCGGCGGAGTCGACAGCGCATTCCTGGCCAAAGTCGCGGCGGACATGCTTGGGGACAAGGCCGTGGCCTTTACCGCGGTCTCTTCCTCGTACCCGGCGCGGGAGCGCGAGGAGAGCAAAAAGCTGGCGGCCTCCATCGGCATCCAACAGGTTTTTTTCGAATCCGAAGAGACCGAGATACCGCAATTCAAGGACAACCCGCCGGACCGCTGCTATTATTGCAAACATGAACTGTATGGAAAACTTCTGGCCCTTGCAAAAACGCACGGGCTTACTGCCGTACTTGACGGTTCCAACGCGGATGATGCCGGCGATTTCCGTCCCGGCATCCGCGCGCTTGAGGAGCTGAAAATCACAAGCCCGCTCAAGGAGGCCGGCCTTAACAAGCAGGAGATTCGCGACCTGTCCAAAGCGCTGGGCCTCCTGACCTGGGACAAGCCCGCGTTTGCCTGCCTGTCGTCGCGCTTTCAGTACGGCGAGTCCATCACGCGTGAAAAGCTCTCACGCGTGGAGCAGGCCGAGGACTTTCTTAAAAACGCGGGCTTCCGGGTGTTGCGTGTGCGCGACCACGGAAACATGGTGCGCATCGAGACCTCGCAGGAGGAAATGGACCGTTTCCTCGACCCCGCGTTCCGCGAAAAGGTCGTGGTCACTTTAAAGGCCATCGGCTACCTTTTCGTCTCCCTTGACCTCGAGGGCTACCGGATGGGCAGCATGAACGCGGTCCTGAAGGAAGGGAAGGTATGAATTCATTTCGCGGCCTGTCGGACAAAGCCATCAAAAAAGGGGGCATCACGCCCAGCGAAGCGCTGCGCGTGCTTCACGCAAAACGGGCCCGGGTGTTGGATGTTTTTGCCGAAGCCAACCGGGTGCGTGAACATTTTTTCGGAAATAGGATTTCCCTCTGTTCCATCCTCAACATCAAGTCCGGCGCATGCAGCGAAGACTGCGCCTTCTGCGCCCAGTCGGGCCGGTATAAAACCGGTGCTCCGGTCCACGGGCTGGTCACTGCCGCGAAAATGGCTGACTACGCCCGCCGGGCCAAAGGGTACCATTGCCGGCTCGGGCTGGTGACCTCGGGTAAGGGGGTGTTGAAGGCCCGGGACTTTGAACGGCTGCTTTCGGACATCCGTGGTCTTAAAAGAAAGTGCGATATCCACGCTTCCCTGGGCCTCATGACGCTCGAACAGGCCCATGCGCTGAAAAAAGCCGGGGTCACGGTCTATCATCACAATATTGAGACCGCACCATTGTTCTTTAAAAAGATTGTACACACGCATACCTTCAAAGAACGTATTGTTACTCTCCTCAATGCCAAGGCGGCCGACATGCGCGTCTGCTGCGGCGGCATTCTCGGCATGGGCGAGAGTTTGGAACAGCGCGTTGAAATGGCCTTTGCCATCAAAAAGCTCGAGGCGGACATGGTTCCTCTGAACTTTCTCAATCCCATTCCCGGCACGCCCCTGGGCAAACGGCCTCTTATGGAACCCCTTGACGCGCTTCTGTCCGTGTCCATGTTCCGGCTTGTCAATCCCACCCGCGACCTCCGCGTCTGCGGCGGCCGCGACGTCACGCTGCGCGAACTGCAGCCCCTTGTGTTCCTCGCGGGCGCGTCCGGGCTCATGACCGGCGACTACCTTACCACCCAGGGCCGCAGGCCCGAGGATGACCTTCGCCTCATCCGCGACCTCGGCCTCGTTCCCGCGTAAGGCCCCATGCAAAAACTCAAGGTGCTCGTTGCCATGAGCGGCGGCGTTGACTCCTCTACGGCCGCGGCCCTGCTTAAGGCGCAGGGCCACCAGGTCACGGGTGTCACAATGAAACTCTTCCAGTCCTGCGGCAAGGAGTCACTCAAAAGCTGCTGCGGTTACGCGCCCGTGTCCGACGCCAAGCGCGTGGCTGAAAAACTCGGCATTCCCCACATGGTCCTGGACGTACGGAAACTCTTTGCCAGCGCGGTCGTTGATGATTTCTGTTCCGAGTATGCAAAAGGGCGCACGCCCAACCCTTGTGTACGCTGCAATGCTTTCCTCAAGTTTGATTTCCTGCTCAAACAGGCCCGGCTGTTCGGCATGGAGTATGTTGCAACAGGCCACTACGCGAAAATAAGCCTTGGCCGCCTCTTCAAGGGACAAGACGAGAACAAGGACCAGTCATATTTCCTATATATGCTCAAGCCCGGCACCCTGGAACGGATTCTGTTTCCGGTGGGGGAAATGACCAAGGAGGAGGTGCGACAGACGGCGAAGGAACTGGACCTGCCGGTGCATGACAAGCGGGAGAGCCAGGATATCTGCTTTCTTCCGGACGGAGATTACGCCGCGTTCATGCAAAGCCGTGGCTTCACCGGGGTCAAAGGATTTATGTTTCATGCGGACGGGTCGCCTGCCGGTGAACATCTTGGCTTGCACCGTTACACCATCGGCCAGCGCAAGGGACTGCCGCCTTTCGGCGAGCGTACCTATGTCACGGCCATCGATGCAACGGCCAACACGATTACGCTGGGCGGCAAAAAAGAACTTCAGGCGTGGGGTGTGGAACTATCCGGCGTCACGCTCTGCCACGACCCGGTTCGCGCAGGTGAAACGTACGAAGTGCGCATCCGGTACCGCAGTCCTGCCGTGGATGGAATCCTCGAGACGTTGGATGGAGAGCGCATGCGCATCCGGTTCAAGACGCCCGTGGAATCGGTTGCGCCCGGGCAGTCCGCGGTCCTCTACCGCGGGAATGAAGTGATGGGCGGCGGTATCATTGAACGCAAGCTGGAAAAGGATTAAGCCCGCGGATTGAACGATGAACGAAACCGTGGAAAGAATTCTGACGCTCAAGCGCGAAAAAGAGGCGATCCTCCTCGCGCACCACTATATGCCCGAAGAAGTCCAGGCCGTGGCCGACTACGTGGGCGATTCGCTGGGCCTGAGCCGGCAGGCGGCCGCAGCGCCTGGAAAGCGCATCGTCTTCTGCGGCGTCTATTTCATGGCCGAGACCGCCAAAATTCTCTCTCCGCAGAAAAAAGTGCTATTGCCCGATAGCGAGGCCGGTTGTCCCATGGCGGACATGATCACGCCGGAGGAGCTGAAAGCGTTTCAGCAGGCGCATCCCGGAAGCGTTACGGTGTGCTATGTCAATTCCAGCGCCGCGGTCAAGGCCGCGTCCGACATTTGCTGCACCTCGTCCAATGCCATCACGGTCGTTGAATCGATTCCGAAGGACAAACGAATCCTCTTTGTTCCCGACCGCTTCCTCGGCGATTTCGTCAAATCGCGGACAGGGCGTGACATCGTGACCTGGAGCGGCTATTGTCCCACGCACGCGCGCATCACCGCGGAGGTGGTGCAACAGGCCAAGGCGCGGCATCCCGGGGCCGTGGTGCTGGTGCATCCCGAATGCCGGCCCGAGGTCATTGTACTCGCTCACGCCGCGCTTTCGACCGGGCAGATGATTGAATATGCGCAAAAGTCACTTGCCCGCGAATTCCTCATCGGCACGGAAAAGGGAATTCTCACCCAGCTCCGGAAACGGTGCCCGGACAAGGAATTCCATCTTTTGGCCAAGGACATCCTCTGTCCCAATATGAAAAAGATTACCCTGGATAAAATCCTGCATTCGCTCGAACAGGACGTCGGCGAGGTCACGGTGGACCCGCAGATTGCCGCGCGCGCGAAACAGGCGATTGATGCAATGCTTGCACTGTAAAGAAGGAGACGCATAATGAATGCCCCGTTGTGGAAACAGAAGAAGTTGAAGACCTTGACGCGGAAACTGGTCCGTTCCTATGAAAAAAAGCAGGGAATCAACCAGATTGACGGACTTAACCTGCCCAATTCGGACAACGTGGTGGAAATTATCCACGATTTCTTTAAAATCATCTTTCCGGGGTTTGTGGGCCCTGAGACCATTACCTCCACCGGGGTTTCCTATTATATCGGGAACCTGCTCGAAGGGCTTTTTGACAAACTTTTTTTGCAGATCCACCGCGCGCTCGAATACCAGTGCCCGCGCAAGGACGCGCCTGCGTGCAAACGGTGCGACTGCGGGGACATGGCCTATACCGTGACCGTGGAACTGCTCGAAAAGATTCCGGCCATCCGCGAAATGCTGAAATCGGACGTACAGGCCGCGTTGGAAGGGGATCCCGCGGCCCGGTCCGTGGACGAGGTCATTGTGAGCTATCCATTTATTAAGGCCATTACCGTGCACCGTCTCGCCCATGTGCTGTACCAGAGCTGCGTGCCGCTCATTCCGCGCATCATGAGCGAATGGGCGCACAAGGAGACGGGAATTGACATTCATCCCGGCGCAAGAATAGGCCATGCCTTTTTCATCGACCACGGCACGGGTGTTGTCATCGGCGAGACCACGCTCATCGGGAACAACGTGAAAATCTACCAGGGCGTCACTTTGGGAGCGCTCTCTTTCCCGCGTGACGAGCGGGGCCGTATCATCAAGGGGGCCAAACGCCATCCCACGCTTGAGGACAATGTGACCGTGTATGCCAATGCCACTATTTTGGGTGGGAACACCGTTATCGGGAAAAACGCGGTTGTGGGTGGAAATACCTGGGTGACCTCTTCGGTCAATACCCGCACAATGGTCAGTATGGCTGAACCAAAGCTGATTTTTAAGAAAAAGAAACATAAAAAGCATTAATATTGAAAAGAATATAAAGAATTAAAACTAAAGTTTGCATGCAAAATGCCGATAATAAAATGGGTAGTCCTATCGATTGCCCACGCAAGGACGCATTTTCGCTGCATAGGGACGTGTTAAGGCCGCTTAACTCCATGTGGAGGCGATTATGTTGATAGAAAAAGCCACTTCGCTCGGTATCCTGAGCGCTGCCCGCAAAACCCAAAGCAATTATTCCAAGGTCCTCGAAAAGCTCTCCACGGGCCTGCGAATCAACCGCGCGTCCGATGACGCGTCCGGGCTTTCCGTGTCCGAGGAGATGCGCACGCAAATACGCGGTTATCAGGCGGCCAACGTCAATATCGACTATGCCCAGGCCGCGCAGTCCATCGCCGAGGGCACGGGCAATGAAACAACGTCCATCCTCCAACGGCAGCGTGAGCTCGCCCTTCAAGCGAGCAATGGCACACTGAACCAGTCCAACCGCGATGCGCTCAACCAGGAATACCAGCAATTGAACGCCGAGCTCACCCGCATCTCCGGTTCCGCGCAGTTCAACACGCAAAACGTGGCCAACGGGCAGGGTTTGGCCGCGGGCGGGGGACAGGTGCTGGCCGGCCCCAATCCAGGCAGTGAACTTCCAATTCAGGGCGCTGATTTCACGGCCGCGAACCTGGGGACCGCGGCCACGGATATTTCAAACCCGGCCAATGCGCAGAATGCGCTCACGGCCGTTGATAACGCAATCAAAAATGTTTCGTCGCAGCGCACGGACATCGGCGCAAACATGAACCGCATGGAGTTTGCGGCCCAGGCCAACACAAACGCCGCCATCAACACGCAAGATGCGGAATCGCGGCTCCGCGACCAGGACTTTGCCGAAGGCGTCATGCAGGCCACGCGTGACCAGTTGCTCAACCAGTCCGCTCTGCTCTCGCTCCGGAACTTCAACGAGATCAGCCGGAACAACATGATGGCGCTCCTGCAATAGCTTCCCTTGTCCGGCCGCATTTGATATATTTTCATAATGCGGTTTTTGTCCGTCATCATTCCCTGCCATAATCAGCGGGACAACCTGTCCCGACTGCTCGATTCATTGGCAAAGCAGTCCCTCGACGCGGACCTTTTTGAGGCCGTGGTTGCGGATGACGGTTCCACGGACGATACCCGCGCTTTTCTGGAAACCTGGCATGGCTCTTTTACGCTGAAACCCGTGTTCCTCCACGGCGCGGGCGGCCCGGCGCGCGCGCGCAACGCGGCGTTCAAGCAGGCCCAGGGCAAATTCGTCCTCTTTCTCGACGGCGACATGACGGCGCACCCGGACCTGTTGAAGCACCACGCCCTGGCCCTGCTCGCGGAGCCGGGCACGGCCAATATCGGAAAAGTGGAACCCGCGGAGGAGGAGCGGAACAACACGCTCGCCTGGTACCGTGTGAGCCGCGGCGCCTTTAAACTGGGTCCTTTTGCCACGGTACCGCCCAAGTATTTTCGGACCCACAACGCTTCGGTGTCGCGTTCGCTTCTCGAAAAGACCGGCGGGTTCAACGAGGCCTATTGCGAACCCGGCGGGGAGGACCTTGAAATCGGTTTCCGCCTGGCCGGGCAGGGCGCGTCCTTCCGGGTGCTGCGCAATGCCGTGGCGTTCCATTGCCATCCACTGACACTGTCCCAGCACATTGAAAAGACGACGCGCTACGCCCGGGGCAACCTGCGCCGCCTGATTACGGACTGCCCGGAGCATGGCGAACGGGGCTACCTCTTCCTCTTCCGCTCGCGCCACCGCGGCATTCGCGCTGCTTTCAACTTTTTCTTTGCAAAGTCGTGGTTCCGGCTGGCCCGCTTCTTCGCCGCCATCCTCCCGTTCCGCAACACGGCCTACCATCTGTATGATTACATCACCTATCGGGTCATATACCACAACCTTCAGGAGCGCCACCGCTATGATTAAGGACATGGCCCTGGCCGCTTTCAGCGCGTTCTTCAAGACGGACCGCATCCGGCACGCGCCGCTCAATGTTCAGCTGGAGCCCACGACGGCCTGCAACCTCAACTGCCGGATGTGCATCCGGCCCGACAGCGTGGAAAAGGCTTCGCACATGGAGGAAAGCGTTTTTCACCTGGCCATGAAAAAGCTTTCACCGCCGCGCATCGTCTTTGCGGGCGCGGGCGAACCGCTCCTCCACCCGCGCCTCTTTAACATGATCGGGTTCTGTCGCACGCACGGCGTGCGCACCATGATGTCCACCAACCTGGTCACCTGCCGCGAAACCGTGGACCGGCTCATCGAGCAGGGGCCGCATGTGCTTAAAGTTTCCATTGACGCGGCGGACGCGGCCACCTACCGTGCGGTCCGTGGCACCGACGCCTTCGCGCAGATTCTCGGGAACGTGCGTGCGCTGGTGCAGGGTACGCAAGGGAAAATGGAGGTGCGTTTTGAATATGTGCTCATGAAGGAGAACATGGCCGGCCTCGCGGACGTGGTGTCACTCGCCGACGGGCTGGGCGTTAAGCGGGTCTATTTCCGCGAACTCCAGACCGAAGGAATGACCGAGGAGCGGCGGAAGGAACTGCTGGACGGGGTCGATTTTGGGCTGTTGCGGAAGAGCCTAACCACTGCGGCCGCGCGCGCCCGGGAACTCCATATTGAGACCAACCTCCGCGACCTGCTTTCGCAATTCAAGCGGATCCAGCGGCTGTACGCCCGCGACAACGCGGCCGCGGGAACCGGGTGCCTGCTCCCGTGGCTCCAGTTGTTCGTGGCCGTCAACGGCGACGTGTCGCCCTGCTGCGCGCTTTACACCAACAGCGGCGTTAAAACCGGCAACGTGGTTGAAAACAGCCGTGACGAGCTCCTGAACGGCGCGGCCATGGTTTGCGTCCGCAGGGGGTTCCGAAAAAAGAGGGTGGCCCCGGTCTGCCGCGACTGCATCCCCCGCGACTTCCGGAAGCTGTCCGCCATGCGGCGCGCGCTGCCCGGGTTTTAACGGTTTATTCTTGGCTCCGGTTCCGTTGTAGAATTTATTTTACCTGCACCATGCGATGCTACGCGCCCATTGCCCGTTACGATAAACGCCGCCCCCTCCTTGTCTTTGCCTTCAACTTCTATCCCCAGCGCGGGGGCATCCAGACGTATTCCTACGAGCTCTGCCGCCACCTCCACAAGCTCGGTTACACGCTTGTGGTGCTGGCGCGGGACTGGCCCGGCGCGGCCGAGTTTGACGCGCAGGTGCCCTACAAGGTCATCCGGATGAAGGGCGTGGGCGTGCGTTTTTTGCGGCTGCTGCCCATGATGTTCTATTTCGCCGCAGCTGTGCTGCGCCACCGGATCCGCCTGGTGCATTGTATCAACTGGATTCCCTGCGGCGCGGTGGCCCGCCTCTTCCGGCATGTCCTCTTCTATAAGTATGTGGTGACCTGCCACGGCGCGGAAATTACCATGGCCGCGCGTTCCTTCTTCCGGCAGCGGGCCATGGTGGCCACGCTCCGCAAGGCCGCCTGGCTCATCGCGGGCAACAACCATGTCCGCGAGGCGCTCAACCGCTTCCCCCTGTCGCGCACGCCCGTGTCGGTCATCGGGTTCGGCGTGGACGAGGAGACCTTCCGTCCCGGGCTCGACGCCGAGTTTCTACGTGTCAAATATGGCGCACGCCGTAAAAAGGTGCTTCTGACCGTGGCCGAGCTCCGGCCGCGCAAGGGGGTCGACACGGTACTCGGCGCCCTTAAAATTCTCGGGGAACGCGCCCGGGACATTGTTTATCTGGTGGTGGGTGACGGGCCTGACCGCTCGCGTTTAACGCAAATGGCGCAGGACTACGGTTTGTCGGAGCAGGTGATTTTCACGGGCTTCGTGTCCGACCGTGACCTGCCCTATCATTATGCCCTGTCCGACATCTACATCATGCCCAACCGCGGGGAGGCGAATGGCGACGTCGAGGGGTTCGGCATCACCTTTATTGAGGCGCAGGCTTCGGAAAAACCGGTCATTGGCGGTAAAAGCGGCGGTGTGGTTGATTCCGTGGCTGACGGCAAGACGGGTTACCTGGTGGACCCGCTTGACGAAGCCGCGGTGGCCACGGCCATCCTGCGTCTGCTGGACGAACCTGAGACCGCGCAGGCCTTTGCCAAAAACGGCCGGCAGCGCGTCCTCTCGCTTTTTTCGTGGAACATGATTGCGGGCAAGACGGAAATGGTGTACGACAAGATTTTTGAACCCAAGCGGAGACGCTGACGTAAAACCGTTACGGCGTTTCTACGGTTGTTCCGGCCTCCGCCTTCAGTCTCGCGGCCCGGCGCGCCTTCCGGGACTCCTCCTTCATCCGTAGATGTTCGTCGTGGGTCGCTGTGAAAAAGTGGCCGTACGAGCCGTCGACCTTTGCCACAAAGAAGAGCATGGGCGTTTTAGCCGGGCAGAGCGCTGCCCGGAGCGAGGCTTCGCCCGGGTTGTTGATGGGGCCCGGCGGCAGGTCGCGGTAAAGGCGGGTATTATAGGGCGATTTGATTGCGAGCTGGCTTTTGGTGAGTGGCGTGGTGTAGTTCCGGACCGCATAGCGCACCGTGGGGTCCGCGCCCAGGGGCATGCGTTTTCGGAGACGGTTGTAGAAAACGCCGGCAATAATCGTCCGTTCGCTGTCGATGACGGCTTCGCCCTCGATGATGGAGGCCAGGGTGACGATTTCGCGGCGGCTCAGGCGTTGGGCCGCGGCGCAGGGCGGAAGGCAGCCCGCGTATTTGATTTGAAAGCGGCCAATCATGGTGCGCAGGAGGTCGCGGGGCGGTGTGTCGTAGTCGAACTGGTAGGTGTCCGGGAAGAGGTAACCCTCCAGCGTGGGAGCATCGATGCCCAGTGACCGGGCGAACGCGGGATCCATGACAAGGCGCATGAATTCCGTTGAGTCGGTCTTCATGCAGCGCGCGAACAGGGAGGCGATTTCCCAGGAGGGGCGTCCTTCGGGGACGGTCACGTTCATGCTGAAGGTATACCCTTTGGCGAGCCGCTCGAGGATGTCGGCCAAAGGCATCTGGTTGTTGAAGAGGTAGCGACCGGCCTTGACTCTGCGGGATTCGCCCCGCATCACGCCCAGGATCCGGAACCGGAGCGGTGACTCAATGATACCCGCGCGCTGCAAAAAGGCGCTGATCTGATGGAGGGAGGCGCCTTTGGCCACGACCATGATGGATTCCACCTTCGTCTCCTGGTTCCGCGGTTCCGCTGCTTTTTTCATAAAGATGAAATAAGCAGCGGCCAAGCCGGTGCAGCCGGCCACGGTCAGCACCAGTAATATCCGGAGCGCCCGTTTGAACCGGAAGACTGGAAGCAGAAGGTGGTAGAGGAGATAGCCCGCGAGCATGAGCGCGAAGATGAAGCAGGTCGAGAGTGCGTCCTTGAAGAATCCGGCAAGTTGTCTCAAATCGATTTTCCTTCCGCCATTTTCAGCGCCGCCGCCACGACTGTCTCGGGCCGCAGGTCCGTGAGGCAGCGCCGGTGATCGCAGGCCGGCATCCGGCTCAAATAATAACAGGGCCGGCACGCGAGGGTGGACCGGAGGGCCGTGAAGTTCCCGGGTGGCGACCACTTGCGCTCGTCGGTGGGCCCGAAAATCCCAAGTGTGGGCACGCCGGAAAGAGCGGCAAGATGCATGGGCCCCGTGTCATTTGAAATGAAGAGGTCCAGGCCGCGAATTACCTCCGCCAGGAGCGCGAAGGGGGTCTTTCCGGCAAGGTTCACGGTTGTTCCCGGCCGGTTGTAAAGATTCACTAAATCCCTGGCCAGTGTCAATTCTTCCTTTGTGCCGATCAAGAAAAAAGTTGCGGGTCGCTGGTCCGATATCCGGCGCATGAGTTCGGAAAAATGGCCGGCCGGCCACTGCTTTTCGGGCCAGTTGGGGCTGGCGCCGGCAACGATGCCCACCTTGAGGTGCCCGGCCGGCGCCGCAACGAGCAGGTTACGCGCGGCCGCAATTTCCGCGGGGTTGGCGTGGAGGCGGATTGGAAGCGTGAGGTCCGGCCGCAGTCCCAGTGGCGCGAACAGCCTGAAGAAAGAGCGCCACTCGGGCTCGCTCCGTGGGCGTTCGGCCTTGTGGCTGTAAAAGCGCGCGCGTCCCGGCAGGGTGTCGAAACCCGCCCGGTAGCGGCGGCCCAGAAAAAGGCCGAGAGGTGTCAGAAAGCGGTAATGCACGTCGCCGTCGATGAGCACTGGGAAGCCGTGACGGACCAGTCGTAAAAGCACCCGGAGGGCCGATGGAAAGCGTAAGAATTCGCGGAGGCCGCCTGTTCCCGACAGAGGCAGCGTCACGACCTCGTCCACCATGGGAAAACGCTCAAAGAGGGGGGCCGTGCGCCGGCTGGCGAGCACGGTCAGGGGCGATGTCGGAAATTTTGTTTTCAGCGCGTGCAGCGCGGGCCAGGCGAGCAGGGTGTCCCCGAAACAGCAGAGTTTGATGAAAAGAATCGCGTCCCCGTCTTGGGGCGCGCGGTCCGGCGCGCCCCGCATCCGTGCCAGCGGTCCCAGGGGCAGAAAGCATAAGTCCAGCAGGCGGTCAAGAAATTTGAAAGCCCGGTTCTTCTCAAGCACGGCTAAGCCTCCAGGCCGTCGTAGAACGTTGCCAACCCGGCCAGGGTGCGTGCAAGCGGGAATTGTTCGCGGGCCGCTATTTTTGCGCGTTCGCCGAGGACCCGCCGCAGCTCCGCATCGCTGAGCAGCCGGGCGAGCGCGTCCTGCAGCGCGGGTGCGCTGCGTTCGTCCACGAGCCAGCCCGTTTCATTGTGGAGGATGATTTCCGCGGGGCCGCCCTGGTTGAAGGCCACGCACGGCAGCCCGGCGAGCATGGCCTCGACCAGTGCGCGGCCAAAGGGCTCGTTTTCCGATGGCAGCACAAAAAGGTCCGCTGCCGCCAGGAGGGACGGGATGTCCTCCACATATCCGGGCAACATCACGCGATCCGGTACACCCAGCGTTCCGGCCAGCGCGATCAATTCGGGTCGCAGATCCCTTTCGCCATAATAGGCTTCACCGGCAATGAGCAGCCGGGCCTCGTATCGGGCGAGAAGCGGGGCCGCAGCGCGTATCAGGAGGTCAAAGCCCTTCCAGGGGACCAGCCGGCCCGTGCTCATAATGAGCAATGCATTGTCCGGAATCCCAAGTCCTGTGCGTACGGCAGCACGGCTGAGTGCGGGACAAGGGAGCAAGACGCCATTGTAAAGAAGATGCGACCGATTTTTCAGGCCCGCGGGCAGGGCCTTTTGCACGGCGCGGGAAATGGCAAGCGTTTGGGCCTTGCGGACACGGCCCAGAAGCGAGAGCAGGCGGGCCGCGTTGCTCTTGTGCGGGAAAATGTCGCGCATGTGAAACACCAGGCGGATCGGCAGGCCCGCGGAAGCGAGCGCGCCTAGCACGTGGGACTTGGGGTTGTTGGTGTGCAGCACGGCGAACCGGCCCTCGCGCAGCACCCGCCGGATTTTCACGAGCGTACGGAACAGCGCGGGCATGTGGAACAGGCCGCGAACGGCCGCGGACAGGAGCCGGTCGCGGCCAAAGGCCGACAGGCCGGGCGCGCCCTCAAGCGTGTGGACCGTGATGCCGAGGTTGCGGGCCCGTTCGGACAGGGGGCCGTGGCCGAAGGTGAGGAGCGACGGATTGAAGCGGCTTTTGTCAAGCCCTGACAAAAGCCCGAGCAGCGACTGCTCCGCGCCCCCGGGCTCGTTCGAATAATTGAAAAAAAGGACCCGTACCATGGTTTGTCAGCACAGGGTGCGGTGGGTCAGAGCACGACCTTGTAAACCTGCCGTTCGCGGAACAGGTTGAAAATTTCGGCATCGAGCTTGGACTGACGGACCTCCTGGCTCAATATGTCCAGCGCCTTTTCAACGGGCATGGCCTTTTTGTAAGGGCGGTCACTGGCTGTGAGCGCGTCAAAGATGTCGGCGATGGCCATGATTTTTGACTGGATCGGGATTTCCGGGCCATGGATTTGACGGGGATAGCCGCTGCCGTCGAGTTTTTCGTGGTGGCCATAGGCGATGGATGGCACGCCACGGAGGTTGTCGGTCCATGGAATTTTGCTCAAGAACCGGAAGGTGTGGGTGACATGCGTCTCGATTTCGATGCGTTCGTCTTCGGCAAGGCTGCCCCGCTTGATGGAGAGGCGCTGAATTTCAAGCGGTGAGAGGAGCTCAATGCGGCCGCCCTTGTGGTGGAAGAGGGTCTGGCCGATTTCCTGGAGCTTTTCAAAATGGCCCTCCTCGAGGACCGTGGGCTCGTTGGCCTTGAGGATGACCGAGAAGAACGCCTCGATTTCCTTGGTTTTACGCGCCATTTCGCTGTCGAGGTTGTCCATGTGTTCCTTGGCCGCCTTGTTCCCGTAGGCAAGCAGGATATCGTTTTTTTTCCGGGTAAAGTCGACTTCGATGCACTTTTTGATGTATTCGTAGCGGGTGCTGATGGCGTCCATTTCGTGCGGGTAGAGTTTTTTGGCCTTGACCAGCACGTTTTCGCGCACGCCGATTTTTCCGAAATCGTGAAGCAGGCCCGCATACTGGATTTCACGCAGCTGGTCCGCGGAGAACGCGATGTCCGACAGCGCGCCGCTCCGTTCTTCGGTAATGATGCGGGCCGTGGCCACCGACAGCACGGACACGCGCTCCGAATGGCCCGACGTGGTGGGGTCCCGCGATTCAATGGCGGTCACCGAGGCGCGGATAAACCCTTCAAAAAGGTTGGTGATGTCCTTGTACAGCCGCGCGTTGTCGAGCGCCACCGCGGCCTGGCAGGCGAGTGAAAGGGCGAGCGCTTCATCGTTTTTAGAAAAGGTGCGGACGTACTTGTCAAAGTCAGCCTCGTCCATGAGCTTGATGCGGGGGTTGATTTTTTTGTTGATGAGCTGGACCACGCCGATGATTTCGCTTTTGCCGTTTTTCATTGGCACGGTGAGCATGGATTTGGAGCAGTAACCGCTCGACTCGTCGAAACTCTTGTTCCAGCCGTAGGTGGCATCCTTGGGCAGGAAGTGGACGTCCTCGATGTTCAGGATTTCGCCCGAGAGGGCCACGGAGCCCGACATGCTTTTGTTGCTGATGTCCATGGTGAACTCGGTGAAAGCCACGTCGCGCGACTGGTTCTTGGAGATCTTGAAGTGGAGCTTTTTCTCCTTGCGGCCGCTGCCCGCGCTCACGAGGGCGCTCTCCTCGTCGATGACGAGGTAGAGGCTGCCGGCGTCGCTGAAGGTGATTTCGAGGCACTTTTCCAGGATAAGGTCGAGCAGCCGGTCGATGTTGTGCTCACTGTTGAGCGCCGCGCCAATCTGGTTGAGTTCCGACAGGTTTTTCTGGGCCACGTAGACCTGTTTCTGGAGGCGCGAGAGCTCACTCATGCGGAGGTAGTCGGTGCGCGACTTGAGCAGTGCGAAGGCCAGCTCCTTTTCGTTGGGCGGTTCCTGGAACCATTCGTGGATCAGTTCATAGTCCATAAGGTCCGAGGAAATTTCCTTTTCCCCGGCCAGGAGGAAGAAACGGATGCGGTAATAGGAGGTGGTGTCGGTCGGGAACTGGTTGAATTGCTTTTTATTGAGCAGCAGCACGTTCAGTTTTTCGGAATGGAGCAGCGAGACGAGGTCCGCGCCTTCCTCGCATTGGACCATCTGGAAACCGGAGCCGAGCCATTCCATCAGCATCGTCTGGTTGTAGACGGGCTTTGGGAGGCAGTTGATAAAGAGGAGGCTGTCCTTGGTGTCCATGGGATTCCTTCGTCTAAAAGATAATTCAGGCCGGCCGTGATTGCAATCCTGTCTGCTCCGTTATGAGCCGGGTGTCGTAGCCGCGGTAGGTCTCCAGGATTTCAGCGTGCAACTCACGGGCGGTTTCGGTCTTTCCGGCCGCGGCCAGCGTCCGGGTATCCCGCGGCTTTAAAATACGCATGTATATTTTACCGGGCCGGTTTCGGTAATGGTTCCCTTCAAACTTCCGGCGCCCGCCGCAGACGCAGAGAGGGAGGACCATGGCGTCGTTTTCGAACGCCAGGCGCAGGCTTCCGGGTTTGAACGGCGCGACCGTGGATTCGTGGTTGCGCGTGCCTTCGGGGAAGATGAGCATATAGCGCGTGCCGGCCCGGCCAAAGCCGCGCGACAGCGCTTCGAGCGAGGCGCGCAGGTCCCTGCGGTCCAGCATGACGCCGCCCAGCCGCTGTATCCAGTAACGGAGGAAGGGAAAGCGGCCGAGTTCCCTTTTTGCGATGAAGCCGACCGGCCCTTTTATGGCGTAGAATACGCAGGGGATGTCGAGGTTGCTTTCGTGGTTGGAAATAAGCACGACCCGGCGGGCCGGGGGAAGCGCGGCCAGGTTTTCGAGGCCTTCGATGACCAGTTCGGACCGTGTGAGTCCCATGATAAGCCGGGCGAAGCCTAAGCACATCTGTTCGATCACGGTCGTTTCGTTTTCCCGTAGAATCGTCACACGGCCAAAAAGGATCAGCCGGGCCACGGGGAGGTACAGGATGACGAGGGAGGCGGCGAACAGTGAGTACAGCATCGGTCGTAAGGCTTTCGGTTTAACTCTTTTTCTTGTAAACGTCCGCGGGGTCGAACAGCCGGGTTTCATCCGTGATGAGGACCCCGTCATCCCCGGCCTTGTAGGCAAAGCAGGACTCCCAGCCCTCGTGGCAGGCGCCCCCTTTCTGCTCAACTTTGAAGAGCGCGGCGTCGCCGTCGCAATCAAAACGGACTTCCTTCACAAACTGGAAGTTACCGCTCTCTTCACCCTTAAGCCATATTTTCTTCCTCGAACGGCTCCAGTAGGTCATCTTTTTTGTTTCAAGGGTCATTTTCAGGGTCTCGGCGTTCATGAATGCGCACATCAGCACCTTGCCGGTCTTGTGGTCCTGGACGATGGCGGTCAGCAGGCCGTTGGAATCAAACTTTGCTTTTTCGAGGCAGGTCATGTTTTTCCTTTCATTATGAATGTTGGATAGCCAAAGAATGGATTTTATCCAACAGCGTCTTGATTTCCGCGTTGACTTCCCCGGGTTTCATGCAAGAGATTATTTCAAACAGCCTGGATTTAGACATGGTATTGTAGGATACAAGCGCTTTGTGGTATTCCTTGAAAATCCGTTCCAACTGTTCGCTTGCCTTGCAGGTCTGCCAGTAATCATCATCGGGATTGTGCCGGGCAAAGCCGGGAACTATCCCTTCGATGGCTTCGCGCATGGCTTTTTCTTTCCGACTGCTTTCGCCAGCCTCGAAAATATCATGTTCGACACTGGAATGGATGAAACGGAGAAGTAAATCCGGAATAAAAAAGTAATTCTCAATTTCGTTTCGCGTCCACATAATTTCCTGAAGCGCGCTTTCAGCAAGCGGCGAGGAAATTTTGTCGAATACCGCGATGGCCTTCAGGTCCCTGACCGCTTCACGCAAACCATGAAAATGATCCCTGGCCATGTTGGGCAGGTTGGTTGTGTAATGGACAAAGGGGGCGGACAAATCGTCTTCGGCCGGATGTTTAAGTACGTGTGCAAAGGCGCGGAGAATGGCTAAATCCGTGGAACCTTCAAGATAAAGCACCCATTTTTTACGTTCAGCCAGATAATAGTCCTCGAACCCGATATTTATCAGTGATTTTCGGAGCTGGTCTGCTCCCTCGTTAATTTGATGAGGTTGGTGGCCGAGAAATGCGATGACGATGTCCCTTCCGAACGCTTCGTTCAGGATGACTTCGCTATGACTTGCCGCGATGACCTGGCTTCCCTGTTCCCGGGCCATTTCCGTAATCAGGTTATAGACCTGCCGTTGGCGGAGGATTTCGAGGTGGGCATCCGGTTCGTCAAGTAATATGACGGAATGGGGATTGTTCAACAGATAGGTGATCAACAGAAGGACCTGGTGAAGGCCGCGCCCCGCGGAGGCGATGTCGAGTTCCTTGTTGTTTGCGTCCTGATAGGTGATTTCAACATCACCACGGTCATTTTGATAGGGGTCATTCAATGTGACCCCGAAAAGTTTTTTCATGCGCGCGACGATTGTGTCCCATCTTTCGCGTGGCGAACCTTTTGAACCGCCATTTAAGGGGGTTTCGGGATTGAGAATCTGATGACAGAGGTTACGGAGGACTTCCGCAGTCCGACCTTCGCCGATTCGGGAGGTGACGGCACTCGGTACGAGTCTGGTTTCCTGGGCGATAAGGCCGGACATGGGCGGCAGATATGCCATTCGCAGGTTTTTCAGTGTTTCAGCGCTTTCGGACATCAATCCGCTGTCAATATTGACCGAGGGTTTGCAATAAAGCACTTCTTCGTTGTCGCAGATGAATTCGAGGCCGTTCTTCCAGGTTTTATCGTTGTCCGTTCCTTCCACAAGAATTTCTATCTTGATTTTTCCCTCTTTCCCGGACTGAAGTGCGAGGTTGTGCCATAAATGCTTGGCGTTCAATATAGGGATGGCAAAGAGATCTTTTCGGTTGATTGAAATCCCCTGGCGCTCCTTGCTCTCGCCTTTTGACTTCTTTTCAATCCATTTTGAAAGTCCGTAATACCATAAAGCGAGGGCCTGCAGAGCTGTGGTCTTGCCAGAGTTGTTGGGTCCGATGAACACTACGGCGTTATTGAGCGGCAGGGGACCGCACTCTTTCAAGATCTTGAAGTTTCGAATCATGATGCTTGTTAACATAGGGTCTCCTATGGCTTCCAAATCACGGGATAGCTTTAAGTTCCTACTCCCTCACCTGTCCGTTCCCGATTACGATCCATTTGTATGTTGTGAGGTCGTCCGCGCCCATGGGGCCGCGCGAATGGATTTTGTCGGTGCTGATGCCGATTTCAGCACCCAGGCCGTAGATGCCGCCGTCCGAAAAGCGCGTGGAGGCGTTCCACATGACCGAGGAGGAATCAACGCCCGCGAGAAAGCGGTCCGCAACGGTTTTGTTTTCCGTGACAATGGCATCGGTGTGACCGGACCCGTATTTGCGGATATGGTCCATGGCTTCCCGGACACCGTCCACGACTTTAACGGACATCGTGAGGTCTAAATACTCGGTGAAATAATCCTCCTCCTTGGCCGCGCGCACGGCACTGTAAAGCGCGCGGGTTTTAAGGCAGCCTTTAAGCGCGACCCCTTTGGCATGCAGCGCCTTCAATATCCGGGCCGCCGTCTCTTTCGGGAGCCGGGCGTCAAGGAGCAGGGTTTCGGCCGCGTTGCACACGCTGGGACGCTGCGTCTTGGCATTTACCACAATGGCCTCGGCCATGTCAGGATTCGCGGACTTGTCGACATAAACGTGGCAGACGCCTTTGTAATGCTTGAGCACCGGGATGCGCGCGTGTTCCGTGACCGCGCGGATGAGCGCCTCGCCGCCGCGCGGGATGCAGAGGTCAATAAGCCCGGTCTGCCGTACCAGGAGCGGGATGGCGTCGTGGTCCGGGGTGTCGATGAATTGAACGGCCGCTTCGGGGAGCCGGGCCGCGCGGAGCGCTTTGCGGAAAAGGTCCACCAGCGCCTGATTGGAATGGAGCGACTCCTTGCCGCCGCGGAGGATGACCGCGTTCCCGGCCTTGAGGCACAGGCTCGCGGAATCGAGGGTCACGTTGGGCCGCGACTCGTAGATAATCAGGATGACGCCGATGGGCACGCGGATTTTCCCGATGTGGAGGCCGTTGGGCCGCTTGCGGCAGTCATACGTGCGTCCCACCGGGTCCGGCTGCGCGGCCACTTCCTTCAAGCCTTTAATCATGGCGTCGATGCGCGCGTCGTTCAGGGCCAGACGGTCGACAAGGGCTGCGGCGAGGCTGTTTTTCTTTGCATCGGCCACATCTTTGGCGTTGGCCTTCAGCAGCGTTTTCCGCGCGGCATCGAGCAGACGGGCCGAGGCCAGCAGGGCGCGGTTTCTGGATGCGGTGGAAGCCACGGCCAGCCGGGCGGCGGCGTCGCGCGACGTACGGCAGAGCGCCTGGATGTCGTTTTCGCTAATCATGGCGTGTCCTCGTAGTTTTCGTTCCGTACGAAATTATCTGAATGGATGATTTCCTCCTTGAATTTTTGGCCCATCACTTCCTTGAATTCGCGGGCCGAATAATTGGAGAGGCCGGTCCCGATTTCACGTCCCTTGTCGTCGAGCACGCGGACGGAATCGCCCTTGTCAAAATCGCCCTTGACGGCTGTGACGCCCACGGGAAGGATGCTGGCGCCCTTGAGGAGGGCGGCCCTACAGCCGCGGTCCACCACAAGGCTGCCCGGTTTTTTGCGGGTGTGCGCAATCCAGCGCTCCTTCTGGTTGAGACCGTGCGCCGAGGGGTGGAAGAAGGTGCCCGTGTCCGCGCCCGATAAAATATCCATGAGCACGTCCGGGTCGGTTCCGCGGGCGATGACCACGGGTACGCCCGCGGCTGTGGCAATGCGCGCGGCCGTGATTTTTGTTTCCATGCCGCCGATGGCCGTCATTTTGTCGGAGCCTTTGGCGAGGCCCGCAATCCGGTCGTCGATTTTTTTGACCTCGCGGATGCGCTCCGCGCCCTTTACGAGTTTGGGGTTCTTGTCAAACAGCCCGTCCGTGTCGGTCAGCAGCACCAGCAGGTCGGCCCCGGCCGCGAGCGCCACGTTGGCCGACAGGGTGTCGTTGTCGCCGAACTTGATTTCAGAGACCGACACCGTGTCGTTTTCGTTGATCACTGGAATGGCGCCGAATTCGAGCAGGCGGAGGAGGGTGTTGCGCACGTTGAGGTAGCGCTCGCGTGTGTGCACGTCCTGCGCGGTCAGGAGGACCTGGCCCACGCAGAGGTTGTGCGGCCGGAAGCAGGTCTCGTACATGTGCATGAGCCGGCTCTGGCCCATGGCCGCCAGGGCCTGGCGCTCGGCAATGGCCCGGGGATAGGCGGTGCGGCCCGTGAGCCCCAGGCCTATCCCTACGGCGCCGGAGGTTACGAGCAGAACCTCGCGGCCGCTTTTGCGCACGCGGGCAATCTGCGCCACGATGGCTTTCATTTTATCGGGGTCCACGTGGTTCTGGGCGTTGGTGAGCTGCGAGGTGCCCACCTTTACGACCACGCGTTTTCGAAGGGAAAGGTCGCTCCGGTTCACAGGGACCTCCTGACGGGGACGCCTTTTTCCCGAAGGAAACTTTTGACGTCCGCAATGCGCAATTCGTTGAAATGGAAAACCGATGCGGCCAGGGCCGCGTCGGCCTCGCCTTCGGTAAAAACGTCGTAGAAATGGGCCAGCGCGCCGCACCCGCCCGAGGCGATGATTGGTACGCGCACCGCGCGGGAAACAGCGCGGGTGAGGGGCAGGTCAAAGCCGTTTTGGGTGCCGTCCGTGTCCATGGAGGTGAGGAGGATTTCACCCGACCCCAGCGATACGGCCTCCTGCGCCCATTCGACCGCGTCGCGGCCCGTGGGCGTGCGGCCGCCGTGGATGACGACCTCCCAGCCGGACGGGGTGGCGCCCGTGCGCCGCGCGTCAATGGCGGTCACAATACACTGGTCGCCAAAGCTTTCGGCGCCCTGGCGGATGAGGTCCGGGTTCTGCACCGCGGCCGTGTTGACCGACACCTTGTCCGCGCCCGCGGCCACGATGTCGCGAATGTCGGCGAGCGTGCGCAGTCCGCCGCCCACGGTGAACGGGATAAAGACCTGCTCCGCGGTGCGGCGCACCACGTCATGCATGATGGCGCGGCCGTCGGACGAGGCGGTGATGTCGAGAAAGACGAGTTCATCCGCCCCCTCGGCGTCGTAGACCTTGGCCTGCTCCACCGGGTCCCCGGCGTCGACCAGGTTGACGAAATTGACGCCTTTGACCACGCGGCCCTGGTGTACGTCGAGGCAGGGGATGATGCGGCGTGTCAGCATGTTATTCCGGCACTCCCGTTTCTTTGTGTTTGAGAAGACGAACGGCTTTTTCCACTGTCATCGTTCCTTCGTAAATGGCCCTTCCGGCAATGATGCCGGCAACGCCATCCTTTTCGATGCCCATGAGATCGCGGATGTCCTTTAAGGAATGAACTCCGCCGGAAGCGATGATTGAAAGGCCGGTCTCAACGGCCATGCGCCGGGTCTCGTTGATATTGGGCCCGGTGAGGGCGCCGTCGCGCCGGATATCGGTGTAGATGACGGTTTTCACCCCCAGGTCCCGCATGCGCTTGCCCAGTTCCACGGCCGGAATGCCCGAATCCTGGACCCAGCCCTTGATGGCCGCGCGTCCGTTGCGGGCGTCGATGCCGGCCCAGACGCGCTCCGCGCCGAATGTGGCCACGGCCTCGCCGAGCAGTTCCGGGTTTTCCACGGCCGCGGTGCCCAGGATGACGCGCGCCACGCCCGCGGAGAACAGGTGTTCAATGTCACCGAGTGTCCGGATGCCGCCGCCCACTTCCACCGGCAGGCCCACGGCCTCGACTACGGCGCGGATGGACTCGATGTTGCGCTGGCGGCCCTCAAAGGCGCCGTCGAGGTCGACCACGTGGATGCCGTCCGCGCCGTCGCGCTCAAAACCGGCCGCCACTTCCGCTGGATGGTCGTGGTAGACCGTGGCCTTGTCTTTTTCCCCTTGCAGGAGGCGGACGCACTGTCCCTTGAGGAGGTCGATGGCGGGCAGAAACATCATGGTTTCTTTTTCTCCGCGGAATCGGTGAAGTTGACCAGGCTCCGGTCCTCGGCGGTCGCGCTCTGGGTGAGCGTGTAGTCGTCCACAATGAGGCGCTGGATATGGGTGAGTTTGCGCGTGATGTCGGAGATGCGCTGGACCTCGTCGATGATGATGGTCATCTTCTCCTTTAGGTCAGAGTCCGCGCATCCCTTGACAGACCGGATGTATTCGGCGGTGCCCGAGATGATGGTGAGGGGGTTGTTGACCTCGTGGCTCACGCCCGTGGCGAGTGAATGGATGGCCTTCATGCGTTCGGTCTCGATGAGGTTGTCGCGGTAGCGCCGCAGTTCGCGGGCCATGTCCTGGAACGCCTCAATGAGCATCTGGACTTCCTCGTCCTCGGCCTGGAGATCCGCGATTTCATCGAACTTGCCCTGCCCGATGGCGCGGATGCCGTACTTGAGCCGCCGGAAGGGCAGCATGAACGACCGTTCGATGTAGACGCAGAACGCGATGGTGATGAAGCAGGTGAAGGCAAGGAGCGCGATCACCATTTTGCTGATGGCGCGGGTCGCGTGGCTTACCCGCGCGAGCTGGATGTCCGCGCGCTCGTTCAAATGGAGCGACAGATTCAGGGATATCTGTGCGACCTTGTCGGCCGCATACTGGGTTTCGCGGATGGCGCGGGTGCGGTCGATGTCGACGGACAGGTATTGGGCGTGGTTGAACTGGTTGATGAAGTTGTTTTGCGCGGAGACGAGCCGGTTGATATAGCCCAGGGCCTCGCTGTCGGAGAGGGCCGCCTCGGTGCGGAAGGCGGCAATGAAGGCCGTGAACTTGTTTCCGGATTCCACGAAGAAACCATACGTTTCGGGGTCGGGCCGGGTGAGGTACTCCGTGGCCAGACGGCGCTGGAGTTCCAGGTTCGCGTTGATTTTGTCGTTCCGCTGCTTCACGGATTCAATCTGCGCGATCGACTGAGCCGAAAGCGCGATGTTGCCGGTCTTGACAAACGTCATCAGGTTGCCAAGAATCCCGACCAACGAGACGATGATGAAGCCGGCGAGTATCTTTTGGGAAATGTTCATGGGGATTTCCTAAAAATTATGTCCCAGGGAAACATACAGGGTCCAGCGTTGGTCCTTGAGGCGCGTTTTCTGCTCCGCGGTGAGCAGGGGCAGGCCGGCCGTGACGCTCACCGGGCCGAACTTCGGGATATCCACGGCCAGCGATGCGCCCGCCCCGCGGTACGAATCGGTCTGCACCTGGTCGGAGAGTTCCGTCCATTTGAAGGCCGTGGTGGTCCAGGTTTCACCCGCGTTGCCGATGAGCGTGAAATACACATTTCGCCAGAGGTTGACGCGCCAGGCCAGCCGCAACGCCATGAGATAATCACCGGTGAAGGCCTGTTCCGGGAATCCGTATAGCGGAAAGGAGTTATGAAACACGATTTCGTCGTTCATACGCAGTTCCGTGGCGCCGCCCAGATAGTTCCGGACCGGGTCGGGCAGGGCCACGTCCGACATGGTCAGGTACAGGGAGGGCAGGAAGGTGTGCCTCCGGGACGGGCTGATTGCCCCGGAGGAGGTCAGCGTGGTCTTGAAGAACGCGTCGTGTTGGCCGATGATGTCGAGGCCGAAGTCCGTGGAGGCGAAAAGCGTGAAGCCCGTCTTCGGGAAGTCGGGATGATCGTAGGTGTCGAATTCGGATCGGAGCGACACCACGCGGAGCCCCTGCATGTAGTTCTTGATGGGCCCGAGGGAGCTGTTGTCCTGGTTGCTCTTGTAGTGCTCCAGGTAAAAGACATAGGAGAGCGTGCCCATTTTTAGAATCTGGTGCGCGAGGCTGACATGGGTGCCGATTTTCCGGAGCGTGTTGAAGGTGAAGCGGGTGGAGTCGTCAGGGTCGGTCACGTATTTGCGGTCCCGGTAGTAATAGGCCTTGGCGTCCATGGAAAGGAAGGTGTGGAGGAGGCGGTCGCTCCGGAGACCGAGAAGGTACTTTTCGCGGCGCAGACCGTAGTGCAGGATGGAATTGAGCACCATTCCGCGCCGCGCGAAATTGAGTGACTGGAAGCCGAGGAAACCCTCGAGCATGCGGACATTGTCATAACGCGCTCCGATCCGGAAGACCTCGGAGGGTTTTTCACGGACATGCAGGGTCAGGACCGCCCCGCTGTCGCCATGCGACAGGTTGAAGTAAGCGTAGTCAAAGAGGCCCGTGGCGTAAAGGTTCCGGATGTCGTGCGCGGCCTGCTGCGCGGAGAACGGTTTGCCCCGAAAGAGGGAAATTTCCCGGAGGATGACGCTTTCGTCGGTTTTTTCATTCCCCACAATGTCGATTCGCCCGATGCGGCCTTCATCCACGGTGATTTCAAAATTGCCGCCCAGTTCGTCGATCCCGGCGATGCGGGCCAATGGGAAGCCTTTTTCCGCGTAGGCCGTTTCCAGGGCCGTGCCGCCCTCGCGAATCAGCACGGGGTTGGCGGGCATTCCGGCTTTAATCGGAAAGAGTTCCTCGAGTTCGGCCTCGGAAAAGGCCATGTTGTTGCGGAAGGTGATGCTCTGCACGGGCATCCGCTCCTTGACCGTGACGGCCAGCGAGACGCCGGAGGGCATGGCGGTTGTCGCGAACCGGACGCTGTCGAAATACCCGGTCCGGTAGAGCCGCCAGGCGGCGTCGCGGAGGCCGGAGGCGGTCACCGGCCGGCCGGCTTCAATCTGCAGGGCCTCGGACACGGCCGCGTTGGGCGTCCGTTCGAGTCCGTTGATTCGGGTGACCTGGACCCGCAGGGTCTCGGCCGGGGGCTGCGGCCGGAAGGCCCGTATTTTCCTTAGGATGTCCGGGATTTTTTCCGTGGCCGCGCGCTCGCCCGATGCGATGAGCGAGGCCACATCGGAATAATCGGCGGATCCGTGGCGGGCGAGGTCGGGCGTGATTCGCGTGGCCGAATCCAGGCCCGGCAGGGTGGACTGGTTGGTGAGGCAGATGGCCACGACCTGGTCGATGAAGGAGATGGGGTTCCGGAGCTCCTCTTCCGTGGCGAGCACGGGCTTGACATCCACGGCAATGATGACGTCCGCCCCCATGTCCCGGGCCACGTCCACGGGCAGGATGTTCATAAAGCCGCCATCGACCAGCATTTTGCGGTCCAGGGTGAACGGGGTAAACAGGAAGGGCACGGCCATGGAGGCGCGTATGGCTTCGGCCAGGCAGCCCTCCTTCAGGACCACGCGGCGCGCGTTCACGAGGTCCGTGGCCAGGGCGCGGTACTGCTTGCCGAGGCTGTCAAAATTGAACCCCGCGCGGTAGTCGGCGCCGAGGGTCTTGTCCAGAAACAGGTTGATGATGTTGTGCCCCGCGTTTAACGCGGTGGGAATGACAATGCGCCCGCTGTTGAAACGGAAGGCCAGTTGGTGGCTTTCCTCGCCCTTTTTCTGGGTGAGGAACTTGTCGCTGCGCAACGGGGTGTCGCGGAAGAGGTCGTCCCAGTTGATGGAAAGGGCCAGCCTTTCCAGTTCGTCACAGGGTATGCCCGCGGCATAGAATCCGCCCACCACACTCCCCATGCTGGTGCCCACCACGATGTCCGGGACAATGCCCTCGCGCTCGAGTGCTTTGATGACGCCTACGTGCGCAAAGCCACGGGAGCCTCCACCCGCCAGCACCAGCGCGATTTTCGGCTTTTCCGGCCCGTAAAAGTTTAAGGGACCCTGTTTTTTTTCGCATCGGGCGCCCGGTTCGGGCACAGAAATTTCAAAGGCCCTGATGGATAAGACGAAAGATAGGATAATTAATAATAATATACGCATAACCGATGCAATTCGAAGGGTCAAACGTGTTTTATGCTGTCATTAACGCCCAAAATATACAAATTGCGCCATTGAGATTAAAACCATAATCTATGATTCGATATGTTTTGACACTGCTGTTTCTGACCTTCTTACCGGCCTTGGCGCTTCCCCTTTATTCTGAGGTGGAACTGAACAGCGCCCTGGAAAGCGGTGAAATTGACAGAGAGACCTTTTTCACCCTTGCCGCACTTGCCGACGAACGGCCCGGCCTCTGTCTGGCCCTGTCCGAGCTCCGCCGGGTGCCGGAGGTCACGGATGAGGAGCTTGCAGTGCTCGATTCCCTGTGCGTTTTGGGTGCCGTTGACAGCGCAGACATTCCGGCCGGGCTGTTCATCAAGATAGGGCCCTTCGTCAGTTTCCCTGGCCATGCCCACCGTTCGCTGGCCGCGGATTACCGGCTTCGGCAGGGTTACGATACGGCCGGAATCGCGCAGCAGGGGGGACATTCTGTGGCTCTGCAATGGCGCGCGGAAAGGTTCTCCGCGGAATCGCGCCTGGTTTCGGACGGTTTTGGGCGCGGCCGTTTCCGACGGAACAGCGTCCGGGTCCAGGGTACTGGCTTTCTGTCCGAGCTCCAGCTGGGCAATTGCGCATTCCGGCCGGGCGAGGGGCTGACGCTGGGCGGTGCGCCGCTGGCCGCGGGTTCCATCCCGTTGCTGCAGACCTTTTCCAAAAGTGTTTTCTCCCCGGATTCCCGTGACCCTTTCGGAGTACTGGCACGGGCAAACGTGGGACCTCTTTTTCCGTTCGCATTCTTTTTTTCGGATCCGGATCACAATCAAACGCCGGGACGCAACCGGACGCTGGGCTACGGTCTTTGCGCGGAACAGGGGGCAGGGAGTTGTGGCGTCATTCTGCTCCGGTCCGTCCTCAACGGTGCCCGGGGCGCGGATGTTCTTACGGCCTTCAGCAAAGGGATTTTTGCCCTATACCGTCCTTCGCGCATCCGGGCCGGGGCTGAGCTTTCCTTTTCAGACAGCGGTTTCGCCTTTCAGGGCGAGTGTATCCGGCGCAGCGGTCAAGTGGACGCCGGCATGGGCTTCCATCATTATTCGCAAGCGTATTTCAACCCGGTTGGCCGCGGCGAATCCGCCTTTTCCGGCCGCATCCAGACGATGGGTGATTCCGCTGACGGATTGCGGTTCTACGGGCTCCGGCGCAATGAACGCGGCCTGAACGCCTTTTTGCGTTTTAAAAACAGGGTCCATTGGATACGGCCCTGGCTTACGGCCGACGCATCCGGTGTGTGGCGCGAGTCCCGACTTTGCGCCGGAGTGACGGAGCATGTCCTTTTGCCCGGTCACCCGGTGTCGCTTGAATTCGCGCAGAAGGCCGGCCTTTTCCAGTCATCCGGTGACACCACGTTTTCCGCGGCCCTGTCTGGAGCTGCGGAAACGCGCCTCCGCTCCATGGCGTTGTTCTCCGTTTATGCCGAGGCGGGCCGGCCAAGGGAGGGTGTCCGCCAGTTGCGCGGACGGCTGCGCACCGAGTTCACGTTTCCTGCGCGGTTGAGGTTTGCCTTTGGAGCGTCGGGCACGTGCATATCCGATAGTGCCGGCACGGCCGGTACGTTTTGTTTGTTTGCAGAGCAAAAAATATCCTGGCAGGGGGGCGGACTTGCAGCCAATCTTACTTTCAGCGGCCCCAAAAGTACGTTCGCGCCCGCGTCACTCGGACTGGAATTGAATCATGATGCGTTTTAGAGTCTGTATCGGCAACATCTACGTGAAAAACGTAGATAAGTTGCCGATTGTACAGACTCTTATTTTCGGCCTTGGCCGAATTAGGATGCTATTATTGCTTTTCGTGTTGTTCCTGTTCCTCTCCTGCGGCCATCGGAGCCTCCAGCCCGAACCCCGCCTGCAGGCCGTGGTGTTTGACGTGGGCCAGGGCGATGCCGCGCTTGTCACCTTTCCCGACGGGCGCCGTCTCCTCATCGACGCGGGGTCTGATTCGTGCGGTCTCGACACGCTTCTTGCCGCGTCAGGCGTGACGTCACTCGACGATTTTGCGCTGACCCACGGCCACGCGGACCATATCGGGGGCGCGCGTTCCGTGCTCGCCCGTTTCCCGGTGCGCCGCGTGCTTTTGCCGGGCCGGCGCGCATCGTGGACACCCGGGTTTTTCAGCCTGGTCCGGTACATTGCGGACACGCTGCAAATTGACACGCTCCTGCTCCTCCGCGGTGCGCGTGTGCCGGGCACCGGGTCCGCCTCCCTCTTCTGTCTGTTTCCGGACACGCTCCCGCATGTGTGCCGCCTTGCGGACACCCTCAACGCCTATTCGCTGGTTCTTTGCGTGGAATGGGGCCGGGCCGCGCTCCTTTTTCCCGGAGACATCAATTTTGACTCCGAGGCAGCGCTTCTTGCTGACAGGACGCTTCCGGAGGCCGTGTTCCTCAAGGTCCCGCACCACGGGTCCGCCACCTCCTCCTCCTCCGCTTTTCTTGCCGCAGTGCGGCCCCGATTGTCTGTCATTTCCGTTGGCGCTGAAAACGGGTTCGGCCATCCGGCCGATTCCACGGTGTCGCGCCTGCTTCAATGCGGAAGCCGCGTGCTGCGCACGGATTTGGCCGGGAGCGTGACCGTGGAAGCGGACCGTGAAGGCGGGCTTTATTAGAGCGTGTAGGTGGATTTTTCGCGGACCACAAAGCAGGGGATTTTAAGAAGCTTGCTACGGTACGAGCTGTCGAGATGGTCGAGTTCGTCGTCCTTGCGCTCCTGGTCGTGATGGCAGAATCCGAGGCGCCTGGCGCCGGCGTCGTGCGCCAGGTCAAACGCGTCATCGTAGGTGGAATGGCCCCAGGAGCGGTTGAGGCGTTCGTATTCTTCGGTGGTGTACTGCGCGTCGTGAATTAAAAGAGTGGCGCCTTTACAGAAATCAACATACCTTTCGCGTTTTAAACCCTCTTTGTGCTGGAAGTCGAGTTCATTGTCGGTGAGGAACACGAAGCTCTTTTTACCCTCCGTGAACTTGTAGCCCGAACCGCCGCCCGGATGGTTGAGCTGGATGGACTCGATTTTAATGCCGCCCACGCGGAAGGTCCGGCGCGAGGCCTGCTCAAAGGTTATTTTTGCCGTGAGCTGGCGGAATTTGACCGGGAAATAGGGGGCCTTGAACTGGTGCGAAATGATGTCTTTGAGCGCGTAGCTGGTGCCGAAGCAGCCTTTGATGTCGATGGAGTACTTTTTGGAATAGGCGGGTACAAAGAAAGGGAAGCCCAGCAGGTGATCCCAGTGCGCGTGCGTGACCAGCATGGTTATGTTTTTGCGCGGGTCTTCTTTAATGAGGTGGTTGCCGAGGGCGCGGAGACCGGTGCCCGCGTCAATGATAATGAGTGTTCCGTCTTTTCCGTCAATTTGAAAGCAGGTAGTGTTCCCGCCGTATTTGACGGTGGAATGTCCGGGCGTGGGCAGTGAACCGCGGCAGCCCCAGCAGGTAATTTGCATGTTGAACCTATTTCCGCTGCGTTTTTGATTAAAAACAAAACATCGTCATTAATATACTTTTATTGAAATAAAATTGTGCAACCTTTTTTGCAGCTTTTTACATTCAAAAAAAATAAAAGTAGAGCCCTGCACCCAGCCCAACGGTCCCGGCGCCCAGAAGGCCGTACCCGAGGGTTGACTTCAGGTTCCCCGCGTCATTCTTCTTTTTGTTCAACGCCACATCCCTTTCATAATCCGGTCCGGATAAAATGGCGGCCTGGTCCAGGCGGTTCTTGGCATCCGTTGCATCTCGATAATCTTTTTGTGCCAGTAGGACGGATGTCGTACCGCCCGCAGCCAGAAGCACCGAAGCAAGCGAAAGACGGAACCCCACCCGTCGTTTCATGCGCTGTGAAAGAAAACGGTTCTGAAGCTTCAGGTATTCCGGGTCCCCGGCTTTCATATCCACGGAAACCATGTTTTCCGTGTTTTTGGAAAGGACGACGGTGAACGTGGAGTCGAGGAAACCCGGCTTGAAAAGCGTCAAGCGAATGCGGTCCCCTTTCGGGCTTTCAAAGACCGCGGGGGTGAGCTGGTCGTACCCTCGCGAACGTGTGGGCTGGGCGTTGACGTATACTTCGGCTTCCGAGGGGTTCGTGAGCACCTTGAGCGCGGTCTCCTGCTGTCGGAGCGTGAGCTGGAGTTTTTTTATCTGGCGTGCGCCCAGGGAGACAATGGTGGTGGCCGCCAGGTTTCCCTTCTGCACGCGAATGTCGTGCCGCCCGGAAGGGATGCCCTGGACCGTGAGCGGTGTGACGCCGTCCATGATGCGGCCGTCCACGAGGACCCTTGCGCTGTCGGGGATACTTTTAACAAAGACCGATGCCTCGCCTTTTTGCAGGGAAACGATGGCGCCTTCGCCGCTGCCCGTGACGCCTGCCAGCTTTCGCGCCATGCGTCGCAGCGTGGCGGTGAGCAGCTCTTCGATGCCGCAGTCGCAGTCTTCACTCAGGTTCTGCTCAATCTGTCCGGTTTCGACATTGACAAACCGGACAGTGACGGAGAAGATGCCGCCCACCTTTGACACCGAGCCCAGCACAATCTTTTTGGCCGCCAGCAGCTTGCCGAGGTCCGTGGCGCAGGCGGGATCGCTGCATACGGCCTGTTGAAGAGCGGTTTCCCGGACGATTTCGCTTAAGCGCGAGCGTTCGATGACCTGGAATTTCCCAGCCGCGGAAAGTTCGGCGCTGAAACGGTCGGCCATGGCGGCCGCATCGTTTGCGGCAACACCGCGGGCCGCGAAGTCGGCCACGGCCACGCTGACCGGGGCCTCGGCGAAGAGTGAGCCGAGGGTCGCAAAAAGAATGAGGAGCAGCCGTTGTTGCATAATGTCACCTTAGTTTGTAGACGGTCAGATTGCCAGTGGAGGTGTCCTGGCAGGCGATATAGGGCACGCCTCCTTTAAAGCAGAACGCGTCGCGGCCCGTGGTTGCCATCTGGGCCGGGAGCCCGGCGGTTCCCACGTCTACCCACTGGCTGCCGAGGTTGACCTTGACCTTCAGGTGCTTCCGGTCCGGATAGTCAAATTCGCCCTCGTAGCAGGCCACGCCGATGAGGTTCTGGCTCCGGTACGAATCGTAGCCCATGGGCTGGAGCGAGACCGGGCCGTTGTTGCCGAGCGTGGTCACCGCGCCACCCATCTGGGTCCATCCCGCGCCGTTCCATTGTTTGACCGCAAAGTTGGCCCCGTAATAGTCGGTGCAGTACGAAATGTACAGGTTGTAGGAGGCGGTGAGAATGACCGGGTTGATGGGATTGTACAGCGAGGTCAGGTTCTGCCAGCCGGTCGCGGAGGTCCATTTCTTGAGCGTGTCGTATCCCGGGCTTTTGTAGGTGAACAGGTACAGGGTGCTTCCGTCAAAGGAGAGATCGTTGGCGCGCGAGCTGGAATTCGCCGACAGATAGCCGCCCACCGTGTCCCAGACGCCGTATTCGAGTTTTTTGACGCGGAGCCGACCCGAGTAAACCGGGGAGTGGTCGTCGCCCATGGCCAGGTGCATGCGGCCCGATACATTGTCGGTCCCGCGACAAAGCGGAAGGGGCCGCTTCCGAGCCCGGGCTGCGGTGAGACCAGTGTGCCATTGGGGGTGAAGACCTTCACACTGTCGTCCCAGACCGCCACGTAGGGGATGGAATAGGTGATGCCGCCGTAGCCGAAGCCGGTGCCCACGGCCACGGTCGTGTTCTTGGCCACGATGGCGGTGAGGTTGGACCCGGTCGTGGACCAGGCGGTGCCGTTCCATTTCATGATCCGGAGGCGGCTGAAATTGGTGGCGTCCGGGAAGGCGAGGTACATTTCCGTTGAGGAGAAGACCCCCAGCGAAAAGGCCTCGCTCTTGTGCGCTGTGGCGAGATTGGTGCCTCCCACGGGTTCCCATGCGCGGCCAAAGACCACGGTCAGGCTGTCCGTGGTCATGTTGCCGCGGTCGTCCGTCACCCGGAAATAGCAGGGCACGCCCGGGTGGAAGCTGTACATGCGGAAAGCGGTGTCGGCGTTGGTGGTGCGCGCAAAATAGGCGGTGCTGCCGATGGCCCACTCAAACTTGACCGCGTGGCCGTATTGCTGGGCGTAGCGGCCGTGCAGAAAGGCCGAGTCCCCGATGGCCACGATTGTGTCGTTCCCCGCGTCGGCCACCGGGAGGTCCAGCGACACCCCGTACCGCACCGTGTCGTATACGGCCATGCCCGAGTCGTCCACGGCCATGACAATCACGGTGTCGGCACCCGCGACCGGCGGATGGGCAAAGGCCCAGGCCCGGGTGGCCGTGGTCTGGTTGGTGAGGGTGGAATCGTTCCAGGCGGGTGTGGCGTGCTTGTCGTAGTTCCAGTAGTAGGCGCGGATGTCCGGCCGCGCGTTGGCCACCGAGGCCGTGCAGTAGAGCGTGTCGTGCAGGATGCCGATGCGTACATCGAGGGTCTTGCTGTTGACCGTAAAACTGCGCGTGGCCGGGGCCGCGGCGTTTCCGGCCGAGTCCGCAGCGTCCACGCGGACCGTGTAATGGCCGTCCGCGATGTTGCTCATGGTGAATTGCCAGACGGAGGAGGTGCGTGTGATGCCCGTCACCGGGGTGCTGTTGACAGTGGCGCGCACGGAGTCGCAGTGCACCTGTGAACCGGTGTCAATGAACGTACCCGAGACCGTGAGATTGCGCGGGGAAAGCGCGGTGAGCAGCGCGCCCGTTGCCGGCGCGGCAAAGGCGATGTGCGGGACATGGTTGTCGAGTAACGTGAGGACGCCGAAATCAGCGCTCTGCCCGGCCCGCACCGAGTCATTGCCCACGGCCGTGGCAAACGCATTGCGGAGTGTATCGGTTGCGGTGATGGAATAGGTCCCGGGCTCCACATCCACGGCGATGGCGCCGCTGTCATCCGTGGGGATCGTATACGTATTGACCCCGGTCAGCGTGACGCGGATGCCGTTGTGCCGCCGGATGCCCTGCAGTCTGGCGTGGCCGGTGATGTGGCCCATGGTATAATGGCCTACGTTGAAGGAATCAATAACGCTTTTTACCGTGTCCAGTTTGTCGAACGCCACGACCTGCCAGTAAAACGGCTTGCTGACGTTCCCTGTGCCCCATCCGACATAAGAGGAGTCGGTAATATTCCGGGCCTGCCGGTCCAATGTCGTGAATATTCGTGAAGGACCGACATACAAATCGAAACCGAGCACCTCATTATCAGCATCGGAGCACCCCCATGTAAAGGCCGGTGTGGAGTTCACCTCCTTTTGTGTTCCCGGCGCCGGGGATTTTAGCACCGGGATTCGCGGCGGGGTGTTGACAACAACCGTGACGGTGTCGGACAGCGAGTAGCCCGCGGCGTCGCGGATGGTGAAAACTGCGGTGTAGTGTCCGCTGGCCGTATAGGCGTGAAGCACGATGGCGCCGCTATCGTTTATGCTGTCGCCAAATGTCCAGGCGCCCGTGACTTTTGCATCCGCAGGGCAAACCACGCCGATGAATGCGAGCGTGTCACCGGTGTGGAACGTGTCGATGATCGCGAGGCCGGTGGTGTCGGCCACGGGTGCGGAAGGCGTTGCGGCGGCAAGAAAGGCCGCACATTTTGCGGATTCGCCTTTTTTTGCGGGGTTGAAGAGCGCGTCGTCGTTGGTGCAGGTGGCGAGGTAGAGCCCGGCAAAGGCGGACAGGATGATTGCGGCTTGTTTCAATTTTCCTGTTTTCATGCCACTCCCGTCATATTAGAACGGATTTAATAAAGTACCGTCACGGCCCCATAGCAGGCCGGAACGGGCGCAAGGTGTATCGCTTTTTAGGATATAAAAATAGATTTTGGCGGAAGGGGAATCAATCATTCACGGGACGGGGTTATTTATTCTAAATCTTTGTCTTCTAATAATTGTCGACAGCTTCGAACCGTTAATACGTTGATAGAATTCCCGGTATGGCGATAAATAATTCTGTAGTTGCCAAAGAGCAGTTCTCTTATGCTTGATGTTTCAATTTCAGGGACAACTCGTCCTAAATCCGGGTTAAATTTAAGTAGTTCAACTTTGCCGAAAATAGAATCGATCCATTTGCCGGCAGCGGAGGGCTTGTCGTAGGCAATAAAATCAGAGATTTCCTCCAAGCGCTCGACGGCTAATGGTGACCATATGATTTTCATGCGCGAACGCGTTCTTTTAACCGCTTGCGAACGTGTTCATGAGGTATGCCATGGCCATCTTTCAGTTGTTTTGTGGCAGTCTCAACATCCTTGATCAATTCAAACGTGTCAACCATACGTTCATACTCTGTCACATCCATGAGAACGGCTGAGCTTCTTCCATGTTGGGTAATAACAATGGGTCGTTTCGTGTTATGAACTTGATTTATAAAACTTGCAAAATTGGATCGAAAATCAGATAGTGGATGGATGTCTGAATCTAATGAAATGCGTGACATAGAGAAACCCCCTTGATTCTTTGTACAATAAAGCGTACTGATTAATATAGCTAATATTGTACAAGTAAGCAATTTGCGTGTTTGTTGTTTTGCCACCGTCAGCTTTTTACATTCAAATTGACCCACAATAAATGTTGGGCTTTCGGCGGCGGCTTTCTGCCTTTCTGTTTTGGGCCGGTTTATTGCATACAACGTTGAGCCAGGGTGAAGCCGCCCTGAATGCCGAGCGGCAAGCTGCGCATTTCGTGTTCATCCTGTGGTAGAGCGCAGCTTGGACGGAGAAGCGACGACATGTTCAAGCAGGACGGGGGCGCTGAACCGTCGCTGCGTTGGACGCGAAGGGCAATGTAGGTCAAATTTCGGCAGTTCCATAATTTTAGGGTCATCGGGCGAGCGGCATTCGAATTTATAAATATAGTGAGAACCCAAGACCAAATGTATTTGTCTTTTGAAATAATTCACCAGAATTGTATTGACGAGTTACTAATCAGTGCAATATATAGTTACCATAACGCCTCGTAACTATCCTATATTATATGTGTGAGGACACAAGACTTCCGCTCTCTCCCTGCCACCGCCCAGGTGGACATTCGTCGCAAAGCCGTCCAAGCTGTTCTGG
>JAZDKP010000019.1:0-22535 GCA_043802925.1 Fibrobacterota bacterium | reverse complement strand
TACGGTAGCATAGGGGCTGCAGGGGTCCAACCGAATCTGAAGAGATTCAAGAATTGTACCGGTCCGGAACGTCAGGGAGGAAATATGACCCTCACCGGTGGCGCGCAGGCTCATGATAAAGCGCAGGCTGCCGGGTTCGAGCCCCGTTTGGTCAGGATGGGGCACAATAGACGGGTTGAAAAGCGCGGCGGATTCCAGCGCGTATTCCTGCGTGAAATAGGTGCCGATAAGAAGTTTCCGGGAGTCTGACAGCACCGCCTTCTTTGGAAGCATTTCAGAGACCCGGTCAAAATGGGCCATAAAAACAGACCGCGCATTTAAATGGCGGGTTGCAAAGTCTTCCAGCAAATTCCGCAGAAGGGCGTCTGAAGATGCTTCGTCCAGCGTGAGCAACCGGGTCAGGATACGGCGGCCGCGCTCCGTGTCCGCTGGCACGAAAGGCCGCAAAAGAACTTTGGCGGCGTCGGGAACGAGCCTGATGGAGGTGCGGACGATGGGAATCGAAGATGAATGCATCGAAGTTCCTTTATTCAGGACTGAGGTTCCTTGAGGCTTTGCATGGTGTTTTCCATGAGCTCCATTTCAACGAGGGAAAGGCAGAATGCCAGGCTGGATTCCGCGCCTTCGTTCTGATTGACGCGGTCCATGTGCAACGCGTCATGGCATCCGCCCGTCTTGGAATCGTAAAGGGGGAGACCCAGACTGTTCCTACCCAGGAACCACTGGAACGTCTTCCATGCGCCATCATACCATCGGGTATCCTTGGTTGTCCGATAGGCCTCCAGGCAGGCTGAAACCATGGCGTGAGCCTCAATGGGCTGCTGGTCATGGGGCGCCGGTTTGCCGCCTTTTGGAAAGAATCCATTGCTGCCAATCGAGTGAAAAAAGCCCTGGGGTGCCGTTTGCACCCGTAGGAGCCAGTCCAATGCATCCAGTCCGGACTGCAGCATGTCCTTACGCCCGAGCCACCGGCCGCTTAAGATAAGGGCATGCGGCAGTTTTGCGTTGCAGTAGGTCGCCGTGGGTTCAAACCAGGGCCAATCCGGCCCGCTATAATGTGTATATTCCTTGAAAAGTTTGACAGCCAGAAACTCCCGTCCCTGGCTTACCAGCCAGTCCCCATCAAAGCGGCGAAGATATTCATGGATGCCGATGAGCGTAAAAGCCCAGCTGCGGAGTGAAGTAAATTCATAAGTCGGAGGAAGCGCGAGTTCGAACAACTGGCCCGCCAGGTTCTGAAACCCGGTATTCTTTGTCCGGCCGATACAGGTTCCGAGCGCCCAAAGTGAGCGGCCATGGCTGTCTTCGGAGCCTGGAACGGATGTCCAGGTCCTCTCAAACGACATGAAATTCCTGAAACGGCCGGTTTCATGGTCGAATGCGAATTTCAAGAATGCCAGGTATGTTGATGCGTTGTCCGTAAGCTGTTTGGCATCCGCTCCGCCCAGTTCCTCAAGAAGAATCATCAGGATCAGGGCTCGGGCGTTGTCGTCCGTGGTGTACCCTTCCTCAAAATTCGGGACCGTGAATGCGGCATGCTGAAACAAGCCTGTCGAGTCCGTCATCCGGAACAGGTGGTCCAGTTTGATTTTCGGAAGGTCCGGTTTACGGCCATCTGTTGCTGGAATAAGAAGCCTTTTTTTAACCATTGTCGGCCGTTTAAGCCGCGCTTCTTCAAATGTTCGGCAATACCGTTCGGCAATCGCGCCCCAGACCATGTCCCGGCCGTACAGGTAGGCATTTTTCCGCAAGGCATGGCGTTCGGTCTCGTTGCCCACCAGGCGCAGGATGGCCTTGGCGATGGCCCCGGGGTCTTTAAAAGGAACCAGAATTCCCCGTCCCTGGTTCAGCAGTTCGGCGGCGTGCCAATATGGCGTGGAGACGACGGCGTTACCAGCACCGAAGGAATAGGCCAGGGTGCCGGAGGTTATCTGTTCCTCATCCAGGTAAGGAGTAATGTAAATGTCAGCCGCCACAATAAATTCTTTCAGTTCTTCCAAGGTCACAAAGCGGTTAATGAAAATCACGTTCTTTTCAACTTCCAGTTCCCCGGCCAGCCTTTCCAGGCTAAGCCGGTAAATTTCCCCTTCGCTCCGGATCAAGTTGGGATGGGTTGCGCCGAGAACCAGGTAGACGACATTGGGAAAACGCCGAATGACCTCAGGCAGCGCCTGGATGACATGTTCGATGCCCTTCTTCTCTGATAAAAGGCCGAAGGTAAGCACCACGATTTTGCCTTCCACGCTGAACTGATCCTTGTAAAAGTTCGGATCCAGAAAGGGCACATCATGAATGCCGTGGGGAATAAGGCGTATTTTATTTTCCGGAACGCGGTAAATGGTTTTTAAGAAATCAACGGCCCGCGCGGTCATGACAATGATGGCGTCGGACAATTCCACCAGTTCCGCCATTACCCGCTGCTGCTGGGCGTTTGGGTTGCGAAGCACCGTGTGCAGCGTAGTCACAACGGGCATGGTCAGCTTGCGAAGAAGGGTCAGGATGAAACTTCCAGCGGCGCCGCCATAAATTCCGTATTCGTGCTGCAGGCAGACGACATCCACGTTGCTGATGTTCAGGAAATCAGCGGCGCGGTCATAGGAATCCAGGTCCGCGGCTTTGATTTCGAACCGCACCCGGTCGGGATAATCGTAACCTTCCGGAATGTCGGTCACCGGAACAGCAAAGCACTGGATATCCGGACAAGCACCCGCAACGGATTCGCACAAGTCCGTTGTGAAAGTGGCGATGCCGCATTGGCGCGGCAGATAATTGCCGATAAAAGCAATCTTCTTAATTCCATTATTCTTTTGTTCCATTACAAATCCTATGCCTTGATGTAGAAACGGGCTATTATTTCCTTTTCGGCCTGGAGCCAATCGCTCAGTTCGTCCCCTGGGATACCGGATTGTATCCGGGTTTTATAAATTTCCAGGGCACGGGCAGGTATCTTAGCGATAAACTCATCCAGAACGAGACTAACCTTTTTTTCATTTCTTTTCTTAACGGCTTTCTTTTCCCGCACCAGAGCCTCCTTTTTCATATGAATGATATCCTAAAAGTCTTTGTTATAGCGAGTGCATTAATAAAAAGGTCGCACCGCCCACCAGGAAACCGGCCGCGGCCAGGGGCGCTATCTTCCTCAAATACCAGAAGAAGTTAATTTTGGCAAGGCCCATGGCGGCCACGCCGGCGGCGGAGCCTATAATCAACATGCTTCCCCCGGTGCCCGCGCTGTAAGCCAGCATCTGCCAGAAGGGATGGTCCACCGGATAAAAAGACAAGTCATACATGGCGATTGCACTGCCGACAAGGGGCACATTGTCAATTATCGCGGACAAGACGCCCAGGATACCAGCTATCCATTCGGGCCTGTGAAAAATGCGCTCGGTAAAAAGGGCGAGCTGCAAAAGCTTGCCCGAAAATTGAAGCGCGCCCACCGCGAGAAGAATCCCCAGAAAACAAAGAATGCTGGAAGAGTCAATGCGATGGAGGGCCTCGTTGGCTGAAAACATCCGGCCCCGATCCCGGTCCCTGATGTGAAGAATATCCGTGACCGCCCAAAGGATACCCAGCGCCAGCAGCATGCCCGCAAATGGTGGAAGGCCTGCAAGTGTTTTAAAGACCGGAACCATCAGTAAAAGGCTTATGCCCAGAAACAAAACCAGGTTGCGCTCGAACGGGGTTGCGGATAACTTTTCATCCTGAATTTCTTCGACAGGCAGGGCTGTCAGCGTACCGCGTAACGAAAAGGAAACGATGGCCAGTGGCACCGCAAGGCACACCAGGGAAGGCAGAAACAGGTCGTGAACCAGCCTCGCCGCTGTCACGCGGCCGCTAATCCAGAGCATGGTCGTGGTCACATCGCCGATGGGCGACCAGGCGCCACCCGCATTGGCCGCAATCACCACGATGCCCGCGAAAAGAAGCCGTTCATCGGATTTAGAAATCACTTTTTTCAGGAGAGTGACCATGACGATGGTCGTGGTGAGGTTATCCAGAACCGCGGACATAAAAAAGCAAAGCAATCCAACGCCCCAGAGCAGCCGGCGCTTACTGGTGGTCTTGAACAAACGCGCCACCAGGGTAAAACCGCTGTGACTGTCGATCAATTCGACGATGGTCATTGCCCCCAGCAAAAAGAAGAGGATTCCCGAGAGTTCGCCCAGGTGACCCACCAGAGCTTCGCCTGCGGCATGGCTCCCCTGGTGGCCGGAGAGCAGCAGGACAACCCAGCAGAGAACGCCTGTAGTCAACGCGACAGCGGACTTGTTGATTTTAATCAGATGTTCTAGAGCGATGGCCAGATAACCCAGAACAAATATAATGACAAGTAGTTTATCCATAAGCCGCCTTTACATAAGTAAGGCCAAATTCGTTTGAGCCTTTTTAAGACGTTCTTTTGTTTCAAGGATATTGCCGGATGCATCCACAAGGCGTACCGCCCCCTGGATAAGACGGGTTTCCCAATCGACCGCATTGGGGAACTCGTCCCGGCAATAATCAAGCTGGGGTACGGGCAGGAACCCGGCTTTGAAAATACGATGCAGCCCCAGGGGCGTGTACGGCATTGGTATTTGCCAGTCCATAGCATGTAAAAGCGCCCTCGCCTCGGAGAGGATTTGCCGGGTCCTGAGAACGGTTTCGGGATGGTTGGACATGTCGTCAATTTGCCCTTTCTGCCGAAGCCGCCGCCATTTGTTTAACGCGGCATGGGTGATGCGGATGCTCTCGTTGATAACCGGTGGATCCGCCAACCGCGACCCTTCGGTATAGCTCACCACATGGATGATACCCGGACTGTTGGGATTGCCCGGCTCGATGTCGTCCATGAGCGCTGTTGCGGCAGCCAGTTGGGCGCGCGCCTTTACTTCGTCATGGGAAAAATAATCCAGCCCGGCCCGGGGCTGAAGAATAACTTGGAAGAAATCATCCTCCTGTTCCCGTGCCAACGTCAGCAGCGCCCTGGCTTTTGCCAGGTCCTGTATTCCCCAGGTTCCTTTGGGAGTATTCAGCATATATTGCAAAATAACATGCCGGATTCCCATGCGTTTTGCGACGCGGACCCCAAGAACAGCAGCTACGATTGCGCTGACATCATCAGACCCGCGAAAGGAGAAGTGATGGGCAAGATTAGGCTCATAGGGCTTGCCGCTTTGGGCGATGATGGACAGCGTTTCGAAGTGCAAATGCAGGTTTTCCATCAATGTATATGGCCCCCTGCCGTCCAGTTTGCAAAACCAGAAGAGCGATAATGCATGCCATGCCATGTTGAGCGTCTTTTCGTACAGGTGCGCCAAACGAGGAACTCCCTGGGTCCCGGCATAAATGCGGACCAGCATGGGCCGGGCCGCCTGCCAGACCGCGGTGAGTTCTTCCGGAAACTTGAGTGGAACGCCGCCGCCATTGGGCAATTCATGCCAGGAATCACCGAAATGAGATTGGGTAAGCTGCGACGTACCGATGGAGAGTACATCGAGAAGGCCGCCTTCGGCCAGCTGCGTTGACCAATCCAGAAAAAGCTGGACGGCCTTCTCCCGCTCGGGGAGATAAGGGCCGGCATGGACCCTGATAAGCGGCAGCAATTTTCGCTGTGTGCAATACTGGAGCCGGTCCATCACCGTATCCTGGGCTGTTCCAAAGGCCGGATAGCCGCCTCGTTCTGAGGGTTTAATCGCCTGGTGTTCTTCCGAGGCAATAAGTTCACGACCGAACTGCATCCGGGCCTGGTCGTAGGCCGTATCCCGTTCCAATGATGCGGGTCTTTTCAGTGCTGCAACGCCGAGCTTGGACAATGTTTCGCTGACATCTTCGTCCCCATAGAAAACCTCCACCTTGGAACCGAATTGCCGCTTGATGACCTCGCAGGCCTCCGGAAGACCCGCAAAAAAGAGTGCGGTAAGGCGTCCACCCTGTTCCGAAAACATTTTCTCTTCCTGCAGCGTCTCATAAAACTGGTTGAACAGGGTTACGGCGTCATCGGGGTCCAGCCGGTAGCTGAAACCCAGCCGTGAAATGGAACAGGACTCCAACCAGGCTTTTAGGATGCCTGTATTTCTTTTCACTCCGGATTTTTCAAGTGATTTGCATACTTCCGGGCCCGCCAGAAGGACCTTAAAATTGGAATCCCGCAGCAACTGGGCCGCGGACTGCATCCCCAGCGTATGGGCGTCCATTGCGGGCCGGACAAAACCGAATACATCTTCCCATGAAGCATCGTGGTTCATGATACGTTTCCTTTATTCGCGGGTTTATCCGGCAATGAACGGTTATAAACTACGGCTCCTGCCCACCAGCGGCAGGATTTCCTTATTCGGAAACAATGTCTTGAAAATCTGGTAATAAAAAAACTCCTCTTTGTTTCGAATCAATATACCATCAAACATCTCGCCTTGACTGTGGAATTCCAGCCCTTCCAGCTGCTCCTCGGCAAAGGCGGCCATCTTTTCGCCAAGGCCGGTCCCGGCCGCGAATTTTTCCTTGCTCCGCCAGGCGACACTGGCCGGAATTATTTTTTCAGCGACTTTGCGCAATATCCATTTTTCCGTGTTCCCGGGCTGAGCAAGTTTATATTGCACCGGTATCCGGAAAGCATAATCCACCAGTTTCAAATCCAGGAACGGCACCCGCACCTCCAACCCGTGCGCCATGCTCATGCGGTCGCACCGCTGCAGATTGGTATTGTGGAGGGCCTGGGTAATTTCCAGCAGTTCCAACTGCAGCTGAAGCTGCGGGATGCTTTTCAGGTAATGATACCCGGAAAAAAGTTCGTCCGCCCCTTCGCCCGAGAGGGCGACCTTGACGTGCTGCCCCGCCAAACGGGCCAGAAAGTAGTTCGGAATGGCGCTCCGGACAAGCGCCGCGTCAAAACTCTCCAGATGGTAGATGATTTCCGGCAGCGCATCGAGTGCTTCCGTCAGGGAGAAGGTGTATTCGTGATGCCGTGTTCCAAGGTGTTTGACCATGACATCGGCATAGGGCTTGTCCGAACTCCCGGCCATGCCAACCGAAAAGGTATCGAGCGGCTCTTTTATGCGACGGGCAAGGGCCGCGATAAGGCTGCTGTCCAGCCCCCCGCTTAAGAACACCCCCACCGGCACATCGGCAACCATTCTTTTAAAGACCGCCTGTTCCAGCAGTTCAAGCACCTTTGCCTGAGCTTCATGGACGTCCAGGTTTTCAATTTCATTTAAAGCAAGCTGATAATACCGGTACAGACCTTTTTTTGTGGAAAACACATGGCCGGGCGGGAACTCTTCGATATGGTCGCAGACATCCACCAGCGCTTTTATTTCAGAAGCGAAAACAAGGCTTCCTTTTCTTTGGCCCATATAAAGCGGTTTTATACCGAGCGGGTCACGCCCGAGGATGACTTCATCCCCGTTTCGGATTGCAAAAGCGAACATGCCGTCCAGGCGCTGTGGTAAATGCTTGGGATCCGACTTGAACAATTCCAGAATGACTTCCGTATCACTGTGGGTTAAAAACCGGTCCTGGCCCAGGGCGTAACGAAGGGTTGGGAAATTATAGATTTCACCATTAAACACGATTTGAACCTGCTTTTCATTGTCGTCCATGGGCTGGGCACCACCCTCGAGGTCAATAATTGAAAGACGGGTATGCCCCAGCACGCACCCTTTTTTTTGCCGTAATCCGCTTCCATCCGGTCCCCTGTGCATCAGGCGGGCCATCATATGCTGAACCACCTCTTTTTCTTCGGACATGATTCCGGCTATTCCACACATAAAAACCTCCAATTCAATTGAACTTTACCCTACCCGTCAATGGCCCATTCATCATGCCTGTCTTTGGACCATTCTTTTCCTTATCCATCGCCTCTTTCTGTCTGCATACCTCACAGTCGCCTCCATTGCATTCTGAACAACCAATCACACTTAGATTATAGGCCTTCCGAGCCCGCTTTGCGGCGGCCGTTTTGGAACGTCTTTCTTTTTTTTGTAGATAGAAAAATGGAAGTAACAAAATTAAAAGGCATAAAAAGAGGCCAATTCCGTTTATAAGTATCATTTTATCATCCATTCGTACTCGCAAACGGTCTTAAATCACGATAAACACCCTGACAAGAAAAACAACAATTAAAAGCAAAAATGCAATTATAAACAGTTTCCGTGTATATGCCATCCAATGTTCCAGCGTTGCCGGTTCTCCTTCCGTGGTGTTTCCTTGGTAAAAGCGGATATCCAGATACCGGGCGGCCATCAACGCCAGGATGTTCAGTACATACAGGATGGCATACCGTGCCGGTTCGATGTTCTTTCGGAACCCGATGGAATAAGCGATATAAATCAGCGAACAGTTGCCAGCAAGCACCCAGAATAGCGTTAGAAAAAGACCGAGAATGGGAACGGGGGGGGGATCTTGTTTTTTTTGCGTTTTGGGTTTGTCATTCACGGCAACCTCCGGTTAGTTCTTTAACCGAATGGCGGCCCGACCATCCATGCCCTGCAACGGAACTTACCGCTGCACCCTTGCTCATTAATTTTAAGGGCGGTTTAAAATCATCCGCCCATCATTGCCTTGTAATTTTTAACCTGCGTTAAAGGTTGTTTGATACCGTTCGCATAAATGTCAAACATCGTCCTTAATCGGCGAACGTGGATAGAATACTGATACCCGCTCAGGGCCCAAAAAGTCACCATGGACTGTATAAGACCGAAAAATATGGTGCTTGCGGCCTCGACATCCAGGTCTTTGCGGAGGACGCCCTTCCGAACACCTTCATTCAGGACGGCCCGGATGGTGTCCAGATACCTGCCGATGACATACCACATCTTTTCGCGCAGACGGGTGGCCTTAATATTGTAGGTTGAAGCAATGAGGATGAATGTCACCCCTTTCCGTTGTTCCGCGTACGACAGATGCGAGTACAGGATGTTTTCAAGTTTTTCAAACGTATCCCCGGATTTTTGGCCGGCGGTGCGGACCATCTCAAGGAGGGTTTGTTCGGTTTCATCAATGAGCATGGCGAGAATATCTTCCTTGCTCTTGAAATGGCGGTAGAGGGCCCCGTCCGTCAGTTCCAGCCGGTCGGCAATGGCCCGGACCGTGAGCGCCTCCATCCCTTCGGTGACGATGATTTCCCTGGCCGCCTGCAGAATTGCCTGCTGGTGAATCGAAACCGGTTTTATGGCTTTGGCGCTCATGGTCACTCCATTCAACCTGTTTTAAACTTTTTTGCCAAGGCCGTCTATTTCCTGTTCCATGCGTTTGCATTCCGTCTCCATTTGCACCACCTGCTCCATAATCTTCTGCAATTTATCATCTTTGTAGATGTCTTTTCCATCCTTGTACAGGTCGCGCGTCAAGTCCCCAAGGTCGGCGAGGAGGGTATGCAGCTTGCGATGCTGAAGAAAGAGGTTTTTTTTCAACTGGGCGTACGCCACCCCTTCTTTACCTTTTTCTACAGCCGTGCCGGCCCCTTGCTTGATGTTCTCGATTGCGACGCCGGCGCCTTCCTTGATGTTTGCCGCGGCAAGGTCCATGCCCTTGAGAACCACGTCTTTTACTTCAGTCCAGTAACCCATAGGATGCCTCCTTTAAGAGTGAGTGAGCGCTTACTTACTAATATAATCAAACGCTTTGGATAAGTCAAGCGCTGTTTTCTGTCATTGTTTGCGGGGGATATACCCGGTTGTACCGGATATTCTTGCATTTTATCACGGATTTGGAAACAATTTGTGGGCCCCGGGTGATTTTGGCCTTTACTGCCACTAATTGTGCACAGGAATCGTTTTACCCGGAAGAGGTGTCGACGTCATACTCAATTCTGTTTTTCCCGCCTGCTTTTGCCTTATACATCAACCTGTCGCCGCTCTTCAGCAACGCTTCCAATTCGATTTCGGCCTTTGTTGTAAAAACACCCACGCTTAAAGACACGTTCCATGTGAACGCTTCAGAGGACCGGCGAAAGCTGTCAACCATCCGGCTTATGATGTTCTTCATTTCAGTGGAATCCGCATTGGGAAACAAAACACAAAACTCGTCACCGCCCAACCGCGCAGAAACATCAATATTACGTGTGGTTGTTTTTATTGCCGCGGCAAGCGCTTTCAGCACACGGTCTCCCTCGGCATGTCCTCTGGTATCGTTCACTTTCTTGAAATTGTCAATATCCATGGACGCTAAAGAGACGTATTCGCCTTTTCGGGCGATTTGTTTCAACTCATACCGGGCCAGGAAATCAAAACCCCTTCGATTATTCAGTTCAGTAAGTACGTCAATGATAGACAATTCTTCTATTTTTGAATATATGATTTTAATATACCGCACCAGCATAAACTGTATCGTGATGAATATGGTTTTTATTACCGTATTAACAATCAACGACTGAGTAAACGTTGCCAGCAAGCCCGTCTTGGAAAGAAACCAGAATACTACAGAAATAGCGGACAACAGTAAGCCCGCCGCATCGCCGATAAAAAAAGTGGCGAATGATATTATTATGATATACGGCAATAATAGTATTAAATCCGGTGGCAAGAGCTTGATGTCTACAAAAAACACGGCCGATAACAGGAGGAGGCTTATAATGAAAAACAGTGTTTTGTGCTTGCTGCTTAATTTGATTTTGACCCAATTCATGGTAATACCTCGACAATACAATAGTATACATTTACGCACAAAGCAATGAATTTAAATCATAATGCGGTCACCCCTTGTGATTCAGGCACATGTGACGCCAACATAAACAACGGAACGGGGCAACTGCTTGAAATTTACAAACTATCAGAAAATAAGAAAGCTGCATATTTATTATATTGACCAGCATGGAAAGCTTACAGTCCCGGATACTGATTGTTGTTTTTCTTATTCTTTTAAACGGACTCTTCGCGATGGCGGAAATCGCCATTATCTCCGCGCGCAAGTCGCGTCTCCAGAAATCCGCGGACAGGGGCAACAAAGGGGCGCGGGCTGCCATTGACCTGGCCGGGTCGCCTACCCGGTTTTTGTCCACCGTCCAATTCGGAATCACGCTTATCAGTATTTTTTTAGGCGCATTCGGAGGCGCTAAAGTAGCCAATGCCTTTAAGCCGCTGTTGCTTCAACATCCGCTCCTGGTGCCGCATGCCGAAGGCATCAGCATCGTTCTTGTGGTGACCGGAATTACGTTTTTATCGGTCATCCTGGGCGAACTCATCCCCAAACGCATCGCCCTGCATGCGCCGGAGAAAATCGCCATTTTATTCGCCCTTCCCATGCAATGGGTTTCGGCTCTCGGATTCCCCATCGTTAAATTCCTGAGCTGGATTACGGATTCCGTTTTTTATATTCTGCACCTGAAACCTTCAGCAGACGCTCTGGTGACGGAGGACGACATCCGCCATCTTATTGCCCAGGGAGCACGGGAAGGAGCGGTAAATCCTTCGGAAAGAGAGATGGTTGAGCGCGTTTTCCGGTTCGGCGATAAAAAAGCCAGGGCGATTATGACCCCGCGTTCCCAGATACAGTGCCATTATTTTACCAGCCCCATATCCGAATTGTACGAGAAAGCCTCCGCAACCCAATATGATTATCTTCCCATTGTTTCCAAATCCATGGCCAATGTCATCGGAATTCTTCACGTAAAGGATCTGCTGAATCAGCCGGACCTTACCCGGCCCACAGAGTTGCGTCCGCTTTTGAAGAAGCCGCTATACATTAATGAGAGCATGCCGGCGCTGCTTGTTCTTGAAAAGTTTAAATCCCGTAAAACACAGTACGCGCTCGTGGTCGATGAATACGGTGACCTGGTCGGCGCGATATCCACAGAGGATATTCTGGATGCCCTGGTGGGCGATATTCCCGATAACCCTTCAGAGGAAGTCCCTTCAATCATCAAGCAATCGGACAATGCCTGGCTGGCTGACGCGGCGCTTTCCTTCGATGATTTCAAGAGCCATTTCAACATAACACACCCGCTGGATGAGGAGGAATCCTTCAACACACTGGGAGGGTTCGTCATCAATCACCTGGGCCACATTCCGCAGGAAGGCGAATATTTTCAATGGGAAAACCTTAAATTCGCAATCATGGATGCCGCCAAGACGCATCTCGTTAAAATATTGATTGAACGGGTAAAACAGCCTGCGCCCGAATCCGGACACGTTCCTGCCACGTTAAAGAACGATACCACGCCAGAAAGCCAAGTTTAAAAAGAATTCAAACCCTTTGCTCTGATTCTTTTGGGTTTCGGATTTGTGCGTCCGGTCTTTCAAGCTGGATGGTCTGTGTGGGAAAGGCGAACGCGATGCCTCTGGCGTCAAACGCCCGTTTAACAGCCAGGTTGATTTTTTCGTTTATTTCCATGGATAGCCAGTAATCCGCGGGCGAGACCCAGTAAACATAATACAAGTCCAGGGAATAGCTCGCGAACTTTTCAAAATAGACTTTGTATTCCTTCGTTACGTGGTCCGTGCTTTCCAGGATTTTCCGGACCAGCGAAATCGCCTGCTCGATTTCTTCGGACGAAACCGCATACGTCAGGTTCAGGCGTCCGAGCGTCCGGATGGTCTGCCGTTCGGACACATTTTCGATGGAAGCGTTGGCGAGTTCCTTGTTGGGAATGGTCACCAGATGGCCGTCGAAGGTCCGGAGACGGACCGAGCGGAGCCCGATCTTTTCAATAATGCCGTCATAGGTCATGACTTTTATCCGCTCCTGCACTTTGAAAGGCTTGTCCATCACCAGCGTGATGGAGCCGAAAAAGTTGGCCAGCGTGTCCTGCGCGGCAAGGGCCACGGCAAGCCCGCCGATTCCCAGACCCGCAATAAGGCCCGACACGTTGTACCCGAGGTTGTCCGCAATGACAATAGCTGCAACGACAAGCACGAGCAGTTTCAGTGCTTTCCGGAGCGTGGCAGCGAACTGGCTGTCCAGGGCGTTGTCCGACCGATCGGCCAGCTTTAGAAAATACAGTTCCACCACATTGATAAGGCGGAAGGCCATGTAGGTGCTATTGAAGCCGACGAAGAGCTTAAGGAGGATATAGGCGTATTTCAGGGGACGGCCGTCCAGTTCCGCAGCCTGGACAAACAGGTAATAGCCGGCCAGATAAATGAAATAGACCGCGGGCGGGATAAGGGCCTCCAGCAGACGGTCATCGTATTCCGTTTTGGTGCGTTCCGTGAGTCTTTTGATGCGGGTCCTCATCACGGTCAGAAAAACAAACCGCGCCGCAATACATGCCATGGGAATCACGGCCAAAAAAACAAAGCGCTGCATTTCACCCCAGTTCTTGAGAATGGCGGATAAACTATCCATTAAGCACCTGTTTCAGTTAAAATTCAATCGATTGCCTTTGACCAGCCTGCCTGCGGACACGATTCCCGCAAAGCACAGCAGCGAAAAGAAAACACCGAAGACCGAAGGGTCACATTGCCGGATAAAGGAGAATACTTCGGGAGGTAGGTGCCGGCCAAGGGCGTGCGTTTCCAAAACCGGTATAAACCGGTATGTCAACGTCACGAGCGTGGTAGCGACCATGGTGATGAACACCGGACGGGAATATTGCATCGACTTTTCGCGCTTTATCGCGCCTAGAATGACAGGAAGAATGACGGCCGGCGCCCATATGTGATACGTGAACAGCAATAAACCGATAATATCCGACCAGAGGATTGCGATGAGAATGGCAATCCCCCCGAGAGCAATCGTGCAAAGGCGGGCCAGGGCAAGCATGCGGCCCGGTTTGGATTCCTTCATCTTCAGTTGATGTTCAAAAAGGTCTTTGACAAAGATGGCGGTCGTTGAATTCAGTGCCGAATCCGCGGACGACATGACGGCCATGAACAGGGCGCCAATCATGAGCCCGCCTACCACCGGGTTGTTCAGCTCTTTCAGTACCAGCGGAAGGGCCTCCTGCGGGTTGGCGTTTGGAAAATGGAGGCGCGCGTAAATGGCGATAAAAAACAGGACAACCGGAAAAACAAGGGCCAGGAATACTCCCGCGCCCACAATCCCGATTTTTGTCTCCTTAATGTTCCGGCCTACGCAGTAACGCGTCACATAGCCAGGTGCGAATGTTTCGCCCAAGAAGAAGGCGAGGAACGTTGTGACCAGGAACAGCCACCCCTTCCCCCCATGCAGAAGAAAGAATTCGGGCTTGATGCGTTCCCTTACCGTGTCCCAGGAATGAGTGATATCAGGGATGCAGAAACTGAGCGTGACGGCGAACCCGGCCAGCAGGATGATGAACTGGTATTTATCGGTGGCAATGACCGCCTTCAGCCCGCCCGCGGTGCTGTAAGCCACCACAATAATGCCACCGACCAGAATGGCCAATCGGAGCACGGACTTTGCCCCCGCAAACTGCGGCAGAATGGCGGACAGCACGGAGCCGAACGCGGCCATCTGAGCCGCCACGACAAAGACCGAAAACAGGAGCGATAAAACCAGCATGACAAAACGCGGTTTTTCGCCGAACCGGAGGCCGAAAAAGCCGGCTACGGTATAAAGACGCGCTTCGCGGAACTGGGGCGCCACCAGCAGGCCCGAAAGGATGAAATGAAGGTACCAGCCGGTGGAAACGACCAGCATGAGCAAGCCCCAGTCATAGGTTTTCCCGATGGCGCCGATGGACGCCCCGCCGCCGATGACCGTGGCCCCCATGGTGCAGAGCAGCGGGAACCATGCCACATTCCTGCCCGCAACGATAAAATCATCCGAATCATGGATTTCCCGCGCCTTCAATAGCCCCTTGACCACGATGAACAGCATGTAGCCGCCGATGATGGTCCACAGGATGATTTCGTTAGTCATGCTCTAAAACTATCCCTATGAAAGACAGGACTGTATAATCTTTCAGGAACAAGGGATACCCCATCGGCTGAAAAACCCTTTGAGTGCGCCGGTGCCATCCAGTATGGCCAGTTGGGCAGGCCTTCCGCGGAGAACATCCAGGCGCCGGCCTTCGATATGGTAAGATGAACCGCGCGGCCAGCAGTCACGGATCCATTCCTTGAACTGGCGGACGCTGTACCAGTTGGAGGTATAACCCGTGCCGGTGGTGATGCGGCCGCTTGACAGCGTCGCTGCCACGTCTTTTGGGTTCCGTTTCAGGTTCACCCCGGCGGCAACAAGTCGGTGTCGGGCATCATAAACGTCTACAAGGATGTTTGCCGAGGGGTCAAAAGCGGTTTTATAAGAGCGGGGCAGCAGTGTGTTTACGCCCGAGGCGTAGGTTTTGGGAGTAAGCCACGACGGCTGCCCGCTCACATTTAAGGTGGATTCGTAATTACCCAGTCCGAACGACAAGAGCGCATCCTTGCGGTAGGCGCTGATAACGGCTATCCCGCGCCTTTTCTGAACATATTTCCGCATGCTATCAAACAGCATACGCGCCCCTGCCGGTCCCTGCATGACGCCGATGGAGTTGCATACACTTACCGCGACAGGTGTCGCCTTGCCCCGGTAAGGAGGTACGTTCAGGGCCGACCCAAGGTCGAAACTGAAAAAACAGGGCTCCAGTTTTGATAATCCGGAGCTTGCCAGTTTTTCCCGCGCCAGAGATATCATTCGGGCCGAAAAATCAACGCCACTGATATGAATCAGGCGTTTGTTGAAGACCGGACAATAGGCGTAATCGGGTCTGTTGGCGCGCGCAGCCTGGACGGCCCGTTGAACACCACGGGGGTGGTCCTGAAGGTCAATGGATTTCAGCGCATAACGCAGGTGAAGCCGGCCGGACCCGCAGCCGAAATCATACAATTGCATCGTTCGTCCGCAATCCCGCCCAAGATGTATTAGAAGCGCGTCCAGAAAATCCTCTTCAAAAGCCTCATAGGCGGTCACGTTGGGATGTCCCGAGACGATGCGTTCCTCATAGACGGATGCGCAGTTATCCCAGATTTTTCGATCGCTGTTTTCAACTTTATGGAGTAAGCTGGACATGCATATCCTCCTCTTTGCTGATGGCGGTAAGCGTAGGTTTGTTGACAATCAAGGTGTTTCGACCATCGGTGGAGGCCAGGGGTTCAATATGCTTTTCGACATACCGGTTGTTCATCAATCTGAGCAGGGCCGAATAATTCAGCTTGAACGGAAGCACGTCTCCGACTTTCGGGGGAGGAACGCCTTCCTGGTCGCCGACATGGATGACCGTGATGTCACTGCTGGCGCCCACGACCCGGTGCGCGACGTTCAAGGGCTTGAGGCCGTGCACGTCTGTGTCCAGTTCGCCGATAGTGATAAGGGCTCTCCGGCCCCGCTGCCCCGGCGCTGCGGCCTCATCCGGATTCACCTCAAAGGGACGCAATGAACCCGTTTCACCGGCCGGCGCCATGTTCTTCTGTTTGATTTCCGCGATTTCCGCTTCAAGGATAAAGACATCATCGCGGAATCCTTCCAGTGTCCCGTTGTTGATGAGATCGCTCCCGATAAACAGCGATTCGCCGATCCGCCAATGGTTGATCGCCTTCGGCACCTGACGGCGGCTTAGCAAAGGGAGAATCGAGCTGGTCCCGGCGGAGATAAGGGGAAGACGGTGGTTGAATTTCAGTTCAAGCAGCTCCCGGTAAAGTACCAGCTGTGTCAGATGGTCAACATTCGGAATGAGCCCGGAAAGGCACCCCAGGTTTGTGCCGATGCCGATGACCTCGATATTGGGCAGTTGATAGACTTTGCGATAGAAGTTGACCAGCGAACCCGGCAGGATTCCTTCGCGAAGGTCGCCCAGTTCAATCATGATGATAATTTTATGCATCATTTGAAGTTTGACCGCCTCTTCGTTCAGCCTTTCAATGACCTCTATTTCACTGTTGAGGCTTGCCTGGGCCAGCCTGACCACATCCGGTGCTATGGACAGGTGGGGGACCCTGAAATACCACCGTTCCAGGTTTTCGTCGAGGTCCGCCACGGCCTGCAGGTTGAGCATCCGCGTGTCGCCCATGGAACGTACGCCCATGTTCATCAGGGCCTGAAGGAGTTCCTTGTTTCCGCAAAGCACTTTTGACACCAGTGTCCAGTGGGCGTCCGACGGCGCCAGCCATCCGGTGACCATGGTCAGGTTGTGATGCAAGGCGTCAAGGTTAATTCTGAGGCGATTCACAATAATACCTCATTTCAGCATATTTTGATGCGAAACCGAGTTTTTCGTAGAGCCGTTTTGCGGGGTTATGAAATTCAACGTGCAATTTAACATCTCCTTTGCAAAGTTTTAGCGCTTGGCAGACCAGGTTGCCGCCGATGCCGGCATTACGCGCAGATTCGTGCACGGATACAAAAAGAAGCAGGTTTTCCGGGACATATCCGCCCATTCCTGTGTTGAGCATGACCAGCGCGCCAACCGGCATTCCGTAGCTCTCGGCCAGCAATACAAAGCCGCCTTTGCCCGGTTCACGGGAAAAAGCATATTCAATACCCCTCTGGATATCCCGGCATTCATCCTGATAGGGTTTCATGTTTTCATTTAAGAACTCAACCAGGGCGTACAGAGTCATGAAGGGCGACAGCTCTTCCTCTGTGCGAATTTCATGGATTTTACAGTTAATGGTCTTTTGTTTCAAAGGTTCTCCTGTTTGCAGGATAATTTGGGAGATGAGGCTTTTAGGCGCCTCAGGATCCGGTCACAGTCACGACAAGCTGAACCCTGCGATTCGCGGCCCAGGCTTCTTCCGAATGTCCCTGGACCTTGGGTCGTTCTTCGCCGTAACTGAGTGTTTTGAGAGCCGCGGGAGTGAACCCCACATTGACCAGATAATCCCTGACGATTTGCGCCCGTTTTGCGCCCAGAGCCAGGTTGTATTCCTGAGAGCCGCGGTCATCGCAATTTCCTTCCAGCGTGATATGGAGGACGGCTTTGCGTGCTTCAAGCATTTTATTGAGTATGGCAACATTCTCCTTGATAATTTCCAGACTTTGGGTCGGCAGCGAATATTGATCGAAGTCAAAGGGAACATCCTTGAGATCATCCATAATCTTCCGAAGCTGTTTGAGTTCGTCGCCTGTCAAGCTGTCGGGCTTCATGGCCGTCTTGGGGCTCGAAGCATCCGCGGTTTTTTCCTGAACGTTTTTAACTGTTTTTTTTGAAGCACCGCAGCCCGTCACCAGCAGAATCGATACCGTGATGGTCCATAAAAGTATCAGCTGACGCATAAAAAGCTCCCGGTTAAATGATTGGCATCTTATTGTTATCCCCAGGCCAGGTGGCTCAAAGGGCGGGTTCCCAAGACTACGATATATCTGAGAAAAAGCGCCACTCCGAAGAGGAGAACGGAGAACAGGGTGACATAACGCAAATATCTGTTCCAGTCATCCCGCGTCGCTTTTGCGCCTTCCAGCGTGAATCCGTTGAAAAAGCGTATGTCGAAATACCGGGCGACCACGAGCGCGGACGCATTCGCCCAGTAAAGAATTCCATAGAATGCGCCGTGAACCTCAATGCGGATTGCAAAGACGCCTGCTAAATAAATCAGCGAGATGTTGCCCAGAAAAAGCCAGAACAAGGACAAAACAAGTCCCATCAGGGATTCATAAAGGCGGAATTTGGCGCTTTCCATAATGCCTTCTGTTACGCAAAGCCCGTGCTCAAAGCCGGCCGCAGCGGATAACAGACTGATAGCATAAAAGTTATGTCCGGAAGGGCACATCTTCAAAAAAACACAAATAGCGACCATTGTCCCAGGTCAGCACGCAAAAGGGACACACGTAAATATCAGGATTCACCACGAACTCAACATATTCCTGAGCCGTTTATTTCTAAGCGGAGTGAATTAATTATTTCGAATGAACGGGGATTTTATATATTATCAAAATGAATTTGCGAATCAAATTGGTTTTTTTTTACCGTGTTTTTTGTGCTTATCGTTTCTGTCGCCATTCTTTCCATTACGGTACGGCAAATACGGGTGAAGGGCAAAAAAGATATTGAACGCATCTGGAAGAACGAAAACCTGCGGGTTGAAAGCACTCTGCGGGAGCATGTCAACATCATCTGCTCCCTGCTCGATGCGCAATACAAAAGCACGCTTGAGCCGGAACAGATACAATCGTTCCTGGATAAGGTAAGGAGCATTACTTATGACGACGGCCGGGGATATTTCTGGATAAGCAGGGCCGGAAAGGACAGTGCTCTGGTCATGCACCCTTTTGCGGACAAGCTCCGGGCCGGAGATGCCGCAAAGGTCAGACAGCTTTCACTTGCTGTCGACAGCGTCGTTCAGTCCGGCGGATCAGGGTTTTACCGGACGGTTTGGCCAAAATTTACCGGGGCGGGGTTTTCCGGCGAAGCGTATCCCAAGCTTTGTTATGCGAAAGCGTACGCGCCGCTGGGGTGGATTGTGGCATCGGGCAAATATATGGACGATGTGGAACAGGTCATCGCGGTCCGGTCCGACCAAATCCGGGACGATGTACTGGATATCATCCGGGAGCGTATTCTTTATTCGGTGGTTATTTTGAGCGTCTTCAGCGTTCTGATCATTTTCTTTTCCAGCCGGATCACCTATCCCATCAACCGGTTGGTGACCCTCTCCGAGGAGATTACCTCCGGAAAAAAAGACTACGCTTCCAGAATGGAAGTCTCCTCTGAGGACGAAATCGGAAGGCTGGCCGGCAGCTTCAATAGGCTGCTTTCGCATATTGAACAAACACTCGCAAAGCTCGAAGACAATGCCGCAAAATACCGGGAACTGGTTGAAAATGCCAACAGCGCCATCATTCGGGCAGACAAGCACGGCCGGATTCTTTTCTTTAATGAGCATGCGCAGAAACTTTTCGGATATTCCCCACTCGAAATACAGGGGAAACCCATTTCAGTTCTTGCCATCAGCCCGGCCCCAGTTGACGGACTGGATGCGGGACCGGGATTGAACGTTGTTTTGCAAGACGCCGAGTCCAACCGCTACATTGAAAACCTGTGCGCCACAAAAACAGGCGATAAAATCTGGATTGCGTGGTCAAATAAGCCGCTTTATGACGACCAGGGCCGGCTCCGGGAATTGCTGTGTGTGGGAAGCGATATTACGGCCCGGAAAAAGGCCGAGGAACTCGCGCAAATCAACCAGCGCAAACTGTTGCAGACGGACAAAATGGCCACACTCGGCGTCATGGTGTCCGGCATTGCCCACGAAATCAACAATCCGAACAACTTCATACTCCTGAACAGCGAAAACCTGAACCGGTTCTGGCATGATCTTCTGCCCGTCATTGACGACTATTATTCGGCTCATCAGGAATTTTCGCTGAGCGGCCTGCCCTTTTCCGAAGCCCGCCGGGAGATGCCGGGGCTGATTGATGGAATTTCGGAAGGGGCGAAACGGATAAACCGGATTGTCCAGGGACTTAAGGACTTCGCCCGGCAGGATACCGACAATGCAAGGCTGAACATAAACCCGAAACAGCTGGTGGAGGAATCAGCGGTCATTGTGGGCGGTCTTATCAAGAAAACAACGGACGATTTCAGCATCCACCAGGAAGGCGAGGTGCCCGACGTTCGGGGAAACATGCAGCAGCTCGAGCAGGTGGTCATCAACCTCCTGACCAATGCCTGCCAGGCCACCCGCGACCGCTCAAAATCTATTTCCATCTCCATCTCTTTTGATAATGCGGCACGGTTTGTCGTAATTGCGGTACGTGACAAAGGTGCTGGCATTAAAAAGGAACACATGAAACATATCATGGATCCGTTTTTTACCACCAACCGCGACATGGGGGGCACTGGACTGGGGCTCTCCATTTCGTATTCCATCGTGAAGGACCACGGGGGCGAGTTGAAGATTGAATCCGAGCCGGGCCGGGGGACGTGCGCAAGTATCCTTTTGCCGGCTATTTCCTGACCTGACCGTCGTTATCACCTTTAACCAGGATCTGACATGTCACTGACTGTTTTGCTTGTGGATGATGAACCTCAGTTTTTAAAGAGCGCTGCCCTGACCTTGCGCCTGGGAGGCTTTACTGTCGAAACCTCCTCTGATGGTGCAAACCTCCTGCAAACACTGGCTGCAAAACCCTGTGCGGTCCTTATGCTCGATATCTTCATGCCTGGCTGTTCCGGAAACGAACTGCTGGTGCGGGTCGTGCGACAATATCCGCAACTGCCCGTGATTATGCTGACCGCGCTAAACGAAGTTAATATGGCGGTCGAGTGCATGCGGGCGGGCGCATTTGACTATATCGTCAAACCGGTTGAGGGTGACCGGCTGGTGGCCACGGTCCGGCACGCGATGGAAAAAGCCCAGCTTCAGAACGAAAATAGCCGCCTTAAAAACAAGCTGTTTTCCGACCGGCTTGAAAACCCCGCCCTCTTCGAGAAAATCGTCACGCGCAACAAGGGCATGATTGCACTCTTTCAGTACATTGAGGCCGTGGCCCCGTCACCCATGCCCGTGCTGATCACGGGCGAGACCGGCACAGGCAAGGAAATGATTGCAATGGCCGTCCACCAGTCCAGCGGCCGTCCCGATGAATTCATTTCCATTAATATCGCGGGACTGAGCGACACCCTTTTTTGCGACACGCTATTCGGGCATGAGCGCGGGGCTTTTACCGGCGCTGTGGACAAACGGGAAGGGCTGGTTGCCAAGGCGGGTCGCGGGACAGTCTTCCTGGATGAAATCGGCGATTTGGCCATGGATTCCCAGGTCAAGTTGCTCCGGTTGCTTGAGGAGCGTACCTATTACCCCATCGGCGCCGATTCGGCGCGGACCTGCGATGCCCGTGTCGTGGTCGCGACCAACACATCACTCGAAGAACGACGCCGGAAAGGATTGTTCCGGGACGACCTGTATTATCGTTTGGAAAGTCACCAGGTCCGCGTGCCGGCCCTCCGCGAACGGACAGAGGATATTCCTTTACTGTTGGAGGTCTTCCTGGAACAGGCTGCGATGGAGCTCGGTAAATCCGTACCTGAAATACCCCCAGGAGTGAATGAGCTGCTCCGGCAATATGACTTTCCCGGAAATATCAGGGAACTGAAAAACATGGTCTATGACGCGGTAAGCCAGCATAAAGCCGGACCGCTTTCCACTGAACCTTTCCAACAGCGCGTGAATAGGAATACCCGCGAATTACAGGCCGACAATGAAGGCGATATGATTCGGACTTTAGTACCGGAAACCCTTTCCCGGAGTCAAAAACTCCCAACTCTGAAAGAAGCCGAAAAGTTGCTCATTGATGAGGCGCTTAAGCAGGCCAATGGCAACCAGACCGTTGCGGCCCAGTATTTAGGAATGAGCCGATCTGCGCTGAACAAGCGGTTGATAAGGTCGGCCGATCAGGACTGATTCCGGATTCCCTTAACTTATAGCTTTGCTTTGTCCCACCCCTCAATAGGGAATAGGGACAAAGTTCACTATCCCCACCTGTAAACTCCAATCCCATTCCTCGGCAACTTATCCATTGACAATAAATTACAGGGCACAAGCCATCTCTGGCTCGCGGATTGCGTTCACGATTTGCATAAGTCTTACTAATCAGTGCAATATATAGTTACCATAACGCCTCGTAACTATCCTATATTATATGTGTGAGGACACAAGACTTCCGCTCTCTCCCTGCCACCGCCCAGGTGGACATTCGTCGCAAAGCCGTCCAAGCTGTTCTGG